>CAJMAX010000006.1 GCA_905211505.1 uncultured bacterium | reverse complement strand
TATTTATAATTATTTATTTAAAAAAGGCCAGATGGCTATTTAAAATTTTTATACAGTCTGGTATAATGTAAAAAACTGTATGTGTAGTTGGAATAAAAAGGAAAATGTTATGAAAAAGATTCTGGTATCACTATTGGTGTTGGGCTTTGCAGCACCGGCATTCGCGATTAATGAAAATCCTAAAATGAGCAGAAAATGCAGGAAGCATCCTGAAAAATGCCAGATTCAGATGACAACTCCTGTAAAAGAACAACAAATGACTTTGGGACTTGTGCAAAAGGATATAAAGGTTGGAACATCTCAGGCTGAAGTTGCTGCAATATTAGGTTCTCCAAATATTGTTACTCAAGATGCTGATGGTAATGAAACATGGATTTATGACAAAGTTTCTTCTATTGTTTCATACGGTAGTTCAGGCTTTGGTGTAGGTTTAGGCGGACTCGGCGGAGGGTATGGCTCCGGCGGATTTGGCGGTGGACTGGGTAATGTCGGGTATAACAAAAACGGTGGAACTGTTCAGAGTGTACAAAAAACTTTAACAGTAGTTTTAAAATTTGATAAAAATAATAATGTGTTATCATTCTCTTATCATATGAGTTCATTCTAGGAGACAGTTTTATGTTAAAAAAAATACTATTAATTCTTTTTGTTTTATGCTTGGCTTTGCCTGTATGTGCTAAAAAAAGAGAAGCTGAAACTATTATTACTCCAATGACCCAGCTGGAAAAAAGACAATTTCAAACAAGGACTTACAGTTCTACTGATAAAGCTCTGGTAATGAAAGCTATGCTTAACGTTTTGCAGGATGAGGGTTTTATTGTGTATAACGCAAATCCTCTTTTAGGGTTTATTTATGGTGTAAAAGATTTTGATACTTCGGACCCGAATATTGATATTTCAAAAGAGTTCGGGTTGTCAAAATCCCGCTTGAACTGGAATGGGGTTAAAGTCGCTACTATTGAGACTACTGCTAATGTTACAGAATACGGGAAAAATATGAAAGTAAGGGTTAATTTTAAACGTAAATTGTTGAATATTTATGGTAATGCTCAGTTTATAGATGATGTGAATGATGAAAAATATTATCAAGAGTTTTTTTCTAAGGTAGATAAGGCAATATTTTTACAGAAACAAAAAATATGATGAAAAAGATTTTAGCTGTAATATTAACTGTTGTGTTGATTTCTGTTTCCGGGAATTGCGTATATGCAAAGAAAATTCGAAAAATGTCGCAATTAGAACTCAGAGAAATGGAGACTCGTTTTTTTGAAACATCTGATACCGATAGGGTCATGAGGTCTGCTATAAATACTTTGCAAGATAGTGGATTTATTGTTCAAGAAGTAGAACCTGAGCTTGGGTATGTCAGGGCTAGAAAAATTTTCAAGCAGAAGCATGTCCGCAAAATGAGAGTTTTTGGGTGTTCAATCTGGCTTGCTGCAGCAGCTGCTTATACAGTATTTTCATATGGCGCAGGAGCTTATGCTGTTTATCCTCCTACAATGCAGATAACAAATGAGCTGCGTGATAAAACAATTGTGGTAGATTCGAATGTCAATGTTGAGAAATTTGGGAAAAATAAGACGAAAGTAAGATTTGTACTTGTTGAAAAAATTCTATTAAATGCGGATGGTTTTTCGTATGTAAAAGCCGCACCTATCAGGGTGATAAGACTTTACTCTCCGGAAGTATATCGGGAATTTTTTGCACAACTGGATAAAAGTATTTTTTATGAAGGGATATAATTATGCAATATGTTGCGATAAAAAAAGAAAATAGAGATGGAGAAGTTGTTTTTGTTGTCAATGCAATTTCTCTGAAAAATAAAAATAAATCAGTAGTTCAACAAATTCCACATCCGCTCGGGTCTGATGCTCTGATATTCAAAACTCTTGAAGAAGCTAAAAATGCAATTTCCAGAGCAGGGTTTTCATACATTTTGCCTGACGGAAAAAAAGAAGCTCCAAAAGCTCCTGTAAAAACTTCAATTCCGTATAAAAGCAGTTATGAAGATATGATTTTAAATGCAATAAAAGACAAGATTAATTCTTCCAACTCAAATGTGGCAGCTGCAGCTATCTTAGCTTTAACTGAATTCCCAAATGAGGAAACCTTTGAAATTCTTTTTGAAAAACTCGGAGAAGAAAATGACTCCATAAGAAAAAATGCCATATCAGGCGTCTGCCGTTACGGCAAAATTCTACAAAATAAAATTATAGAAGCATTGCAGTCACCTAACTGGGTTACAAGAAATTCGGCAATAAGTTGTATTATAAATTTATTAGATGATGCAAGTGTAAATGTCGAAATATTTATAGAACCTTTGGTTAAAGTTTGTGATGATGCGAATCCTATTGTTCAGTCTTTCGCCTTGAGTGCTATAGCAAAAGTTTATCAAAGCTATAAGAAAAACCAAAAAGTTTAGTAGCTACTTTTTCTCATCAATTCTGAAAGTTTCAATTCTTTCGGAGCTCTGTGGTTTTTTTTTGCAGGTTGTTCAACCGGAGTTTCAATATCTCTGAAGTCTGCTAGACCAACTTTTGTACGGTTATCTTCTTTCATCATAAATATTTCTTGTAAAAGTGATATAATGTTACCCATAATGTATCTCCTACACTTTATTATAACTGAACTTTCAGTACGTATATCATACATTTAAACGATTTTACACTGAAAAATCATTGTACTTTATGTTATATTTATATTACCAGAATACAGGGGAATAAAATTTGAATAATAGTTACTATAAAACTTTGGATGAAAATTTTGAACAAGCTTTGAATTTGTACGAATCAAATTATTCGCATGAACAGTTGTTGGATTTGCTAAAAAGTGGGAACATCGTGCAAAAACAAATTTCAGCTTTGCGTTTGGAAACAATAACATCAGATTCTGATGCTAAAATTTTGGTTTCAAATTTGGTAGGTCAGGATGGCAAAGTTAGAGAAGCCGTCTCGTTGCGTTTGAATGAATTTATGTCTGATCCAAATCTTATATGTTTTTTTCAAACTCCGGAAAATTATAATATTTTCTTGCTGGCAATCATAGATATCAACGCCAATATCTGTAGAAATGTCATTTCTGCTGTATCAAACTTGAAAAACAATGACAAATTTTGCAAGATTTTTGGTACAAATCTTGTAAAGCTTACTCTTGAATTGCTTGATAAAGTTGAAGAATTTAACTTTCAAGATGGCAAATATAAGGTTAATAAAGAAGTTTTCAAACTATACTGGTGTTTAGAAACTATTTACGAATTTTACGAAAAAATAGAATTTTCAGATTTAAAAACAATAATCCTTCGTTCTAAAAATATAAATGAATACACAATTCGTGAAAAAGCTGCAAAAATATTAAGCCGCGGATTTACGGATAGAGACTTGCTTTTAGTTCAATCTGAACTGAAAAATGACCCTAATTATTACGTCAGACGATTTTAATATATCAAACTTCCAGACAAATTAGATTTTTAACTGTCAGATGAAATTTAAATAATTTTATGCTAGTATATGGCTATGTTTGGATTCTTTAAAGATAAATTTGATAACCTAAAACAAGCTGTATCAAATACTGCACAGTCTTTGGTCGGTAATGTTTTATCAAATGTGGATGAGGCAGAAGAAGAATATTCTGAATTTGCCCTTGAGGATATAGAAGATACTCTTATCGGTGCAGATTTAGGAGTAAGTTATGCGGCTGAACTTGTTGATAATTTACGTGCTAAAAAAAATGCAAAGCCATCTGAATTAAAAAATTATTTAAAAGAAGAATTCAAAAAAACTCTGGCAGATGCAGGTTCTACAAATCTAAATTACAAAGATAGCGAATTGAACATATATTTTATTACTGGTGTTAACGGTGCCGGCAAAACAACTTTAATCGCAAAAATGGCATACCGTTTCAAACAAGATGGGAGAAAGGTTCTTATAGCTGCAGGTGACACATTCCGTGCCGCGGCAGAAGAACAATTAAATATCTGGTCTGAACGTGCCGGTGCGGATATTGTAAGACGAGATAAAGCTGATCCTGCATCTGTTGTATATGAAGCAATTCAAAAAGCTAAAAATGAAAATTATGATGTTATCCTTGTTGATACCGCAGGACGATTGCAAAATAAATTTAACTTGATGGAAGAGTTGAAAAAGATTAAAACAGTTATTGATAAGCAGGCTCCGGATGCATTGAGGGAAAGTATTCTTGTAATTGATGCAAATACAGGACAAAACGGGTTGCAGCAGGCAAAAGTTTTTTCAGATTCAGTGAACCTTACAAGTGTTGCTCTGACTAAGCTCGACGGCAGTGCAAAAGGTGCAATCATTATTGCTATAGCGAAAGAAATGCAGCTTCCTGTGAAACTTGTTGGTGTTGGTGAAAAAATGGAAGATTTAAAAGCTTTTGATACTGAAGATTTTATCAACGCATTGTTTGAATAATAAAATTTATAAAAGAACTGAGGATTTATGTTTTATGGAAGTTTTAAACAGTATTAAAACAAAACTTGGTAATACTATTGAGCTAATTGGAGAGCCGTCAGAAAATAATATTTTGATAGTTGGTGTTGTGCATGGAGACGAGCCGCAGGGGAAATACCTGATTGATAAATATATTGAAAAATATTCAGTCAATTCTACAACCTCATGTATTTATTCCTTCACCTCAGCATCTTTAATTCCGAGGAGATGTACTGATAAGAGAGGGGATAAAAGTCTTTTGTTTATTCCTTGTCTGAATCCAGATGGGATGCAGTTAAATATAAGAACAAATGCAAATAATGTTGATATAAACAGAAATTTTCCAACACAAAATTGGGGGCAAAACAAAGGTGACAATGCTACTTGTGATGATGAAAATTCAAATTACTTTGGTGGGAAATCTCCTGCAAGCGAAATCGAAACACAGTTTCTTATTGATACTATTAAAAAATACTCTCCAAGTTTAATTGTAACTTTGCATACACCTTATAAAATAGTTAATTACGATGGACCTGCAAAAGAAACTGCACAAATGATTTCAGATATTATAAAATATCCGGTAGAAGAGAGTGTTGGCTATCCAACTCCGGGAAGTTTCGGAACATGGGCAGGTGTAGAACGAAATATTGCGACAATTACACTTGAAATGGATGAAAAAGTACCGGTTGCAGAATTGCAGGAACCGGTACATAAAATATTTGATAAATTAAAATTTTAATTATTTTTTAAAAAATACCGAAATTGCATATTCTTCTCTTTGTCCTTGAGTATTTGTGCCGTTGTGAATGATACTTAAACCACCACTAGTAGTAACTCCAACATCTACAACACGTGCGCCATAGCCGGCCCAGCTTACATGTTGGTGTGTAAGATTATCGACCGTGGTGGATTTAGAGGCTTCTTTTGCAGCTTCTAAATCTTTATGATCCAATACATATACTTTTTCACCTTTAGTGTTTGTATATCCATTCTCATTTGCGTGGGATAAACCTAATATATTGTATGCATCTTCTTTAGTAAGATTGAGTACAGGTGCTTTGCCTGGCGAATTATATGTCTTAGGTTTGTAGTCGTATTTTTTTGATTGTTCAAAATCGAAGGTAAAGCCTTCTTCTATTTTCATTGTTCTTTGTTGGACTTTTCCATTTTCATTCCATCTGATAACTGTAGGCACATACTTAATTTGGTCTGTCATATTTGACTTCTCCTTTTCTATTACAAAATTTTATTAGTACTTTTATATAAACAAATATTTGTATTGATAATTGCCATAAAGTGTATATACTACATATGTTTTTTTTACATTTGTTTACATTTCTAAATTTGTTTGTTGTAAAATAATGATTAGAAATGAGGATTTTACTATGAGATTATTTAACTCTTACAGCAATACTATTGAAGAATTTAAACCCATAGATGGTAATAAAGTAAAAATGTATGTATGCGGTCCAACTGTTTATGATTATGCTCACCTTGGACATGCGAGATGTTATATTACATGGGATGTTTTATATAGATACTTAAAGTTTAAAGGATATGACGTTACATATTGTCGTAATGTAACAGATGTAGATGATAAAATTCTGAAAAAAGCAGAAAAAGAAGATAAAACACCAACCGAAGTTTCTCAATACTGGTACAAACAGTTTGAAAACTCTATGAAATCATTAAATACACTAAAACCTGATATTGAACCTTTTGCAACAAAAACTTTAGGTGAAATGATATCAATCATTAAAGACTTGATTGCAAATGGTTATGCTTATGAATCAAACGGCGATGTGTATTTCAGGGTTAAGAAATTTAAAAATTATGGCTATCTTTCAAAGCAACCTATTGACCAATTAGAAAGCGGAGCCAGAATAGAAGTTGGCGACCAAAAAGAAGATCCGCTTGATTTTGCGCTATGGAAGAAAGATGAAAAGTTTGGCTACAAATCCCCCTGGGGTGTAGGCAGACCGGGGTGGCATATTGAATGTTCTGCAATGAGTAGAAAATATTTAGGTAAAACTATTGATATTCACGCTGGCGGTGCTGATTTGATTTTCCCGCACCATGAAAATGAAATTGCTCAATCGGAATGTGCAAATGGTTGTAAATTTGTTAATTACTGGCTGCACAATGGTTTTGTAACGATAAACAAAGAAAAAATGTCAAAATCTTTAGGTAATTTCTTGACAATTGATGATATGTTGAAAAACTATGATGCTAATACATTAAGATTATTCATTTTGACAAATCATTACAGAATGCCTGTTGAATTTTCTGATGAAGCTCTATCTGCGGCTCAAGCAGGGGCAAAACGTTTGACTAATGCAAAACAAACTCCTATAAACGAAGAGTTTGATATCACATCAACTGAAGAATATAAAACATTTGTGGAAGCAATGGATGACGATTTAAATACTTCAAAGGCTCTTGCAGTACTATTTGATCTTGCGACAAAAGCTAACAAAGATGAAGAAAATGCCTTTACAATCCTTTATAAGCTTGGAACAACACTAGGCTTTACATTCGAAAAAGCTGCATTATCTGATGATGAGTTGGCGAAAGCGGTAGCACATGTTTCAGAAACTCTTGGTCAAACATTCAATTCAATGGACGAAATTGTTGAATTAAGAAAACAGGCAAGATCCGAAAAAAACTGGGATATTGCTGACAAAATCAGAATAGCATTGGATGAATCAGGTATTATCCTAAAAGATACCAAGGATGGCACAACAATCGAAGCTAAAAATTAAGTATTATTATTCATGTAAATTTATAAAAACAGGAAGACTTGAAAAATGTATTCCTGTTTTTATAGTAATTTATATTTAAACTTTTTTAAAAAATTTTTCTTTGTTTTATAATAAATTTATGAGGAAATTGGGTATAGTTTTACTTGCAAATTTTTTATTATCACTTCCCGTAATGGGTTCTCCTTATTATGTAAATATTCCTCAAAAGACATTACAAATTGCAAAGGATGTTATCAATAATCCGTATATTGACTCTCCGCATTCAAAAA
The DNA here is from genome assembly GCA_905211505.1 of uncultured bacterium. Lineage (GTDB taxonomy): Bacteria > Cyanobacteriota > Vampirovibrionia > Gastranaerophilales > Gastranaerophilaceae > Zag111. The sequence goes on along the minus strand of CAJMAX010000006.1, from coordinate 34,414 downwards.
TTGTACGCGTTGGAATTGGTTCTCAAAATTTTTCTACTTATGAATGGAGTACAGCTTCAATTTATGGTACAGAAGAATTTGAAATATATAACAATAAAGAATATATTAACACTTATGATGGGCAAAATAATATAAAAATTTCTATGTGCGGAAAAATTTTTATATTAAAAGATTCTGAAGATAAAGTTATAGCAAAGATTTCAGGACCAGTGATATTCAAAACGGATTATGGTTTTCTTGGTATAAGCGGGTTGAAAAGGGCAGGGAAAGAGGCACAGTATCGTGGAACATTTGAACTTATTCCCTCAAACAAAGATGGTAAATTTTATATAGTGAATTCAATTTGGCTTGAAGATTATTTAAAAGGTGTTGTTCCAAACGAAATGCCTGTTCGCTTTGGTCTGGAAGCCTTAAAAGCTCAAAGTGTTGCTGCAAGAAATTACGTATTGTCTCCACGTATTAAAGCAAATCCGAATTATGATGTTGTTGATTCTGTTGCAAGTCAGGTTTATTTTGGTGCAAATTCCGAAAAGGAACTTTCAAATCGTGCAGTTGAAGAAACTACCGGTATTGTTGCAATATATGATTGGAATTTGATACTTGCACAGTATTCATCTACAGCAGGCGGTTATACAGAAAGTTATCAGTATACTTTTTCTGAGCCGTTTACTAAAGAATTTCCTTCTAAACCAAAGCCTTACCTCGTGGCAAAGCCTGATTGTGAGAACTTTAAACCATTGAATACTGAAGAAGCGGCCGCTGAATTTTATAAATCAAAACCTGATTCATATGATGTTAATTCAACGTACTATCGCTGGGAAAGAGAGTGGAATGGTCAGGAAATTCAAGATGAAGTTCAAAATCATATAGCAGCTCAAAGTGCGGCAGGTTTTGTTCATCCGGAAGTAAAAAAAGGTGAAGTTATCGGGATTATAAAAAAACTGAATGTTTTAAAGCGAGGAGATTCCGGGAAAATTATCAAACTTGAAATTCAAACAGATTCAGGTAATTATATCGTGGAAAAAGAGCTTGTAATCAGAAGACTTTTGACCAATCATGGTAAAGCCTTGCCTAGTGCAAATGTTGTGTTTGAGCATGAGTATAACGAAAATGGTGAATTAATATATATAAAAGCCTATGGCGGCGGATTTGGACATGGCGTCGGTATGAGCCAGTACGGGGCAGGATATATGGCAACTGAATTGAATATGCCGTATGAAAAAATTCTACAGCATTATTACACAGGTATTAGTTTAACAACACAGCCGTTTGTGTTGTCTTCAAATAGTGAACAGAATCAGGTTTCTCAAACATTTTTTTCAAAAAACAGGCAGGCAAATCTGATTGTAGATAACAAATACAAAGTAGATTACATTGATGCAAGTATAAATGGTATAGATGAAAAAATTATTTTAGATAAATCACAGCGGTTTAACCGTATTGATTTGTCATCTTATTTAAAACATGGAATGAATACGGTAACTTTTTATTTTCCTACAGCACAGGAGAGCAATAAAGGGTTAAGAATGTATATAGAGGTAGCAGGAAAAAATGAGTACAGCAACTAAACAAGATAAATCTCCTAGTTTGTTGAAAGCAGCTTGGATGATTGCAGTTGTTACAATTGTGAGTAAATTGATAGGTTTTGTAAGGGATATTGTGATTGCTAATTATTATGGTGCTTCTTTAGTTTCCGATGCTTATTATTATGCTTATCAAATCCCGTCGTTATCATTGATTTTGTTGGGCGGAGTTGGAGGTCCTTTTCACAGTGCAACTGTTGCTATTTTTTCAAAGCTAATTCCAAATCTTCAAGAAAAACCGTCAGAAACTGTAAATAAGCTTTATTCAACATTTATGACTGCAACAATAATATTTTTTCTTGCATTATCAGTTATAATGTTTGTATTTCCAAGACAAATAATGGGGTTAATCATCTCAAGCGGCTCTGCTGAAATGATAAATCTTGCTGCTGCACATTTAAAAATTATGACACCGCTTCTTGTTATTGGCGGAATAGTCGGAATTTATTACGGGATTCTTATCATATACAAACAGTTTATGCTGCCTAATTTATCACCGATTATTATGAGTTTAGCAATTATAGGTGTTGTAATGGCAGTGCCTGATGACAAAAAAGGTTACGCGCTTGCCTGGGCAACCACAATCGGTGCTATACTACAGCTTGTTATTCAATATCCGAATATCAAAAAATTAGGCTACAAATTAAAACCTAATTTTGAATTTGCCAATAATCAGTATTTTAAAGAAATATGTGAATTATTATTTCCAGCAGTTTTAAGTTCAACAGTTGGTCAAATCCATATTTATGTTGACATGTTTTTTACATCTTCAATATCTGAAGGTGCATGGACAGCTATAGGTTATGCAAATAGAATTTTTCAATTCCCGGTAGGAATTCTTGTTACAGCCTTTCTTGTACCGTTATTCCCAATTTTTGCGAGGCTTGTTGCCGATAAAGATTATGATGGAATTAAAAATTACTTTAACAAAGGTGTTGGAGTTTTATTCTTTGGGGCAATTCCGATTATTATAGGCATTTTAGTCGTGGGGATGGATGCTGTTCGGCTTGTATTTGAACATGGAGTATTTGACAAAAACGCTACATTTATGGTGACTGAAGCCTTATGGTTTTTATCTGTGTCAATCATTCCTTATGTTTTCAGGGATTCAATAACAAGGGTTTATTATTCATTTAATGACTCTGCTACCCCTTTTATTGTTGCATTTTCTTCAATAGTTTTAAAACTTGTTTTAAATTATCTTTTAATATCAAAAATGCACTTTGGTATTGGTGGTATTACACTTTCAACTTCACTGGTAACGCTGTTTAATGCTTGTGTTTTAGGTGTTTTGATTACTAAAAAAATGAAGATGGATTACAGGACTCTTTTTATAAACTTATTGAAAATGATAGTGGCAGGTTTGATTGCTCTTATTGGCTGTTGGCTATGTGCTGTTGAAATTGATAAATTTGTTCAATTACCAAAGATTCCTTTTGAAATTTTTAAGATTTCAGTTATTGCAATTGTTTGTCTGGCTATATATATTCCAATTAATTTATTATTTAAGATGGAGTATGCTAGCGAGTTATTTAATAGATTATCTGCAAAAATTTTGAGAAAGTAGGGTACTTTTATTTTTATAAATAAGAGGTTAGTGTGAGAGTATGAAATTACAAATTGGTCCAAATTTAGAAAATGGAAGAGTAAGACTTGATTATAAGTCAAGCCCCAATAAGCCCTCACGTGTTCCGAGCTATACTATTGCAGAAAATAAAGCTGATGAATTTGTGTCTAAATATAATTTTCAGGCTGATGATTTACACAAGCTAACAACAGCTTGTACTGTTGGAGGTGGACTTGGCGGCTGGCTTGTTGCTATAAAAAAAGCTGCTTCAGGAAGCAAGTCTCAATTTTTTGCAACAGTACTGGGTCTTCCTATAGGTATACTTGCAGGTACACTGGTATCGGCAATAATTTCTTATGAAAAAAAGAATAATCTTATGGATAAATATGGAGTAGAAATTTATCAAAAATAAAATAATATGGTGGAAATATGAAAGAGTATTTAAAATCGAATATTGAAGAACGACCATCCATGATAGTTCTTGGAATTTTATGCTTGTATTTTTTAATTGCAGGTTTTATTTTTTACTTGTATTTTTTACACAGAATATCAATTTTAACTGCAATAATTTTAATTTTGTCAGTTTCAATACTCTATGTTCCAAGGTTTTTAATAATCAATAAGTTAAATAAAAAAGATATTGTTAAAATTATTGATGATTATATTATGATAAATGGTGTTGGTGTGAATTTTTCTGATATTGTAGATTATAAAGTAAGAGAAGCAAAACCTCAGATAGTTTTTTTTATAAACAATAAAATGATTGTTTTTCAGGAAGCTGAATTTTATTTAAGGTTAAGACAGGAACAAATTTCATTTGAGATTATAGGGACAGAAAAAATAAGTTTAATGAAAGAGTTTTTAAAAAGTATAACAGATGAAAAAAATAAAAAGTCCTGAATCTCAGGACTTTTTATTTTCTTTATTATCTTGTTAACATATCCATTGTCAAATCCGGTTTTTCTGTTTTTACACCGTTGATTTCACTTATAACACCAATCTTACCTGGATAGAAAGTTTCAATAGTTCCAAAAACATGGTCAACAACTTTTTCCGGATAGCCTAGTAAGTTTTTATATACTTCTCTAGTTACTTGTTTGCCTTCACCATAATCAGTTATAATTTCTGTTATATGTTTTCCATTTTTTAATTTATATTCATTAACAGTTAAAGGTTTTCTGCAGCTTGAACTTAGTAAGCATCTTATTGGTTCCATTTTTATCTCCTTTGTTTGGGTAAATATGACTGTTTACATATAATAAGTGAAAATAATATTTTTTGCTAAAATTTAAATAAATATTAACCTTTGTTAAAATCTATTTGCCATATTCTTCAGGATTAAACATCCTGTATTGAAGAGCTTGCATTAAATGGAATTGTTGAATATTATTTGATGAATCTAAGTCTGCTATAGTTCTAGCCAGTTTTAAGATTCTATCATATCTTCTGCCTGATAGTTGATATTTTATAATAGCAACTTTTAAAAGTTCTTTTGATTTGTCATCAATTTTACAATATTTTTTTATTAAATCAGATGTTAGTTCGGAATTTGTAAGGATATTTTCGTTTTTGTAGCGTGCATGTTGTATTTCTCTGGCTTTTATAACTCTTTTTCTTATAGTTGCTGAATCTTCTTCTTCTGAATTGGAGTTTAAAAGTTCAGATGGTGTGAGGCGCGGGACATCAATCTGTAAATCAATTCTGTCTAATAGTGGCCCTGATAATTTTGCAAGATATCGGCCGATTTGAAAATCTGAACAGGTACACTGTTTTTCTTTATCGCCCAAATATCCGCAAGGACAAGGATTCATCGCACCAAGAAGCATAAATTTAGCAGGATATTTTATTGAATGTTTTGCTCTTGATATGACGATTTCTCCGTCTTCCAAAGGTTGTCTTAAAACTTCAAGTACCTGACGCGGAAATTCAACCATTTCATCCAAAAATAATACTCCACGGTGAGCTAGTGTAATTTCTCCGGGTTTTGGAGTGGTTCCTCCTCCAATTATACCATTTGCAGAAGCTGTGTGATGAACGGTTCTAAAAGGTCGCATTGACATGAGGGGTTCTTCTTCAGATAGCAGACCGCTTATACTGTATATTTTAGTAAGCTCAAGAGCTTCAGATAATTCTAATGGCGGCAAAATTGATGCAAAACATTTTGCCATTAGAGTTTTCCCTGAACCAGGAGAACCTATCATCAGCATATTATGTCCGCCAGCAGCTGCAATTTCCAGTGCTTTTTTTGCTTTTTGTTGCCCTTTAACATCTTTGAAGTCGTAAGGATAATTTTGTTCGGTTTTATCTGAAAGATACTTTCTGACATCAATATTTGTTTGTTGAATTTTTGTTTCAATAAAATGGTTTACCACTTCGGTCAGGTGTTCTGCACCAAAGATGTTAATTCCATCAATTAGTGCAGCTTCCTTTGCATTTGAAATTGGTACAATTACATTAGTAATGCCTGATTCTTTTAATCCTAAAACAAGTGGTAATACTCCGTTAACCGGTCGAATCAGACCATCAAGAGAAAGTTCGCCTATAAATGCGTAATCTTTAACTTTTTCAGAGTCAATAACTTCTTCTTCAATCAAAATGCCTATAGCTATAGGCAGGTCAAAGCTTGTGCCAACTTTTTTTAAGTCTGCAGGAGCAAGGTTTATTACAACCTTTTTAGATGGAAAAGTATAGCCTGAATTTTTTATTGCTGATTTTACTCTGTCGCGAGCTTCGTTAACAGAAGCATCAGGTAATCCAACAATCGAAATTGACGGAAGCGAATTTACTACATCTGTTTCAACGCATACTTGATATGCGTTGAGTCCTATGACTGTTCCTGTTTTTACTCTATTAACCATATGGCTAGTATATCACGAATACTAATTATTTGTGTTTTATATAAAATTATGCTAGAATTCAATCATAATAGAAAGTAGAGAGAATATGACAAAAATAATTTCAAAATTAAACAATGATATAAATTATATTTATAAGCAAAATAAAAATACTCCTAGAATGGCTGTCTGTTTGAATTTTTCAATAAATAGTCCTGAAAAGAAACCAGGAATATACTCGTTGATGGCAAGGTTACTTTTGCAAGGTACAAAAAAATATAATTCAGAAGAGCTTGCAAACGAATTTGAAAAATATGCAATTGATTTTTCAAGTGAGCTGTTTCCTAATTATTTAAGGATAAAGTTTGTATGTTTAAATGAGGATTTTTCAAAAGCCATTGAATTAATGGATGATGTTCTTAAAAACTCTACATTTCAAGAATTTGATAAAGAAAAGGTTAAACTAACCGGAGAAATTACTGCAGAATTGGATTCTCCAAGAGCAACGGCAATGGATGCATATTGTCGAGCTATGTTTGAAAATCATTATTATGGGAATTCAATGACAAAAATTTTGGGAAATATCGATTCTATAACAAAAGATGAAATTGTTGAAGCTTATAATGATATATTGACTAATAGTAAAAAAAGTTTGGCAGTTGTTGGAGCGTTAGAAAAAGATAATATTTTTTCTCAGATAGAAGAAACAATTGGAACATTACCTGCTTCTGTGGCTTCAGTATTCAATATTGAAAAGCCCGAACTGTTAGAGAAAAAAGTTGTAAATAATGTTCGAGCTGATTTGAATCAGGCACATATTGTTAAGGGATGGGCTGTTCCAACATACGGAGAAGATGAATATCCTGCTTTGATTTTGTTAAATATAATTTTAGGTGCATGTGGATTATCATCAAGGTTATTTTTGGAACTGCGAGATAAAAAGGGTCTTGCTTATGTGGTTAGAAGTTCTTATGAAACATTCAAGCTTGCAGGGAACTTTATGATTTATATTGCAACTGAACCTAAAAATATTGATGTTTCCCTAAAAGGTTTTGATGAAGAAATAGAAAAAATAAGGACTGTTCAAGTTTCAGAAGAAGAATTGAATGATGCTAAAAATAACCTTATAGGTAAATATGCCTTTCTTGATGAAACAAATATTCAACAAGCATGCGGTTATGCTAAATTTGATGTGCTGGGATTTGGATTTGATTTTTCTGAAGAATTGAAATCTAAAGTAAAACAGGTTACATCTGAGCAAATTCTTAAGTGCGCTCAAAAATATTTTAACGATAAATATGTTCTATCAATAATTAAACCATAACTTGTCAGCTAATAGTTTTTTCTCTTTAATTTGAAAATAATTTCAAGAGAGAGGATTGTTGAGTGGGCAACAAAAAAATAAAAACTTTATATGTTATTTTTTTTGTGGCATTTGTTTTATGTCTTTTTGCCTATCCGTCATATTCTAAAACTTCCAATTTTAAGATAAAAGGGAATTTAACACAGAATTATTCTGTTCCTACTGCAGAAATAGAACGAATGTTTCGTTCTAAATTGAATCTTGGAAATTCTGTTATTTATACAAAAGTTCCGAGGGGGCTTGTTGTCAGTATTGATAGCACTGTTTTTTTTAATCTCGGGCAAGATGAACTTCTAGAACAATCAAAATCTGTCTTATATCAAATTGCCCTAATTTTAAAAACATTAAATAATCAATGTATTGTAGAGGGAAATACAGATGTTGATAGCTGGGAAGTTTCTAATTATCAGTATAACTGGGAATTATCCACGGTTAGAGCCGGAAAAATCGTTGACTATTTAATAAAGGTAGAAAAAGTTAATCCACATAGAATTAATGCAATAGGGTTTGGTGAAATGATGCCGTTTTATGATAACGTTAATTACAGGCAGAATATGAATAAGCGAATTGATTTTGTAATAATCAATTATGAAAAACAAAAACCTCTAAGTTAGACAATAGCTTTTTGTAGTCGGGAAGAGCGATTTTCGTTAAGAATATTTTTCAATTTCATAATTCCCTGTGCATGTAATTGACAAACTCGTGATTCTGACATTCCAAGTGTTTGTCCGATTTCTTTCATTGTCATGTTTTCCTGATAATAAAGAACCATAAGAACTCTTTCTCTTTCTGGAAGTCTTTGCAGAGCTTTTTGTAAATCAGTTTTTACACTTTGTTCTTCCATTCGTTCTTGAGGATTAAGCTTGTTTGCATCTTCAACAGTATCAATAATTTCCATGCTATCATCAGACGAACCGCGTTTATCGTATATAGATGTAATTGTCACATCTTCAGACATTACCTGATTAACCTTTTCAGGATCCATGTCAAGATAGTTAGCAATTTCTGTTGTTGTTGGAGTTCTACCGAGTTCCTGCTTTAAAATTTCTGCGGCTTGTTTAATATCTTTAATTTTTTTTCTAACGCTTCTTGGTAGAAAATCCTGAGCTCTTATTTTGTCCAAAATTGCTCCACGAATTCTTATAAGGGCATAGGTTTCAAATCTTGTATTTTTCTGAGGAGAAAAGCGTTCAACGGCGTTTATCAATCCTTCCACACCGTATCCTGCGATATCTTCAACTGAAATAGTGGCAGGTAATGACACTTTTACGCGCCCTACAACATATCTTACAAGATAAATATATTGTACAATAATTGCATCTCTTGAATGTTTATCAGATTTGTCTGCTAAATATTTATTCCATAAAGTTGTTAATTCATCTTCTGATAAACGTTTTATGCTGTTATAAGAAGAAAAGTCAAAACTCTGTTCCATCAACCTACCCAATTCTATTTCTCTTACATTTCTATTCTATAATATCTGGTTTTTTAAACATCATTTAAAAAGATGAAAAGGTGTCATAAAGGTTAAAGTTTTTCTAATACATGTAATGGAATAAGTAAAATAAAGCATGATAAATAGAATAATAGATTCCAAACCAAGTTCGGAGTGCCATTATTGTCATTCTGTACTGCAGAGCTGGAGTGTTGAAATCGTAGCAAAATAATTGGTGGAGAATCTATGCGCGTAGCACAAAAAAAAGACCTCATTTAGAGGTCAAGGTTGGTTATTTTGGTTATGTTATAGTATTATGTCAGTTTAAAACTGTATATAGGTTATATTTATTTTCTTCTACATCTGGATAAATTCCTCTCAAGATTTTTATTTGCTTGTTTTATTTTATATATTTACAATTCTTAATGTCATCTTAAAGGTTTTAATACTATCATATTTATATGTGGTTGAAACTGAAAAAATTTATTCACTCAAAAATTTTGAAAAAACACTACTGGCGCACAGGTAAATGTAAAGGCTGCGGGCAATGTTGTACTCATATTTATGTGAAACATTTTAAACATGTTCTCAAAGATGAAAAAGAGTTCAAAAGATTGCAGTATTTGCATAAATTCTATGCCGATTTAGAGATTATAGGCAAGGATGAATTAGGCTTGATTTTTGAATGTAAAAATTTGGATAGGAAAACTAAGCGTTGCAAAATTCACTTCTGGCGTCCAGGAATATGTAGAAGATATCCACAAGAAGAGTTGTTTTCTATGGGGGGAACTTTATCTGAATATTGTGGATACAAAATGGAGCCAATAGTTCCTTTTAAAGAAGTTTTATCTTCTGTTCAAAAACATCAGGATAGGAAAATTATCAGAAAATGGTTTTAGTTTTGTTTGATTTTTATATTGTTTAGATTTTCGGAGTATAAATATTATACTTTTCTCCAATGAAACTTTATAGAATGTTTTTTATATTAGACATGTATATAAAACAGGAGACAGTATAATTATGAAAAAGATTATAATTATGTCAGTATTGGCATTAATAGCGTCAGGTACAATAGTGTATAGTGCATGTAAAGTTGAAGAGTTAGGCAGTTGTACAGTAGGGTTTCAGGAACAGAATCCTACAATTAAAGATAAACTTGTGCCAAATCGTTTGGAACAATTGGTTAATCCTACCAGGAATAGTTCCAGAGAGTTTAAAGCTCCGCCTCATTTTATTCCTGAGACCATAAATACTGATTCTTATAACAACCCTGAAAATCAGGAAATGGATACTCCATATAATTCAGCGTGTCAATTTGGAGTATGTCTGCCGGGGCATGGATCAGGTACTGGAAATCTTGGAAAATAAATTTTTGAAATTTATCTTCTCCATACCGCATCAGGAATTTGCCAGCCGCTTGATATGATTTTTTGAAGACAAAAATATCCGTCGCCAGTTAGACAATTTGTATTTACTTCAGATGAAGTGCGGTTGTAACCAGCAGGAACAAGCCCTTTATCTGTCCAGACCATTATAAATATATCTTTTCCAAATCGATTTGGCTTTCTATCTCCATTAGCATCAAAGTAGAATGTTAACCCATCGGATGTCGTATCTATACCAAATGATGCCATATCTTGAGCTGTATTTCCATCTACATTAAAATATGCTCCATTTGTAAGTTTAAATGTTACGATATCCCCACCGATACCGTTATCCATTTCGTAACGAGGAGCGGCACCTAATAGGTTTTTAACAATTCCTCTTTTATGCCAGCAACCTGCTTTTCCGTTGGCGCAAAACTGTGAAATTTTTAGATGTGTTCCTAAAAAGCTGTCAAACCATTCTTTTATACTTGCATCACTCCCGTCTTTTATTGCCATGTCATATGAAACACCATCATAGTCGGCATATTTTATAGCCTGTTGTATGATTGAATAGTTTGCTTTAATTTGTGTTTCAAGTTGTTTTTTTAGAAAATTTGACATTAAATCCGGAATGGTTATTGCTGCAAGAACACCAATAACTCCCAGAGTTATTAATACTTCTGCAAGAGTAAAGCCCAGTTGTTTTTTTTGTGCAAATTTCATAGCTATTTATATTTTAACAATATTTTTAAAAATATGCAAATAAAAAGACTGTAAATACAGTCTTTTTATAATCTTAAATAATTTTTATTCTTATTCTTATTATCTTTCGCATATTGTTCTTGCTACATAAACGCCTGAAGCTGAAGCTTGAAGTAATCCTCTTGTTACTCCTGCGCCGTCGCCAATTGTAAATAAGTTTTTAACCCCTTCAGTTTCAAGTTTATCCGTTAATTTAACTCTTGCAGAGTAGAATTTAACTTCAATACCGTAAAGTAAAGTATATCTTGAGGCTGTACCTGGAGCAATTTTATCAAGAGCCTGAAGCATTTCGATAATACTTGTCATCTGTCTGTATGGGATAACAAGACTCAAATCCCCAGGAGTTGCACAAGTTAGTGTTGGTGTAATTATGCTGGATTTGATTCTTTCCGGAGTAGAACGGCGTCCGTCTAACAAATCTCCGAACCTCTGTACAAGAATTCCGCCACCCAGCATGTTAGCAAGTCTTGCAATATGTTGGCCGTATTGAATTGGTTCTTTAAACGGTTCTGTAAATTTTTCTGATACGAGCAATGCAAAGTTAGTATTAGGTGTTTTGTAGTTTGCATAGCTGTGGCCGTTTACAGTTGCAATGCCGCTGTAATTTTCTTGAACAACCTCTCCGTTTGGATTCATACAGAATGTTCTTACTTCGTCTCCGAAAGTTGGAGAGTGGTATATCAATTTTGATTCATATAGTTTTGAGGTTAAAGGTTCAAATACAGGAGCAGGAAGTTCAACTCGAACACCCACATCAACAGCATTGTTAACCATACCGATTTTATGTTTTGCAAATTCTTGAGTTAACCAGTCTGCACCTTCTCTACCTGGAGCAATAATTGTATATTCCGCAGATATAACATCACCGTTATCCAGTTCAATACCTTTTACTTGTTCGCATTCAACTATTAACGATTTTGCAGAAACATTGTTTAAAATCGTAATTCTCTCATCCAGATAATCCTGCATATTTTTTAATACATCTAGGCTTCTTTCAGTTCCCAAATGTCTCACAGGAGAGTGTACGAGTTTTAACTCGGCAAGTACTGCTTGTTGTTCAATTTCTTCAAACACTTTCATGTCTGTACCGAAAACTTCTTCAGTTGCTCCGTATTCTAAATATAAATCATCAGCATATCTAATTAAATTTTCAGCCTGTTGTCTTGTCATGTAGTCAACAAGGTGTCCACCAACATCCGGAGTTAATGTTAATTTCCCGTCAGAAAATGCTCCTGCTCCGCCCCAGCCGCATAACAAGCCACAGCGTTTACAGTTTACACATTTTGGAGAACCCTCACGGATAGGACATTTCCTTTTTTCAATTCTTTGTCCCTTTTCTATTAATACAACTTTCCATTCCGGTTTAAGTTTCATAATTTCTAAAGCTGCAAAAATCCCTGCAGGGCCGGCACCAATAATTGCTACATTATACATATTTTTATATCTCCAGTTTTCTCAACCTTTTTCAGTTTATATGAAAAGAATTAAAAATTCAATCATGTTCTATAGCAATGTAAACAATTTGCTTAAATATATTTAATGATATAATATAAAAGCTACAATGGGAGAGTCATATGTCAAGTTCATACGAAAGATATAAAAGGCAAAGAGCTGCTAAAGGCACTGCAAGAGAAAAATATAACAGAAAATCAGAAAATAAGTTTTTTACAAATTTGAAGATGTTTATACTAACCTGCACTGCTTTGATGCTTGCAGGTTTTGTTGCCTTGAATCTTTATTTATCTTCACTTCCGCCGATTGAGAATCTGGAAGATTTTAAACCTAATATTGTTACCAAGTTTTATTCTGAGGATGGTGAGGTTATAAAAACCTTTACTGCATATACTTATAACAAAGTTGATTTAAAAGATGTGCCGGAAGAATTGAAAGAGGCATTAATTGCAACTGAGGATAAAAATTTTTATAGACACGGCGGGTATGATATATTCGGGATTGTCAGATCTTCAATTCAAAATGTCATAGCTCGCCATGCTGTTCAGGGCGCAAGTACATTGACTCAACAGCTGGCAAGAATTTTATTCCTTTCAAATGAAAGAACTATTACAAGAAAAATTAAAGAACTTGAAGTAGCTGCCAGAATTGAAAAAACAATATCGAAAGATCAAATTCTTGAGATGTATTTGAACAATGTATATCTTGGTGCAGGTGCTTATGGTGTTGCTGCTGCATCACAGATATATTTTAATAAAAAATTAAATCAGCTTACACTTCCTGATCTTGCTTTGTTAGCAGGGTTGCCACAGGCTCCGTCTGTATATAATCCATACAACAATAAAGAACTAGCAAGACAAAGAAGAAATCAGGTTTTGAAACGCATGTTAACTATGAAATATATTACTCAGGATGAATATGAAAAAGCGATTCAAGCTGATATAAAATTGAGCTCTGTACCTCAATTGTATACTACAAATAAAGCACCTTATTTTAGTGATTATGTTTTGCATGAAATGGAAAAACTGGGGTTTGAGGAAACTGATATTATTCATGGCGGTTATAAGGTTGTAACGACACTTGACTCAAAAGCTCAGGTTGCAGCAAATGAATCGATTTTGAGAAATATGAAAGCTTGGGGACTTACTAAAAAGTCCCAGCAGTCAGCAGTCTTTTCATACAGCCCTGTAGATGGAAGAATTCTAGTGTATGCTGGTGGAAAAAATTACGGTGAATCCCAGTATGACAGAGTTACGCAAGCAGTAAGACCTCCAGGCTCATCATTCAAACCGTTTGTTTATGCTGCAGCGATGGAAAAAGGTATTTCACCTAATGATATTGTGGATGATAGTCCTATAACTATTGCAAAATGGTCGCCTCATAACTATGGGCATAAATATAGAGGTAAAATTCCTATATATAAAGCTCTTATGATTTCATCAAATGTTTGTGCTGCACGTGTTATTCAGGAAGTGGGAATTCGTTCTGTTATTCAAATTGCACGAGTTTTAGGTATAACGACACCGTTGGAATATGATTATACTATTTCGCTTGGTTCAAATGGTGTTAAATTGTTTGAGTTTGTAAGAGCATATGGAGCTTTTGCTAACGGAGGATATGTTGTACAGCCATATGCTATTGAAAGAATTGAGGATTCAAGAGGAAGAGTTCTGTATAGAGCTCCAAAAACAAAATCTTCTCATCAACTCAGCTTGAAAACAGCGGCTGAAATGACAGCTATGTTAAAGACTGTTATTTTGTCGGGTACCGGGCGTGCTGCAAATATTGGTAAGCCTGCAGCAGGAAAAACCGGTACAACGGATGACTATAGAGATGCGTATTTTGTAGGTTATACTCCGGATATTGTTACTGGTGTCTGGGTTGGGGATGACAACAACAACAAAATGGGAGGCTTAACCGGAGGTACTGTTCCTGCAAAAATTTGGAAAGATGTTATGACTGTTGCTACAAAAGATTTTGGTGATAGTGATTTTGATTATCCGCAGATTGATTTGGAAAATTATGGCGCAACATTTGGCAATAAAGCAAAAGTTATAGGTGAGGAAGAAAGTTCTCCTACTGAAGAGCAGGGAGAAGATAAAAAAGAAGAAAGTAAAAATGATGATAAGGAATCATCATCTCAAGCCGTAACCCAAAAACCTTTGAATAATATAACTAAAGATTCTACACCTGCTGATGTTGTGAAAAATTATAAACAGCAGCATACTTCAGCTCCGGTTCCTCCTGCTTCAAATACTGCACCTATTCCGATGGCAGTTCCTGAAAGTTTAAGATAGCTTATAATTGATAAGTTTTATAATAAAAGGCGGGGGGTAACCCCGTTTTTTATTGTAAATGTTTCGTCATTTTTGTTTCAATAACTAATAAAATATGTTAGACTTGGGGTATGTTTACAGGAATTGTAGAAGAAATTGGAATTGTTAAATCTTTTTTTAAAGATAGTAACGGAGCAACAATCAAAATCGGGTGTAAAATTGTATTAGAAGATACTACGGTTGGTGACAGTATTGCTGTAAACGGCTGTTGTCAAACCGTTGTTAGTATGGATTCTGACACTTTTACAGCTAGGGTTAGTGATGAAACCCTATCAGTAACAACATTTGGAGATTTTAAATCAGGCGATTGTGTTAATCTGGAACGAGCTTTAACGTTAAATTCACGTTTAGGCGGTCATATTGTTTCCGGACATATTGACTGTCGTGCAAGATTTTTGAGTAAAGAGAGGTTTGCAGATTTTTATAATCTCAGATTTGAACTTCCGGAAGCTCAGGCAAAATATGTTGTTTATAAAGGTTCAATTACTGTTAACGGCATTAGTTTAACAGTTGCGGATATTTGTGAGAATATTTTCAAGGTTGCGGTTATTCCTCACACTTTTGAAAATACTAATTTAAATATGCTAAATATCGGTGATTATGTAAATATTGAGACAGATATTTTAGGTAAATATGTTGAAAAATTATTATCAGTGAAAGATAATAACAATAGTCTAAGTATGAGTTTTTTACAAGAAAATGGATTTATATAATGGAAGATAAAAAGTTTCGATTTGATAGTATTGAAGATGCTATAGAAGATTTTAAAGCCGGAAAACCAATTATAGTGGCTGATGATGAAGATAGAGAAAATGAAGGAGATGTTATTATCTCCGCAGAAAAGGTCACACCTGAAAAAATTAATTTTCTTGCAAGTGAAGTTAAAGGTTTGATATGTCTTGCAATGTCATCTGAAATTGCAAAACAACTTGATTTACCGCAAATGGTAGAGCAAAACACAGAGGGGATGAAAACTGCTTTTACGATAAGTGTTGATGCTGCTGAAAAGTACGGAGTTACAACTGGTATCTCAGCTTATGATAGAGCTAAAACTGTAGAAGTTGCGACCGCTCGTGATGCTCAACCGTCAGACTTAAGACGTCCTGGGCATATGTTTCCTTGTGTGGCACGACAAGGCGGGGTGCTTGAACGTACAGGACACACAGAAGCAGTTGTTGATCTTGCCAGAATTTGCGGTCACAGACCTGCAGGTGTTATGTGTGAGCTAATGGCCCCTGATGGTCATATGGCAAGACGTGATTACTTAAGGCAATTTGCAGATGAGCATGGAATGAAATTTATTTCTGTTGCAGAACTTATTGCTTTTCGTTTGAAATCAGAAAAACTTGTTACCAGAGAAGCTGAGACAACTCTTCCTACGCCGTACGGCGAGTTTAAGCTTTATGCATATAAAAATCAGGTTAATGGAACCGAGCATGTCGCCTTGGTTAAAGATGACGGTTCTGACAAAATCCCTGCTGTCAGGGTTCATAGTATGTGTTTGACCGGTGATGTTTTCCATAGTTTGAAATGTGATTGTAACTCTCAACTGCATAATGCCCTCAGGTATATTAATGATTATGGAAAAGGTGCAGTTGTATATTTGACTGACCATGAAGGCAGAGGTATAGGTTTGTGTAACAAGATTAAAGCTTATAAACTGCAGGAAGAAGGTCAGGATACAATTCAAGCAAATCTGTCGCTGGGTTTTAAGTCTGATTTGAGGGATTATGGTACAGGGGCGCAAATTCTTGTTGATCTTGGGTATACAAATTTTAATTTGATTACTAATAATCCTAAAAAAATTGTAGGGCTGCAAGGTTACGGGTTGAATGTGAATGATACGATTAAAGTTTCGTCCGAAGTTACACCATACAATCAAAGATATTTGGACACTAAAAAAGAAAAAATGCACCACTCTTTATAAGGAGCTACAAATGTATAATACTAAATTTTTAACAGCAAATAGTTATGGTAAGTTTGAAAATCTGTATGATGATTTCAGAAAAAGAGCTAAAGAAGAATACCATTTTGAATTGGATCCTTTAGATTATGACGGCTTTTTGGAATCTATAGACAAGGATTTGATTAAATGTATTGTTTTGTTTGACGAGAATGACGACGCTGTTGCATTTTTAGTTTATACGACAGCAATATCAGAGGCTGTGGAACTAAATATTATCCATAGTCGTAACAAGGATAATTTTGCAGACTATGCAAAAGATTTGCTGACAAAATTTCTGGAAGTAACTCAAAATTTACGGAAAGAAAAAATTGTATGTTATCCGATGCTTGGAGAACAAAAGTCATTAATCAGTGTAATTGCAAGGCTGGGTTTTAAATTTGTAGGTATTGAAGTTCTTCGATTTATGATGCAGGGAACACCATCTAGAGATTTGTTTTCAAGAGCAAGAGTAGTTAAACTACCTGAAGATTATGAAGTTGTAGCCTGGAATGAAAAATATTTTGAAGATGCTGTGAAAATTATACAAAATGCATTTAATGATAGTTCAGATGCCTTGTTTGACCCTAGGTTTAAGTCAATAGAAGGAACCCGTGATATAATTACCAAAATAGTCAGAAATATTTATGCAGAATTCCTGCCTAGTGCAACCAGCGTTTTGTTGTATAAAGGGGAACCTGTCGGTTTTTCTTTCATGAACGTAACAAGTGGTACAATTGTTAACATTCCTCTTGTTGGTATAAAACCTGAGCATCAGGGTAAAGGTCTGTCTACAATTATGCTGAAACATTCTATGGATGTGATATTTAAAGAAATTGATACGTATAACAGTCCGATTAGAGAGATAAATACAACAACTGAAACAAATAATCTTCAGGCTTTAAGGTTATATAAAAATTTAGGTTTTATTGAAGATTATAATTATCCACAGTCTTATCTACCTGTTGAAAACTAGACTTTTTGATAAAAATCAGTTAAATTACATGTATGTCAGGTATTGATATCAATCGATTTTTAAATAAATTCGGGCAAAATTATCAGCATCAAAGAATGTTGTCGTCTAAAGCCGGTACACAATCAGCACAAATTTCGGATCAGCTTTCTCAAAAAGCTTCGGATACTGCTGAGCGGAGTGTTGTTCAGAATTTAAAACAGTCAACAACTGTAAATCTGCGGCAGTCTGTTCAAATGAATACGCTACAAAGTATGGATAGGGCGATATATGTAAAAGATTTGATGCAGATGCCTAAAAATATTAACGAATTTATTTATATGCTTCAGCGAGGATTAACTCAAAGTCAGTTTAATCAATTGTTTGCAAATCAACTGGCTGCACAGAAGAATTCATTGTCTCAATTACAGGCGCAGATTCTTGCTCAGCTTCAATGTTTAACAGTTTCAACAGCAAAAGAGGCGGTTAATTTTCAACTGGCTTCCCAGTTAAGTTCCTCATTAAAAAATTTAGAAATACTCTCTGGCGGTATGATTAATTTGAATGAAATATCTTTATTTTTTCAAAAAAATGGTAAAGAAGCTTTGACAAAACTCATAATGGCGATGACTGAAGCTTCAAAGTCCGGAGTTACTGATTTATCGCAAATGAAAGATATGGCAAAACTTATTAATGCAAGTATATCAATTGCTGCAGAAAATAATCCTCAAAAAACATTAAAACTTCTATTAATGCTTTATTTACCATGGTTACCTTTAGAAGATGGTGTTGGATTTGATTTGGAGGTAGAACAAAAAAGTAACGCTCATGAAGAGAGTGATAGTATATTGAATATAACAATTTCAACTGTGAATTATGGTACTGTTGCAGCTACATTAATATTGGAGACTTCTAATTCTGTTCAAATTTCTATAGAATGCAGCGAAAATTTTCCAAAACCAGAACTCCAGTTGCGAATAGATAAAGAAAAAACACATTATGCAGTGGATTCGGTTGTTTCGTATGAAGTAAATAAGGATTCAAAAACTGTATCAAAAAATGCTTCTGTTAATGTAAATATGTCTCAAACAACTGAAATTAATCCGTATTTGTTGTTGATGGCGCATTCAATTATAAAACATGTTATAGATATTGATAATAACAAATCTATGGGGATAACTTCTCATACGGATAAGTTTTAAGATAAGATAATGTTATTTTGTAATATTTCTTAATATTAGTCTTATTTACTAGCAAAAATATCATACTTTGAGTTTTAAAATCATATCAAACCTGGTAAGAATGTATGAAAAATTTTTGTACTTCTTTACAAAACTCAAATCGATTGATATAATCATGAGCAAGGTTAATGAATAGATATGGATTAAGGGGTTAATCCAAGAAAAAGAAAAATTGAATACAAAAAAGGAGTGTTAGTATGGCAATATTACCTATTAGCAGTGTTAGTGCTAGACAAAATCGTAGTAGTATGGTTAGTTTTAGTGGAAAAAGTGAAGAAGATTCATCAAAAATAGAAAGACTACCAAAAGCATCAGCAGCAAAAGCAGTTCCGGTTATAGTTTTGATGGCAATGAATCCATCTTTGTTGAATGCAAAAGAGCCTATGAAAATTGTTCCAATGGAGACCGGGCTTAATAAAGAAGTTTTGGCCCAACTCCCGTCTGAAGAAATTCCAGACTCTACGTATATGTCAACTGTTTCTGATTATCATAAGAATATTCCGGGAATAGGACAATGGAAATATTTAAGAAATCACAAGATTCTAATGCACCATATTGCGCAAGGTAATGGTACAAAATATCATATGTTGTTTACAACAGGACCTGGTGACAAAAATTCTGTAACTTCGATTTATTTTATTCGTGATGGTGCAAAAGGCAGTGACGATAAAACTGCTCATCCTCCGGTTGTTGCCAAATTTTATTATCACAACCTTGGTCCAGAGAAAGAGTTTTGCTCAGTAAAAGTAATAGAATCAATTGTTGATGATAATGGTCGTCAAAATGGTACTATGATTCGTCAAATCAAAATTGACGATGATACTGCTAATAAAATTATAAGCTTGATGGCAGGTGAATATCCTTGGAAAGATAATACTATGCTTGGGCTTCATGAAACTAAAGAAACCAGAATGATGGAGCCGATTATTCAAGACTATTAAGAATTGTAAAAGTTTATAGGTTCGTTGAAATAGGAAGAAAAAATATTTTTTTCATGAAATAGAAGAAAAAATATCGAGAAGATAAAATGGCAGTAGAAGTAAAAAAAATAAATCAGACAGTAAGTACTACCCCGACAACCCCGAATACGGATGTCGGGTCTACTGCCGTTAATAACAAGCCTATTGATTTGACAAGTAATAGCGTAAAGAATGATATTGCCAGTAATGATGTTATAAATTATATTAATTCTGACGAATTTAAAGCTCTTGCACCTGAAGAACAGCTAAAACAGCTGAAAGCAAAATTCTTCCCAAGTTCATCAATTGCAGAGGTTCAAAAGTATCTTACTGCAGCCAAACAATCTATAGCTCAATCTGCTGCACAAGACCAGGATAAGCAAGCTGTTACAGCCGCTACTCCTGAATCTTTGCAGGCAGAAAATGAATCTTCAACTTCATCTTTAAAACAAACAAAAATTGAATCTTCTATTGAAAAACTTGGTATTAAAGGTGATATTGATGATGTCAAAGCACAATTACTTTTGCGGGAGAAAAATGGTAATATAACAAAAGAGGAATCTCAGGTTTTGGCTCAACTGAGAGCTTTTGAAGAATCGTTGAAAAATGATGGTAAAAAAGTTGCAGGTGAAGATGTTTCTGCCGAAGTTGAAAAAATAAAAATGGTAATGTCAGAGGAATTCAGAAATAAAACAAATAATGAAAAATTAGATGTTTTTATTGAATATTATTTGTCTAAAACTGATGAAAATTTTAATAATCTTTCTAATAAAGAAAAACCAAAATACATCGAAGAGCAAAGAAAAGATTTGCTTTCAATAGTTAGTTCTGACAGAGAACTGTTTTGTAAATTTGAGAATCAAAAAGCAGTTAAAGATGCTGCATTGCTGTTGTCTGCTGCTGAGAAAAGCGGAATATCTCTTGAAGAATATAAGAATATGCCTCAGGAAAAATTACAGCAGATTATAAAACAGGAAGGACAAGAAACGTTAAAACAGGTTTTAACTTTAGTTCCTCCAGAAAAATTAGAAGGTAAGTCTTCTAAAGAAAAAATTGATGCTTATGCAGATTATTTCTTGTCAGTATCTGATGATGAATATAATAGTTTGGAAAATGCTGAAGATAAAGCTGCATATCGAAAGAAGAAATTTAACGAATTTATAGAAAAAGATTTACATATTAAAAACTGGTCAAATTTATCTGAAGATAGCCAGGAAAAATACCTTACATATGGTCTATCTGTTTTAAAAGGTTTGGCAGAGGAAGGTAAGTCTTTTGAAGATTATAATAATTTTTCACTTTATAACAAAACTCAATTTCTAATTAATCGTTTAAATTTAGAAAATAATCCTAAAAATGCGGAGATTATTAAAAATACCAAAGAAAAACTTGATTTAATTAATGAGATTCAATCTGCTGGTATAGAAAATCCTACAGAAAAGGATGTTTATAATCATTTACAAAGATTAGAAAATCAAGGTAAATTAACTACAGAACAGAAAAATTTGCTTAAAGAATACAATGTATGTAAGGAAATTGGGCTTGAAATTGAGCATGAACATATCAATGTTTCTAGTAATAATCTAAGGGCTAAAGCTTTAGGTTGTGAAGTAAAAGATTATATTCAAGATTCTTTAAAAGATTTGAATAAAGATAATTACAAAGAATATTCCAAAATAGCTAAAGAGATTGCACGTGGTGCTGTTGTTGATAAAAGTATTGAAGATCTTCATCAAATGAGAAATATCCTTAAAGAAAAAGGACTTTCTCAGAAACAGATAGACGACCTTATTCCGGCAAAATTTTATAACAGATTACAGGCAAAAGGTCTTGCGCATAATGACGGTAAACTTGTTGCAAAAGCTATAGATTCAGCTATGCAATCAAAGGATACTCGGAGTAAAGAAATTACAGAAAATACTGTTGAAATTTCGGCTAAATATTTAAAAGATGATGAATTAGTAACAGTTGGAGAAACTGCAATTCAACATGAACCTCTGGTCAAACCTTTTGCTAAAAGTATTAATAATCGTGAATACATAACTAAAGAAGCTGCCGCAAATGTTTCTCAGAAAATTCTTAGTTCAGATAATGTTTCTAATGCTTCTAAAGCTGTGTTTACAAAAGATTTTGTTACAGAAGCCGCTGTAAATGGCGCTGAAGAACAAGTTTATTTTGGTAAAGTTTTGTCTACAATTGACAATCCTGCAGTAACAGAAGGGTTGGCAGCCGCTTCAAAATCTGTTGATTCAAGTGTTAGAACTCAATATAATTCTTATGTAGATTCTGCTGCTAAAAATTATTCGCCGGAGCAACAGGCAACTATCCGTTCTGCACAACAGTCCGGGGAAGTTTCTAAGCCTACATTGGCTCAAACTACTCCTGAGCGTACTATATCTGCAAAAAAATCAGAGTCTCAAACTTCCCAAGTGCAATCTACACAAGCTCCGTCAAAATCTTCAACAGTTGCAAAATCAACTAGTTCAGCACCTACTTCCGGTAGAACTATAGTCTCTTCAAATCCTACTTCTGCTCCTGCAAACTCAAAGCGTAAAGTTCAATCCGGTAGAACTGGGGTTGGTCAGAATGTTGAAGCCTCTTATGATACTAAAGTTATGCAACAAAAGAAAGAAGCATTGCTAGATAAAATAGTTTCTTACGAAACAAGTAAAAATAAATCATCTGAAAATGTATCAAAAACGGTTCAATCTGATAGAAGGGATTCTAATGTTGTTCAATCAGAAGAAACAAAAACTGAAGTTGTTGGTATAGAAGAACAAGATATTAAAATAGCTGAAGATGAACAAGAAATTTTAAAAGCTGTTATCGAAGATATTTTTCAAAAGAATAGTGTAAGCGCAGCTTATGCAAAATTAGCAGATACTCTTGGCGAAGCTGGTAAAGATAGGTTCTTAGAGATTTTTGCTTCAAAAGGCCGAGAAATGGATGTTCGTTCTTTTGCGCAGAATTATCGCGGAAATTCTGATACTATTTTAAAATTATTTGATTATTGTCAGAGTGAATCTTTAAGATTTGATTTATTGAAACTTCTACCTTCCAACTCAATTGCAGAGTTGGTTTCAACTCAAAAAATTTCTTCAACTGATTTTGAGCGTCTAATTAGAGAAAATAAAGTAGAATCAAATGTTATTCTTGACTATATCAATAAAAATAAAGGCTCTATGAGTGTTCAGGAGATGAAAAAATATCTTTCATTTTTGTCACTTGCAGATAGAAATGCTTTATTTGAGATTTTGAAAAATACTAAAGGGTCAGATGAATGGCTTCAAGCTCAACAAGATAATATGAGAACAGTTGCGACTGATACTCCTGATTTTACATCAAATTCAGAAGGTTTGTCTGGTGATACAATTCCAACTTTAGATGACGGTATTTCTATCGGTTCAAATAAAGTTTCAATGAGAGGACAATATAATAAAATGAAAAAACGAGGTCCATTCTTTCTAAATGCTTAGTTCATATTGCAGAAAGGACAGAGTGTTTGAATGATTGGTATAACCGGAGTTATAAGTTAGTTGCTTTTCTGATTTGTTTATGTTGTAATCTTGTTACAGCGAATTTTTCGCGAGTCCAATGAAAGAAGACAATTAAACATTGCCGAAAGAAATTAAATTAGCAAAATTTGCAGGTTTTTGTTACGGAGTAAAACGAGCTGTTGATACTGTAAAAAATCTGAAAGTTGAAAATCCGGAACGCAATATTTGTGTGTTAGGTGAGCTTATTCATAACTCACATGTTATTGAGGAATTAAACACACTAGGTATAAAGTCCTTAGAATCATTACCAGAAAAAGGTGATGGGATTTGTGTTGTAAGAAGTCACGGAGAGAGTCCGGAAGTTTTTGCTAATATTGAAAAGGCTGGATTTGAAGTTTTTGACTTAACCTGTCCGGATGTGAAGAAAGTTCAGCAAAAAGCAATTGAACTAGTTAAGGACGGTTATTTTTTGGTAATTGTCGGGAAAGCTTCTCATCCTGAAGTTGTTGCAATAAAAGCAAATGCCGAGCAATACAGTAAAAATGTTCTTGTTGCAACTGATGTAGATCAATTGAAACCATATGAAAAAGAATTGAAAAGTCAAAAGAAAATAGGTGTTGTTGTTCAAACAACTCAGATGATTTCGACATTACATAAAATTGTGGCATATTTAACTCCATTAACTAAGGAGTTGCATATTGCAAATACTATTTGTCAAAGTACGGCAATGCGTCAAGCTGAAGCTAAAGAATTGGCAAAGAATAGTGATTTGATGATAGTTGTCGGGTCAAAGAAAAGTGCGAATACAACGCATCTTGCAGAAATCCTGAAAGATATAACAAGTACAATTCATATTGAAACAGAGGCAGAATTGGATATGTATAAAGAATTGATTGAAAAATCAGACAAGATTTCAGTAACAGCGGGTGCTTCAACACCTCAAAGTATTATTGAAAAAGTTATTAAAAATATTGAATAGAGGATTGTCAACCTCTTATCAAAATAAAATATCAAAGAAAAGGAGAATAAAAATGACACAAGCAATGTTAGATGAATTTGAAAAATTATTAGAAGAAAGTTTTTCAAGCAGCCATTCAGTGGCTGACATCGTAGAAGGTACAGTTTTGAAAAAAGAATCTGACGGATATTTAGTAAGTGTTCGCGGAGCAAAAACTGAAGCTTTCTTACCAAACAGAGAAATTTCATCTTCAGATGAAGCTACACCTGTTGAAATTGGTGATGTTAAAGAATTTTACGTATTAAAAGAAGAAAATGATGAAGATGGTATGTTGTTATCATTGAAAAGACTTGCATTTGCTCAAGCTTGGGCTCAACTTAATGATGCTAAAGTGCAAGGTGATACAATCCTTGCAAAAGTTGTATCTGTTGTTAAAGGCGGTGTACTAGTTGATGTAGCTGATTTAAAAGGTTTTATTCCATCTTCTCAACTTAGAACAGGTACTCCATTTGATGGTTTATTAGATCAAAAAATTGAAGTTAAAGTTCTTGAAGCTGATCCTAAGAAAAATAAACTTATCTTGTCTCAAAGACAAGCTGTTGCTGAACAACGTGATCAAGTTGTAGATAATATTTTATCAGAATTACAAGAAGATCAAGTTGTTAAAGGTGAAGTTGTAAGAATTGCTGATTTTGGTGCTTTCGTTGATATTAACGGAATTGATGGCTTATTACCAATTTCTGAAATTTCTTGGCAAAGAATTAAACACCCATCAGATGTTATTTCTTTAGGTGAAACTTTAGAAGTTAAAATTATTAAAATTGATACAGAATTAAAAAGAATTTCTTTATCATTAAAAAGAATGGGTGAAGATCCATGGCAACAAATTGAAGGTCAATTCTCAGAAGGCCAAATTATTACAGGTACAGTAAACAAAGTTACAGGTTTTGGTGCATTCATTAACATTTTCCCTGGAGTTGAAGCATTATTACCAGTTTCTGAAATGGCTGAAGAAAATGTTAACCCATTTAACAAATTCAAAGTTGGTGACAGTGTAGAAGTTCTTATCAAGAAATTCACACCTCAAGAACACAGAATTGCTTTGAGTATTAAAGATATGAACAAAGAAGAAGCTGCTGAATAGTTTTTTCTTAGTATCGAATAAAAAAGGTTATACATTATATGTATAACCTTTTTTTCTAGCAAAAAATATTTTTCTTAGTTTTAGTATTTATATGGTTAAGCTAAATAAAATAAAATCATATTTAAATTCACCTGTAAAGTGTTATATTCCAAAATGCAATGCGAAATGTTGTATTAATGCACCCTTACCTGAGGATTTTTTACCAAAATTTGAAAGTCGTATTCAACGTAGAATTTATAGTGGTATAAATATTGGGCAAAATGATCCTAGAGATAATTTTAATTCCATAATTTATAATACAACGCCAAATCCCATCCAGATAATAGGTTTTGATCAGTTTGGAAATAAACTTATGGGGATTCCTAAAAAAGTTATGGAAGAATTAAATATAAAAAGTCAGGAGCAAATTCAGGCATTATTGGATGAATATGACAAATTTAAAAATTATTGTCCATTTATTACGGATTTAGGAAAATGTAGTGTATATGAGCATCGTCCGCCAATTTGTAGAGAATTTGGGACAGCTCCGGGAAAAATAAATTTATGCCCTGATAAATCGTCAAGATTAGATATTTTGAAATTCAATATGAAGCTTTTTGTTGATTTTTATAAAGATTTATTCAAAAAAGTATTTAAGACTATTGAAAGTAAATCTGTTTAAGTATAATTTTTCTTTACGCAAAAATTTTTTCATGATAGCATTAACCCATAAGTAAAATATGAAAGATTTATGAGGTAAAAATATGCAAGCCCGCAGAGCAGCAAGAGAATTAGCATTTATATTGTTTTCACAATTTGACAAAACAATAACTAATTATTCTAAAGAAAACTTAGATGATATTATAATTAAATCAGTAAGAATTTTATCAAGTAGTGCCAGTGATGATTTAAAAATTTCATTAGGTGCATTAGTTGATATGAAAAATAAAATTGATGATTACGAAGCAGAGCATGAAATCAATTTGAATAGGCCAATGGAAGCTGCAAATATTTCAGTACCGCTTCCAATGACTGCCGATATGAAAAATAGACTTGATGAAATGATGGAGGTTGCAGAAAAAGCTCTGTTAGCTTTAGAAATTGCAGAATTCACAACATTAGAATCTCAAGGTGATGTAAAAAATTATGCGATTCAAATTGCAGAAACATTCCAAAAAAATCACGAAGAAATCGATGATATAATCAAAACATATTCAACAGGTTGGGATTTTGACAGACTTGTTAAAATGGATAAAGACATCTTAAGAATTGCACTTTCAGAAATGTTATATATTAAGGAAACTCCAATGAAGGTTGTTGTTGATGAAGCTTTAGAATTAGCTAAAAAATATTCAACAGATGACAGTGCATCTTTTGTTAACGGTGTATTAGCAAAAGTTATTGTCGATAAAGGTTTAAAATAAATAGCAATTTAAATATAAATATTCTTAAAATAAGACTTGTTGTAAAATTTGCAACAAGTCTTATTGAATATGTTATAATCACAATATGGAATTGCAGGAAATTTATAGCCAAAAAGAATATTACCCAAATTGTGGATTAACTTTTAGACGTCCAAAAATTTCGTTTGAAGTTTTCCCACCAAAGGATAATGATATATCTTCATTATTTGATGAATTAAGGCTTTTAAAAAAATATAATCCGGTATTGGTTTCGTTGACTTATGGTGCAAATGGAACTTCAAAAAATTTTTCTGTTGAAATTTTAAAATCAATTATAGGGTTAGAATATAATTTGATGCCCCATTTCACTTGTATGGTGTCAACAAAAGAAGAAATTGAAAGGCATATTATAGCAATAGAGAATCTGGGAATAGAAAATATTTTGGCTCTAAGAGGTGATTTACCAGGCTGTTGTTATGATTTATCTGAAAATGATTTTAAATATGCAAACGAGTTAGTTGAATTTATTCATCATAAAACAACTCTGTCTATAGGTGTTGCTGGCTATCCAGAGTGCCACATAGAGTCTAAATCCTTAGAAGAAGATATTCAAAATTTAAAAAGAAAAATAGATTCGGGAGCCAGTGCTATTTTTACGCAATTGTTTTTTGAAAATGATAAATTCTATCGGTATGTTGAATTAGTCAGGAATCTTGGAATTGAAGTTCCTATAATTCCTGGGATTATGCCAATTAGAAGTTTAAAACAAATTGATAAAATGATTGAAATGGCAAATGTTGCCGTGCCCAAAAATTTAAGAGAACAATTGGAAAAATTCCCAAATGATGCAAAAAAAATAGGTGTTGAATTTGCTATATCTCAATGTCATGATTTGATTGATAATGGTGTTGACGCATTACACTTTTTCACACTTAACCATTCTGATATGGTTTCAGAGATTTTAGATAATATTTTATAAATAAAAGGAGAGTTATTTATGGAAAATTTAAACAAATATGTTGAACATACATTATTAAAACAAGATGCGAAAAAAGAAGATTTAATAAAATTGTTTAACGAAGCTAAAGAACATAAATTTCTAGGAGTATGTATAAACCCTTGTTATGTAGAATTAGCTAAAGATTATTTGAAGGGTACTGATGTTAAAGTTGTTACGGTAATAGGTTTTCCTTTGGGTGCAAATACTACAGAAACTAAGATTTTTGAAACCATTCAAGCTGTAAAAGATGGTGCAGATGAAATTGATATGGTTATTAATGTAACTAAAGTAAAAGATAAAGAAACAGATTTTCTTGTCGATGAAATTAAATTGATAAAATCAGCTTGTGGTGGTCATAATTTAAAAGTTATTATTGAAACTGATTTGTTAACAAAAGACGAGATTAAGTATGCATGTGAATGTGCAATAAAAGGCGGAGCAGATTTTGTAAAAACATCAACAGGTTTTGTTAAAAATGGTGTCGGGGCTAAAGCTGAAGATGTTAAACTTATGTTTGATACCGTTAATCAGGCAGGTTTACAGGTAAAAGCTTCAGGTGGAATTAGAGATAAAGACGCGGCTATAACAATGATTCAAGCTGGTGCTGTGCGTCTTGGCACAAGCTCCGGTGTTAAAATCGTGCAAAATTGATTTTGATTGGCTGTAATAATTATTTATTTTAGAATTTTTGCAGGGTTGCCGGCAACAGTTGTGTTTGCCGGTACATCTTTTATGACTATAGAACCAGCACCAATAATACTGTTATCACCAATTTTTATTCCTCCAGCAATTACTGTATTTGCATAAATAGTTACATTATTTCCAATTTCCGGACAATCTGTTCCTGTGGGGGTGAGTCTTTTTCCGCTGCCGATTGTTACATTCTGGTATATAGTACAATTATTTCCTATTTTTACATTTTTGTTTATAACAATTCCTATAGGGTGCGGGAATTTAGTTTGTTTTTGTTTGAAATTTTCAAGATTAGGAATACAGCATAACTCTTTTAAAGGGGTAATTCTATTATTTTTTAGTCGTAATTTTATTCCTAATACTTTGAGTACAATATGTAAATCTTCTTCGTAGATATTAAATAAAAAATTTTTCATTAGTCAAATTCCAATTAACCTTTATTTTTGCTAAGTATACTTGTAATAAGTATAGTATATTATATGGAAAATATTTTTGCAATATACAAAAATATTAATATGGAAGATTTAACAAGATTAAAAAATTTTGGAATTAACCTAAAATGTGAAAGATTAAGAGCCAGCATGTCTCAAGAAAAATTAGCTGAGCTTACTGACCTGTCAAGAAACTTTATAAGTATGGTTGAAACAGGAAAAATAAATCCGACAATCCTAAAAGTTGTTGATATTGCAAGAGCTTTAAACATAGACATTAATAACTTATTGAGAAATATTTAAGTAAGCTTACTTTTTATGCTAAATAATTATAATCCATGTTATAATATTTTAAAACAGAAAGGATAGATTGAACTTATTTGAATAAAGTAGGTTCAAAAAGAAAGGCAAGCTAATATGGGTGATGAAGACAAACAGTTTGACGCCACCCCCAGAAAGCTGGAACAGGCTAGAAAAGAAGGGCAGGTTGTAAAATCAAAAGATTTTTCAACAGCTGTTTCTTTGCTTATTTTATTTTCTGTAATTTTTGGTTTAGCCCCATTTATCTGGGATCAAATTGTACAGGTTTTTACTCTGTTATATGAGCAAATTCCAAATGCTCATACCGAGGAAATCGGTTATATGTACATTTTAACAATTGCAATAAAAGGTGCGGCTCTTATAATTGGTCCTATTCTTGCAATTGCTTGGTTAGTTGCAGTTTTGGCGGATTTTGTACAGGTTGGACCGTTGGTTGCTGTCGCTCCTTTAATGCCAAAATTAGATAAACTGAATCCGACAAAGTATTTTAAAAATATAATGTCAATAAAAACTCTTTTTGAATTGTTTAAAAATATTGTTAAAGTTATTATTCTTGGATATATCGGTTGGATGGTTTACAAAGAACATATTGAGTCCATTCTTATGCTTGCTTCTATTGATAATAATTTTGCAGTAATGATAGAATTTGGCAAGATTATAACAGAATTTATTTTTAAAGCTTGTATTGCGTTTTTGATTATTGCGGCGGCGGATTACGGTGTTACAAAATGGAAGTTCTTAAAAGACCAGAAAATGTCTTTTAAAGAGATAAAAGATGAGTATAAAAACTCTGAAGGTGACCCGAATGTCAAAGCAGCACTTCGTCAGCGTCGTATGCAAATGCTGCAGCAAGGTGCAATGGATGCGGTTCCAACAGCGGACTTTGTTGTAACAAACCCGACACATGTTGCTTGTGCTCTTAAATACGTCGCAGAAGAAATGGATTCTCCAATGCTTATAGCCAAAGGAACAGAACTTATTGCAAAGAAAATTATTGATATTGCAAAAGAACATAATGTTCCTGTTATTGAAAATCCACCTGTGGCTAGGGCTTTATTTAAAATGGTAGATATTAATCAATCCATTCCGCCTGAATTGTATAAAGCTGTTGCTGAAATTTTGATGTTCGTTTATAAGATGAAAAATACATCAAATAAACGACCGCGAAATTAAAAGATTGTAGTATTATAGATTTGTAAAGTTATGGCTAGAGAAGATAAAACAAATTTACAACATTATATAGACATTGTTCAAAAGGTTGCACGGGTTGAGCACAGACGTATTCCGTCTCATATGGTGGAATATGAAGAATTGCTTTCAATTGGTATTATTGCGATTCAGGTTATGGTTAAAAACAAAACTCCTGAACAATTAGCAAAATATAATTCTGCATA
This sequence comes from uncultured bacterium, assembly GCA_905211505.1. Classification (GTDB taxonomy): domain Bacteria; phylum Cyanobacteriota; class Vampirovibrionia; order Gastranaerophilales; family Gastranaerophilaceae; genus Zag111. Next base: position 3,801 of record CAJMAX010000006.1, on the reverse strand, counting down.
TATTGCAACTGCGGTTCGTTGGGCAATTAGAAACGAATTAAGAATAAGATATAAGTGGTATTCTTTAAAACATAAGGCTGAAGATTCTTATGACGAAGAAGAAGCTGTAGAAGGTATGGACATGAAGCAGGCAAAAGTTCGTGAAGCTATTTACGAAACTGTTTTGTCTATTGATGGTTTAGCCGCAGCTGCGAGTGATAATGATTCCCCATTTGATTTTGTAAAAGATCCGCATGCTATGCCTGATGAAAATGCCGAAATTTCTGAAATGGGTAAAATGATTAGAACTGCAATTTCCAAGCTTCCTCCAAAAGAAAGGACTGTTGTTGAATACCGTTTTTACAGAAACATGCAGGTAAAAGATATTGCTACTCAGATAGGGCTTTCTCCGTCTAGAGTTACCCGTATTGTTCAATCTTCTTTAAATACTGTAAGAGAATATCTGAATGCCCATGAGCAATACGGTTACTAGTGCTTACAGGTGCTCAGCACGTAGACTTTACCGGTTATTTGCAAAATCACCAGATATTCAGCTCTGTAAGGGTGATTATTATTTCATTGCTCGGTTTGGAGTATGGGTAGGTAAGGGTGTTCACAGTAACACTGTTTAAATTATTTGAACTCTTTTATCATCAATAATTTCGATAGGCTGGTTTAATTTTTTGATATAGTCGCATGCCAATTTGTTCTTGTCCATTTCGAATTTTTGGATAACAAATTCAGGATGTTTGTTGCTTTCTAAATAGCCGTCTCCACCTGTTGCAAAGAAATCATCTGCAGCAACTGTATATTTTTTCTTAGGGTCTGGATTATTGACATCAATTTTATGTACCTGATTATTTTTGTCAATAAATTCAAGTTCCAGTAATTCCCCTTGTTTGCTGGCTTTATATTTTAAGCCGGAAACAAGTAATATGCCAGGTTTATTTGAACTTCTTGGGATAGATTTACATCCCACTTTAATTGAATCTACAATTTGTTTTTCTGTTAAGCCAAGAATCATCATGTGATCTTCAAATGGTGTTATATCCGAAATTAATCTTGTGTCAATTGGACCTTGAGAAAAACTTCCTCTAATGTTGCCTGCATTAAGAAGTGCAATATCAGTGCCAAGTTCGCTTCTCATTGCATCAGCAATCATATTTCCGTGAGGATTGTTTTCAATAAGTCTTTTAACTGGAGGTTCAACTGCAGCTTTCACTCTGCCGATAACTTCTGGTTTTCCTAAAATATTTTCAACAGAATCTTTTATGAATAATGGGCGATTATATGCTCTTGTTTTTATTACGTTATTTTGGGCTTTTTTTATAACGCCTTTTTCATCAAAGTCAACATTTAGAATTCCAACAGTTTCACCATCTTTGCCAGCCTGCGTGATAATTGTTGGTTCTCCGGATTTTGAGTAGAATAAATTTTTGCCTTCTTTAATTCCTTCTATCAAGTCATGCGTATGTGCTGCAAAAATTATATCAATTCCGGTTGTTTCTTTAGCAAGTTGTATATCGTTTTTTGTGCCCTCATGCGAAAGGACTACGATTTTATTAATGCCCTGTTCTTTTAATTTATCAACTTCTTTTTGAACAAGTTTTCTTGTTGTTTCTGCATCTGAAACCTGGATATCTTTCATCGTGTTGTTCATTTTTACACGTTCTTTCATATCAGGAGGTGCAATTCCGATAAGTCCGTATTTTTCACCGTCTTTTTCAACAATAGTTGATTTTTCTATTCTGCCGGAAAGTGGTGAATTTTTATCAATTTCAATATTTACGGCCAACATTTTATATTTTGCATTACTTAAAAGTTTTGCAAGGTTTCCAGGTTCAACAACATCAAGCTCGTGATTACCAAGAGCAGAGGCAATAAATCCGCTCCAGTTTAAAAACTTATCGGCAACCTGATTGTGAGTATAATTGGCGCCTAAGATTATGTCTCCTGAAGATACTTTGAATTTTGAAATGTTTCCGGTTGTATTTGACCAGAATCCTGGGGCAACTTGAGAAGAATTAGTTTTATCGAATTCTTTTGTCATGTTATAAATACGTTCCATGTTTGTCATTTTTCCATGGACATCATTTACATAAAACCAACTTGTATGAGTTAATTGAGGCTCTGAAAACTTTGGAGTTTTCGTAGTTGATTTTGTGTAAACGGGGATAGTTTCTTTGGGGTAAATGTTTGTTGTATATTGTGGTTTGTTTGTTGAATTTGTTTCAATATTGTTGTTTGGCAATTCTTCTTTTGGTAAAGATTTTGTGCCTGTATTAATTGATGTTGAATTAATGTTTGGTATGTTTATCATATTTTACCTTTTTTATTGTGATAAAAACTTCTGAATAATATTTTTTGCTTAACTTTTAAGCTGCTTGTTTCATTTCTTTATACATATTTATTCCTTCTACCCAACTAGGAATAATATTTAAATCTTTTTCGACAATTTGCTGAGGTAAAGCTGCATGATGAATTTTAGGCAGTAAATAATCTTCAGAGTATTCTATAGGCTTTGTAATATTATCGTCAGTATCATTGCATATAAACGTCATTTTTCCGTTATTGTCAATTTTATAGCCGACGATAGTTATTTCGTGACCGTTAACAATGATATTATTGGCATCAGTTTGTGTATATCCAATGATGACATTTTCGCCTTCATTTAATGCTTCTACCAGATGTCTTTTCATTGTACCGAAATCTGTTTCGTATCCGATAAGTCTTGCATTTTCATCAACTGTTTGATAGGTTACAGATAGTATATTTTTATCAAATACAACAGATTCTGTGAATGTTTTTTCAAATTCAATTAAACCTTTGTCGTTTTGATTGAATTTTCCAGCCCTTTTGTCTGTTAAGGAATTATAGGATTGCTGTGATCCTACCTGCATAAATGTTGACTGCATTAAAACATCAAGCGGAGTTCTTTCATAAGGATCTTTATGAGTTGTTTGGATTTGTGCTCTTAAAATTGCATTTTTATCAGGTGCAAATTTAAGTGTTGCATTGTTATAATCTCTCATTTCGTATGGTATTTCGAAAGCATTTAACAACCAGACTGCATTTAATGTGTTATCCGCAAGATTTTTTAATCCTATTGTTTTAGTTACACACATTTGAGGCGAACTTAATTCTTGTGCAAATCTTGCAAATTCAGCAGGCATTTGTTTTGCCAGTTTGAATTCAGTACTGGCCGCAACGCAAGTTCCAGAATGTTCGACATGTATGTCGTTTTCTCCTTTGTATATATCTACCAAATTGGATTTTGACGCATTATTTGCAGCTATTGCTTTTGATTTATATTCTTTTGGAATGTCTCCGAATTGCTGTGTAATTAGATAAGGATAAGCAATTGTTGCAATTGTGTCTTTTAAAATAATATCAGAATTTAAGCCTTCAGCTCTTGGCTGCGATGTGATTTTATACAAGTTATCAAGAACAGAGCTTTTATCATTTGAGTTGGAATTTAGCAAAATTCCGTTTTTTAGCAATAATTCCATGACTTTTCTGCCGTTCCTGTCAAGTCTTGCATTTATTGCTGTGAATTTGTTCTTTTCGTCTTTTGTGCTTAATTCTGTTTTTAAATAAATATTTTGTGGTTGTTGCGGCATTATTACTGTATTTTTCCCAGCCGTAAAAGATGGGGCTGTTATTTGATTATTAATATTAACTGCCCGCTGTGTATTTGTAACACTGTTAATTGTGTTATAATTATATTGCTGGATACAAGAATTTATTTTTTCTACCATATTACACCACAAGTATAATAAAAATTAAAAGGATTTAAAATTGCTAGAAAAAAGCTTTTTGTAA
>CAJMAX010000005.1 GCA_905211505.1 uncultured bacterium | reverse complement strand
TAATGTCGATTTTCTGTGCTTAAATAACATTTCGGTATAACCGGGATATTTTTTTGTATCATAACTCATTTTTCTTCTCCTTAGTGTTCACTTGCCAAATAAATTGTTAAAACTCGGTTTGTTATCTCTGGATTGCTCGGGTCTTCCGAAGCAAACTCAAGGTTTTTATCATAATAATCGATTTTCCAAAAAATCTGTTCATTGCCATCGGCAAAAGCGCCGAAGTCACGTTCACCATAGGGATTGTTTTTGAAATCAAAATCATTAAATTCTTTTACTTTTTTAATAATTTCCCATTTCCTTTTCGGGCCGAGAGCTACAATGCCATTGCTGGTCATTACATACCCACCGCTAAAAGTCTTTCTGAGATTATCATTCAGCTCTGCAATTTTTTTCCAATTTGGGGAAAAGCTGCTATCATCATAATCCGTTGCTACATTGTTATTCATTTCTAACTCCTTGTTTTTATTAAATTATCTTTACATATTCTATACTGACATATCCACGATGGAACGCAAGTACTTTTTAGATAAATATTGTTGTTTTTCAATGTATTAGCATCGTAAAAGGTAACATTTTATTTCAGAAAAGAACAATTGTGGCGTAAAAGAACCGAAAGCAAAATACTTTCGGTTTTCAGATTAATACTCAAAAATGACTTCAAGAATTCTATAAGATATATTCTGCGGTTTCTTGCTATCACATAAATTTTTATTTTTATCATAATAGCTTACTCTCCAATGGAGTTTCACATTATCATCTTCAACAATGTTATCTAAATTTTCATCAATAACCAACCGGCTATTATACTCATTGTAATCAGTAACTTTTTCCACATTATCAAAAACCCAAATAGGGAAAGTCATTTCCATTTCAGGAGTCATCACCACATCATTAAGAGTCTTGAAGAAAAATCTTTTCAGTTCCTGTTGCTGTTTCTCAAGATCTTCATTGAAACCTTTACCCCTCGCTATTACTAAGGCACTTACAACATTCTCAAGCCTTTCATCAATAAATTCCGGTTTTTCATAACTTTCATAAAATTTATTAATATCCATAATATTTTCCTTTCATTCAATTAATTACCTTATACTTCTATACTGACATATCCATGACCAGACGCAAGCACTTTTTAAAAAATATTGTTGTTTTTCAATGTATTAGACTGTATTTTGAGCGGAATTTTATTTCTGCCGGTAAATTTTGGTCGGAGGAAAAGACCATTTAAAGAAATGAGACATAAAAAAATCTCCATATAAAATGGAGATTTTTTTTACTAAGATTGATATAATTAACGGGTATGTTTCAGCTTATTTATTACTTGCTGATTTAGCACTGTTGAATTGTTATTTGAAACATCTCTTACTGTTTTACTAATTAAAGTCTTAGTTTTATCAATACCATATACAGCTATAAAAGTACCCATTCTCGGACCTTCCTGTTGTCCAAGCATAGTTTCATAAAGCATTTTGAAATAATCTTTAAGTTTTTCCTGTCCATAATGCTTTTTACCAATATCATACACCAATGTCTCAATATCTTTTTCAGATTGTTGCTGTGTCTGGATAACCGTTAAACCATCCGAAATTTCATTGAGTACAGCTTTTTCAAATTCAGTTGGTATCCTGTATTGTTTCTGAGGCTTTACAAAATCCTGATAATAATTAATTGCATATCCGGCAATTTGATCTAACGCAGGAGAATTTTCTGGAGACAAAGCATTATTATAAGAACTGATATAATTCCACAATTCTTCTTTAGATTCTGCATTTGCAACACTAGCCAGATTTAATAACAAATTATAAGACATTGGCAAACGTTCATTAGGTAAATCTTTTTCCCTATGAATGTATCTGACAGGATTGTTAAGACTTTGTAAATCTGATTGCGTCCTACTTGCCCCCAAATATTGATAATATTCTTCTACATGCTTGGGAATAACGTCAAAATGTAACTTTTTCTGAGAGGTAGGTTTCTTATACATAAATAAGGCCAAGCTTTCAGGATTAGCATATCGAAGCCACTCATCAATACTGATACCATTACCAATAGACTTAGAAATTTTACGTCCTTGTTCATCAACAAACAGTTCATAGGATAATCCAACAGGTGGCCTTCCCCCTAATTTAGTGGTAATTTTACTTGATAATCTGACAGAATCCAATAAATCTTTACCAGACATCTCGTAATCTACATCAAAGGCTGCCCAGCGCATAGCCCAATCAGCTTTCCACTGCAATTTTGCATTACCGCTTAGAATACTTTGTTCTACTTCTCTACCGTCAACATCTTTAAACGCAATAGTCCCTTTTGATGGGTTTACATTTAACAAAGGAACTTGCAAAACTTCTCCTGTGGATGGAGATATCGGCATAATGGGACTATATGTTTTTCTCCGCTCTTCTCCCAATGTCGGTAACATTATAGCCATAATTTTATCATAATTTTCTAAGATGCGAATCAGTTTTTCATCAAAAACACCACTTTTATACATTTCTGTAGAACTTTTAAATTCATAATTAAAACCGTATGAATCTAAAAATTTTTGTAACATATTATTATTATGTTCAGAAAAGCTATTGTATTTTCCAAAAGGATCCGGAATGGATGATAATGGATGACCTAAATATTGCTGAAGCATTTCCTGATTAGGGACATTTGTTGGAACTTTTCTTAGGGCATCCATATCATCGGAAAATGCGTATAACTTGGTAGGAATATCAGATAATTGCTCAAATGCGTAACGAACCATGCTCGTTCTTGCAACTTCTCCAAAAGTTCCAATATGTGGAAGGCCTGAAGGGCCATAACCAGTTTCAAATAACACAAACCCTTTTTCTGGTACTTTATTTCCTAATCTTTGTAAAATTTTTCTGGCTTCTTCAAAAGGCCATGCATTTACTCTATCAAGTTCTTTTTTATCATATTTAGGCATAGAAAAATCCTTATAATCCATTAATCTATATTTAAAAAAATATAGATGGTTGTAAACTAATTGAAAGTGAAGTGTAATAATTTAACGTTTTTTTAACACAATAAATGCGTTTTGTCAACTTTTTTGTATATACCTATAATAGAGATAATCATAGAAACGTATTTACCTTAATCCGTATTCGTCCCTAAAAATAATCGTTATTTCAGAATAACATTTTGCAATTGCTGAACATCATTTTGAGATCGGTGAATTCTTATTTCCATTTTTTCATTTATGTGAGCTATTTTAAATGGGCTGTATGCCCAGAATGACCCAAAAACATCAACGTATGCTCCAACATTTCCAATTACTATATATGAATCTATCTTTGGTATCTCTTTCAGGTATGTCTCATATATGATATTATTGACAGGGCTAGTTATCCCATCCGTTATACCAACTTTGATACCGCTAACTTCTTCTTGCGGATAATACAAACAATACCTAGCATTTCCGTTGGGAATAAGAGCGTTCGTTCCAATATCTGTAACAATCCATACTTTTCCTGATTTATTTTTTATATCTAAAACTTTTCCAATGACATACCCTGAGTAGGCAGATAAGAAGCGTCCGGGTTCAATAATAAGACGCGAATTTGGAAATAGCTTATTAAACGTCAAAATAATTTGCTTAAACAAATTAGAAAAAACATTTTTTTCTTTAGGATTGTATATTTCAAAACCACCTCCAACATCTATTCGTGTCGGCGATAAATTATAAATAGTTTCGTATTTATCTAATTGTTGCTTTATTTCTTGCATTATCTTTTGATAAATAAAGGGCATTTTTTCATTAATTGTAAAATGAGTATGAAGCAAATCCCAAGAAACTCTGTTATGACTGGAACAAAAACGGAAAAATTTTGCACAAAAAGAAGATGAAATATCATGCCCCAATTTATGTTCTAACTGAAAATAATTATTACATTTATATTCTTCATCATCCAATTTAAATATCAATCGAATTCCTAATTTAAGATTTTTTATTTCTGGATTTGTTTCTAAAATTTTTGAAATATTTTCCAAATCACGTTCGCTATCAACAATAATAGTAGAATTTGGATAAAGAGCAACACGCTCTAACAAATCATAACTTCGACCCATACCATTTAAAATAAAAGATTTGAAATGGTGTTTTTCAGCTAAACAAAATTCCAACTCTGACATCACCTCAGCACCGGAAACACGAGAAGATAGGGAATCTAATACCAAACTATCATAACAGCTTTTCATGGCATAATAAACATCAACTTTTTCCAAAAAAATGGCCTCTTTTATAACATTGAGATTTTCAACTATTTTACTGCTACTGTAAAACAAAATAGGAGTTGATAAGTTATTATTCTCAATAAACTCTAATTCTTTATCGAAAACCATTGTACAAGCCTATTTAAAATCTTTATATATTTCTGAAATTCTAGGTTTTTCACTGCCTTGGTATTTACCATGATATAATTTTATATTCCCTTCTGGTTTCCAAAAAGTAACCTGACCAATCAGCATATTCGGGTAAACTTTAACAGGCAGGGTTGCATAAAGTTGCAACGTCAATTTTCCATAGGAGCCGATATCAATTAAATCCGAAGTAACATGAACAAAAAGTCCTTTCCTTGCCGTTCCTGATTTAGCGTGTAGAATAGGAACATAAAAATCGCTGCCAATTTTTTCAAAACTCGCTCCTAAATGAAAAGACTGTGGTTCCAATATTAAACCTGTCTCTGGTATCTTTATTTCTTCATATTCTGGCTGAATTTTAGGATCAATAACATCACTCGTGTATCGAATGAGGGTATCATCTAACCTTATGTCATAAGAATTAGTGGTAATTTGTTCCCTATTAAAAGGGCTTATTTTAATTCTTTGCATAGAAACTTGGTTAGATATTTCTTCTCCTGTCAAAATCATTTTGCAATTGCCTCATAAGGATAATTAAAATTTGCGTATGTAAAAGTATCCGGCTTTAAAACTCCACAATTATTCCAAAAAGTAACCTGTCCAATTTTCATGTTAGGATATAAAATTATGGGTTTTGCCGCTACTAATTCTAAAGTCCATTGGTGTTGAGAGGTTGTATGTCCTAAATCAGCAGATACTTGAAGAAATAGTCCCAAACGTCCAACAGAACTACGACCAATTAATGACATTGCATACTTTTTACTTCCGATAATCTCTTTAGTATGGCCCAGATACATAATGCCAGGTTGTAATAAATAACCACTTTCTGGAATTATAATTTCTTGGAAATGAGCTTTCTCTCCATCAAATCCCGTGAAAATTTTTAAAATATTTCCTAAACGGTAGTTATAACTGTTTGGATTTACCTGTTTTTCATCAAAAGGTGATAAAAATATATCACCTTTTTTTACCGCTTTGATAATTGCATCTCCAGTTAAAATCATTAGAACAGTTCCACATAACGATGGGGATATACAGATTTTCTATAGCGCAAAACTAAAACAGAGTAATTTTGATATGGCCTTAAAAGGTTAGATGCCATTTTTACCTGATATAAACGTTTGTACATTGCATCATAAATTTTTGTATCATTTATTTTACGAATTTCACAGGCTCTAGTTATTGTGCTCTCACAATAATCTTTTAACTCTGCTTCTGTTTCTTGGTATATAAAATTCCTATCCTCATAAATAATTTCCAATCCTTTATACATGTTCATAATATCTTTATATCCGGCAGTTGTTGGAGTTATTCCAAAAACATTCCGACCTAAATTTAACAAATCTTCCGGTATTGGATTTATTATGTAAAATGGAGAGGCTAACAAAAATCCCCCATCATTAAGAAAACTTATACACTTTTTGATAGCCTGCTGTGGATTAGGAAAGAACTGTGCTCCAGCGCCGATAGCAACATGCGTAAATTTTTCATTGGAATCAAAATTAAAAGCATCACCCTGAATGTAATTGAGATTTGCATTAGGCGCATAATGTTCCTTATTATATCGGGCCATCTCAATAGCATTATTTGACAAATCTATACCCAAAGCCTGACATCCCGTAAGAATACTTAATTCTCGTGACTGAAACCCCGTAGTACATGCAATTTGCAGTAGTTTGGATTTTTCGGTCATCCTTGAAAACATAGCCCACTTAGATAATGTATTATAAGCTCCGGGCAGAACATTCCATTGATTGATATATCCGACAAAATCTGGATAATTCATCTTCATAATTTTTTCTACAGTGATACTGGCTTCCACCGTTATAATCCTCCTTTGCACTTAATTATTGTTACTATTGTAACAACATTTATATCATTTTCAATTATTATCGATTGTTTATTTTCTGGTTTATTACTTGGGAAATATTTATATTTTCATTCCTTGCAACAGAACTATTCTCTGTAGGAATATTATAAACCTCGTAAGCAATCGGATATGGAATATTCTCTCGAATATGAGGAGTTTTCGTAATTCCCTGAAGGAAGCGGTCAAATCCAAAACCAACCCCACTAATAAAAGGACAACCAAGACGAAGAGCCTGAATGTGCCGTTGGTCGATATTGTCATATTCGTGTTTTAAGTCTAACTTCTGTTCTTTCAAACGTTCAATTTGCTCTGTCGGTTCCGAAAGTTCTTTGGCCAAATCACAAAACATGATACCATTTACAAAAAACCACTCCCTGTCTAATTCATTAGGATTATCCTCTTTTCTATGCATTAATGGAGATGTTTCTGTTGGCAGTCCATTTAAAATAGTAGGCGCAATGAAATGATGACCTAAAATAGTTTCTGCAATTTTGTTATGCAAATCTGATAAATTATCACACGCACTCACATCATATCGACGCTGTTTACACTGTGCCATAATTCCTTGATAATCTTTACTGTTTGATACGTCTATACCGAGGATATCTTTACATGCATCTTTATAATTCACATGTTTCCAAGAAAAATCATTATTCCAAATATCTGGAAAAACCTTATTTACTTCCTTAAGTCCATTGTTTACAACTTCCTGAATGATAGAACTCATTTCTGATGACTGCATATAAGCACCGTATGCTTCTAATAAAGTAAACTCAGGATTATACATACTGCTGATAGCCTCATTGCGAAAAGCTTTATCTATTTCATATACACGTTCTATTCCACCCGCAACAATACGCTTTAAATATAAATCCATTGTGGCTCTTAAAAACATATCTTGTTTTAACGCGTTACAATGTGACGTAAATGGAGCGGATTTACCACCGCCGTATTTGCCTTGCAAAATCGGAGTCGTTGTTTCTAGAAAACCATGCTTTTCTAGAATAGCTCTCGTTTGAAATAAAATTTTAGACCTTAAAATTAATCTTTTTTTCGTATCTTTATTTTGAATTATATCCGCCGTTCTATTTGAGAATCTTTTGGTAACATCTTTAGGGTTATTTAATATTTCCAAACATGGAGCGACCATACTAATACTTTGAATCAGAATAGAAGGTTCGTTAGATTTTGACATCATTGCATGCCCTCGAACCTCAATGATATCGTTTTTAACAAAAGAATCTTTTACTTTTGCATACTCAGATTCGCCTAATAAGTCCTTTTTACAAATAACTTGAATTTTGCTTTCCTGATCTTCAATATCATAAAATAGTAAACTTCCATGCTTTCTAACAGATGAAATTCGTCCGGTTATGATAAATTCTTTACCTTCTCCGGAAAAGGCCGTATCAACAACTTCCTTAATTGTCGCATTTCTATGGGTTTGTGAAGCATAAGGAGAAGTTATACCATTTTTTTGAAGATTTAATATTCTATCTTCCATGAGTATCTCCTAATTTAACTGGGTACAGTTTACTGTATTTTATTATTTTGTCAATATTCTTTCTATATTTTTCTATTTTTTCAACAAAACACATATAATAGTATGATTTTCATACAATAGAATGCTTGACAAAATAGATAAAAACATATATCAAAGTATTAACAAAACCTTAAAGGAGACCTAATTTGAAAAAAGTGAACATACTTATGTTTGACGCGGCTGAAGATATTGGCGAATATAATGAACCCTTAGGAATTGAGGTTATTGCTGGATTTTTGAAAAAAAATAACGCGGAAGCTAATATTGAGTTTCATTCACAATCAATTCATGGGGATATAAATAATGACTTATCTAAATATGATATAGTGGCATTATCGCTCCCATTTAATTCTTTATCTTCTGTTGATAAAATATACCCCAAAATTAATTTTGAAAAGCAATTCATGATGATTGGAAATTCTCTATCAACCTTTGGATATAAAGATATATTAGGGAAATACCCCAATCTTATTTGCTCTCTGGGAGAGGGCGAATACTCAATGCTTGACCTTGTTGAGTATATACATAAAAGAAAAGATTTTCAGGATATACGAAATATTGCTTATATAAAGGAAGGCTCTTTAAGAAAAAATCCGAGAGTTTTGGTAGATGCCAATGATATCGTTATGCCCGAGAGATTTCCAGAAGTTATTAATTTTTTGAAATCTAAAAAAGGAACGTTCCGCATAGAGGGGAGTCGAGGTTGTTTGTACGGTGGCTGTTCTTTTTGTTATATTCCGGGAAAATATCCTAATAAAACCAGAAGAAACGTTTCCGAAGAACAGATTTTAAAACAAATTATAGAATTGGATAAAATTGGCGTAAAAATGCCGTATTTTACGGATGAAGATTTTATTGGTGGAAATTTTGACCGGGCTATCAGTATCGCAGAAAAAATATCTGAAGCTAAAAGAAACGGTATCATTTCTCAAGATATGAATTTTTATTTTAATACTCGTGCAGCAGATGTTATTAATCCTCGTTGGGCCGAATTAAGTTCTGTTTTTATGGAGGCGGGACTAAATCAGGTCTTTGTCGGTATTGAGTCTGGTTCAAAAGAACAGCTAAAACGTTTTAAAAAACCAACAAGTGTCGAAAACAATAAAAAATGTTTAGATATTCTGGAGCAAAATGGTTTTAACATAGAAGTCGGATATATTCTGTTTGATCCTTATTCTACAGTTAAGGAATTAAAAGAATCTTTAGATTTTTTTGATAAAACAAGATTATACAATAAAAGAGTTTATTTAATTGATAATCTTAAAATCACACCGTTTTCTAAATTCCATGATATGGCTTATACTAAGCAATTGGCTTTGTCACCTTTAAATGTTCAGACCGTTTCCTATGATTATGAATTCGAGGATGCCAAAGTGCAAAAAATTTGGAATACAGCGTCAAAATGGAAAAGAAATGTTGAGAAAAAATATAGTACATACGAAGCAAATACCCGTGGAGAGAGTAATAACATCTTTTTTGCGGAAGAAGCTAAAATTCTAAACTATTTAGAATTTCAAGTTATTTCAAACTTGGTTAAATATGCTGATAGCGGAATAAAAGACTACAAAGAATTATGTCAAAAATCTATGAAGATTTATGAAAATATTATAAATCATAAATCGAAAGGAAAAAGAAAACAAACTATGTATGTATTAAATAAAAATAAAGGAAAAGCATACTAATATTTTGCTTAACATATATTTTTAAGTAGAGGTGTTTTATGAAACGGCTTATCAAACCCAAAGCATTAAACATTGGAGATACAGTTGCGACCATCTCCTTATCATGGGGAGGAGCAGCCGTTTTTAGGAAACGATATGAACAGGGGGTTCATCAATTTAAGGAAGCGTTCGGTGTCAATGTCATTGAAACATCCCATTCTTTAGCTTCCGAAAATGATATTTACGAACATCCAGAATGGCGCTTAGCCGATTTAATGGAAGCTTTTGAGAATCCTGAAATCAAAGCGATACTCTGTAATGTCGGCGGCGATGATACCATTCGTTTGTTGCGTCACATGAATGATAAGCATTTTCAAACAATTCATGATAATCCTAAGATTTTTTTGGGAATGAGTGATACTACAATTAACCATTTGATGTGTTATAAGGCTGGTTTGGAATCTTTTTATAGCCCTTGTACGATGTTTGGTTATGCTGAGAATGGCGGAATTCCTAAATTTATTATTGAAAGTACAAAAAAAACACTTTTCAGCACAGCACCAATCGGTACTTTGCCAGAAAGTGATGAGTATATTATTGACAAAGTTGAATGGGGAAAAGAGCATATTATGCGTCCCAGAACAAAAAGCACTGGTTGGAGATACATACAGGGAAGCAAAACAGTTCAAGGGAAATTGCTGGGTGGTTGCTTTGACAGTTTGATGGAATGCGTAAATGGAACATCTTTATTTCCAGCTGTTACTGATTTTGATGATACAATACTATTTTTGGAAAATTCAGAGGATAATCCTTCTCCAGATTTGACGACTTGTTTCCTTCGTACGTTGGGAGCAATGGGAATTCTTGAAAGAATCAATGGTATTCTATTTGCTCGTCCCGGAGGAGAGTTTTTACCTGAAGAGCAGAAAGAAAAAACAAATTGGCAAAGTCAATATGCCGAATTTGATGAGGCTTTCTTAATGGTTTGTAAGGAATATGAACGACAGGACTTACCTATTGTAACTAATATGGATTTCGGACATACTGTTCCTCAGCTCATACTTCCTTATGGAATAACAGCTGAAATAAACCCAAATTTAAAAACTGTTTCTATTTTGGAAGCTGCTGTAAGTTAGTTAATCAAAAATCCCACTATTTTACAATGATGGGGTCTTTTTAGAATAACTGTACTCTAGCTCATGTGCTGAGATATAACCATTTACATCTTCATAAATTTGAGAATATTCTGCAAAATTAAATATTTCTTGGCTTCAAAAAGATACAACTCTTATAATTTTCTGAACATCTACTGGTGGCAATTTATGATTACCTGCAGAAAAAGATTTAATTTCTTCATCCTCTATATTTGTTTTTTTATTGAAATTTATTTTTTGTAATTGTCATCAATGTTCTTTCATAATATAAATTCTTGAAAACTGTTAAAAGATATATTAGACTCATATTTGTTTGGTATTAGGGATCGTCAACCCCACTATCAAAGAACAAATTATCCTAGCGGATTAGATATATCCGTTAGCCTTCTAAGGCAATATCTCGACTGCAATGGTCGGGATGCCTCCGACTATAAGCAAAACAGATATCGGAGGCATGCCAACGATATTTGTTAAGGTCAGAGGATCATTTTCTAGGATAGTGATTTTGACGACGTCCCGACCACCTTTCACGGTGGTCTTTTTTATTGAAAGGAATTAGTCGTGAGAAATATCCTAGACTTCATATCTGAAAGAAACTTACAAGATTTAGGCGAAAAATTGCATTGGTCACGGGCTGAACATAAACTTGGCATTGAAGAAGTTGCCAAACAAATAAATTGTCCAGTTTTGAAGTTAGACCGTTTGGAAGCAGGTTTAGAGAGAATAGAAGAGAAAACTTTGATTTCTCTTTTGAATCTGTATAATGAAAAGCTTACAATTCGTTTGGAGGCCTATGATGACTCAATCTGATTATCCCATTTACACATTAGACGCCATTCATGAAGATATTTGTTTTTTGGTTTCTTACTTTTTTTATGATACCCGTAAGAAAAAAGAATACTCTTTAGCGGAAGTTAGTAAAAAAACGGGAATATCTATCGAAGATATTGATAAACTAGAGACAATGAGGGGAGTTTATGATTTTTGTATAATCAGCCGTTTAATAGATTTTTACCAAACAAAAATGCCCGTAGATATTAGTTGTTTTCCGAAGTTACCAAAAAATATTGCAAAAAAATGCTTGGCCTGAAAAGTTCATTAATAAAAGCCTTCATAAGAAGGCTTTTATTAAAACTATATTTTTTCATTGGCTAAATTGATAACGACTTTTTTATATATTTTCGCTTGGATGACGGCTTCATACGCTCCGCCGTATTCCCTATAAATATAAGAAATTATGTAATCCGCATTTTTAACCATATAGCGATTACGGACAGGAATGGCTAGTTTATAAGGGGCGGCTTCAACTTCTGCCGGATAGTCAAAACTGTCAAAAAAGTTATCTCTACCACGATGCAGTTGCTGTATATATGCAGCTACCAAAACAATATGAATGTTTGGATATTCCCGTTTCAGCTTTCTTAGAATTCCAGAAGCACAAATATCAAACCACCCATATCCGCCAATCCAGAATGTATTTACGCCTTTTTCGATTATAAGCCGTCGTATTTGTTTTTCAATTAGCGGCTCAATTTTAGAAGAAGTATCTCTATGTCCGAAAAATGCGCATACTTTTCTCATATTGTTCCAAACTCCCAAAAAAAAGACCACCTAAAATAGGTGGTCGGAGAGTTCGTAAATCACATTTCGCAAAATGATTCCTTTAGCCTTTAGAATCCGGAGATTCCTATTGCATACGCTAAAAGCTCCCCGACCGTAGCCGGGGATATATTTACTATCAGCTATTGCAAATAACCGACAATATGACGATGTATATCCAAACACCGTGCGAAATGAGGCTTACGACAGCCCCGCACCCATGTGCTAAACTAGGGGAACTTCCCCAAGTCTGATATGAGGATACCGATGAAAGGTTAATTTTGCAATAAGAAACTGAAAGTTAAAATTTTCAAAATTGTTTTTACTCCTCCCAAAAAATGCCACTGAATTGTCCAAATTTTGAGGAACAGTTCTGAGAAAAGTCGGTTTTTTCCGTTTTTTAACGCAAACCACTTGCAATTTAAAATGTGTATTTTATACTACTGTTTGTTGGAAGGCCCAATTCCGACAGGGTTCGGTAAAACCTAATCAGTATGGGCAAATCTCTTGGGCTTTGTGAGCTTTTAAAACAAGAGTATATTGCTATAGGGCATTTCACCTTAACGGGTGGATGCCAGCTAATAAGGCCTAGCCAAATAACTGGGCTATTTTTCATACTGATTATAGTTTACCCATCCACCCACCTGTGGTCGCACAGGTGGGAAAAACGTATTAACCCGTTGAAAGGATGGTAGCGATGCGAGATTTCAAATTCATAAGAACTAAGGCATTAGCGCCAAAATTTGAAGAACCGACAATCAAAGAACTTATCCGTTGTGTGGCAGACAATATGGATGATGCCCAATGGCGGCAATATCAATCGCTTTCTGCAGAGGAACAAGAGGTGTACGCTTTTGCGCTGCTGACAGAAACGGAAGAAACGGTTACAGCGACAAAAAAATATTTTTATACGATTGCCGGGGAAATTGAAAAACTGCTGCAAAATGGCGATGAGCCTCAGCTTGAAAAATTGTTGCCGGAAGTCTTAAAATATTTCCCCGAACCTCAGCGCACTTATTGTGCTATGGTTCATTCTCTACATGATTGTCTGGCTCGTACCGAACTCATTATTGCGAGAATAAACGAAGAACTTGGCGAGATTACCAATGTGGCTCAGCTCGCGTTGTTTGACTATTACATTAACAGCGGCAAACTCAAATCCTATTGCAAAAGACACGAAAGTTAAGTCCGATGCGGCTTTGTTGGGGCAGGATAGCGATTGGCATAATTTTACTTTTTGCACAGCCATTGTCTGCCGCAGACTTAAATAAAGCGGACATTTTAAAAATAACTGACGGTGATACGGTATTGCTTGCCGTGAATGGAGAAGAAATAAAACTTCGGCTGTTAGAAATAGACTGCTTTGAAAATAAGCCCAATCTGCGTGCCAAGTGGCAGGCGGAAACTTATGGTTTAACCAAAACGGAAGTTTTGCATCGTGGAAAGCAGTCAGCCGTTGTCCTGAAAAAATTGTGGCGGGACAACCGAGCCTTTTTCTACGTGAAACTCAAAGGAAAAGATGTTTACCGCCGCTATCTTGGTACTCTTTTTATTATCCGCAATGATATTGAGATTGATGTTAACCATTATATGTTAAAATATGGTGGTTGTTTGCCATATCGGCCCAAGCCAAGACGTTGGAAACCCAAGCAATAAAAAACTTGCTTTTTTATTTATGTTGCCAGTACTGATATGTACTGGGACACTGGCGTTCTGGTAGGTTGGTAAGGCCTGATTGGTGTGGGCAGGTTCCCTTTACGTGCAAGGAAAATTTTGTCGTTTTAATTTGGGCGGATGCCGGCCAATAAGGCTTAGCCAAATAACTGGGCTATTTTCACGTTAATCATAGTTACCAACCCGCCCGCCTTTGCTTGAATGTCTGAACTAATCTGTAAAATGGGGTTTATATTTCTCTGCGGCTTCAAAGCGCATAAGCTTTCCGTACTGCCGATAATAAAAACCGTTTATTACGTCTAAAAGCGCCAAATTCCGCACGCCCCATACAATAATCTCGCTCCGCATATAGCGCACCCACATTTCGGCAGTGGCGTTTCCTGAGGCATAAGCCGATTGCGGAAGCTTAATAATCTCATCGTAGTCTTTATTATAGTATGCGCTAATGGCAATTGCGGCAATATCTTGTTCCTCTGCTGCAAATTCCCGCTGTACCAAAATTCGGCAATACAAATCGACATAAGTTACCAGCGCAAGCTTAAAAAAATCGCTGTTTCTATAGTCTTTGGCAACATTCTCCGTATTACGCCTCAAAATGCGTACCAGTTGTTCATAAATGCCTAAAAACATCCCCTGACGATAAATTGCTACAAGATTGTCTTCATCAACGTTTTGGCAATACTTCTGCCAAATGGCTTCATCACGTTGCTTTAAATCAGCTATTTCCATACTCTTATCTCTGCGGTAACACATTTTCCCACCTGTGTGACCACAGGTGGGTGGATGGGTAAACTATAATCAGTATGAAAAATAGCCCAGTTATTCGAGCTATGCCTTATATACCTGGCATCCACCCGTTAGGGTGAGATGCCCATATAGCAACACACTCTTGTTTTTAAAGCTCATAAAGCTCAAGAGACTTGCCCATACTGATTAGAAATTACCGTTCCTTGTCGGAATTGGGCTTTCCGACGTTTATCAGCATACAGAACATAATTTTAATTTGCAAGCGATTTTGCAAAAAAACGGAAAACCCCAGCAGAGAACTGCTGGGGTTTTCTAAAGACTTGTGATTTTTTTATTGTGTTATTTTAGTTTAAGGAATCTTGCAAAGTCTTGCCAACCTTAAATCTGGCAACCTTTTTCGCCGCAACTTTAATCGTTTCACCGGTGCGCGGGTTGCGAGCCGTAGACGCGGCACGCTTGGAAACAGAGAATGTTCCGAAACCTACCAAACGAATTTCATCACCTTTTTTCAGAGCGGTGGTAACAGAAGCAATAAACGCGTCCAGAGCTTTGGTTGTATCAGCCTTTGTCATACCGGCTTCAGCCGCCATGCTGTCAATCAGTTCATTTTTATTCATAGATAAAACTCCCATATAGATTATATTGCACAGGAATCTAAATAGATTTTTCATTGCGAGTCAATGAAAAATAGCCATTTTTATCAAGATTTGATAAAAATACCCTGGAATTTCTTTCTGAGCGTTCTCACGGGCTAAAATTTAATCTCAATGATATGCCAAATAAAACAATGAAAAAAAGCCCCCTACTCGGAAGTAGGGGGCTTAAACATACATAATTCATCATAAATGATGTTGTTTTTATCAATTTGTTTAATTGTTTCCGGTGTATCTTTTTCATAATCAGCATAAACCGGCTCATAAAGCAAGCAAAAATCACCGCTTATACTTGTCGTGCAAGCGTTTAATTCGGTCAATATCAGACAAACCACTACGAACATTTTTAGCAGCTTTAACGGCATTTAACTTTCCTTTCGTTTGTTTATTCTCCGCCGCCTCTTTGGCATGGCGATAGCCAAAAAGGTATAAAAAAAGAGCAATAGCGGTAAAAACTATTGCTCTAAACTTCTTTAGAATTTCCATCATCTTTTTTTCTCCGGTTAATTCCAATATCCCGGACACCGCTAATTCCCAACATAATGCCTAAGCTGGTTAAAAGCTGTTCCCAGTCGATAACATCCACCGCAAAATACGGTGCAATCACGCAGTTATGCAGAAAACCATAACATAAAATCCAACCAATCAGCGGAATCCATGATCTTTTATTTAACTTCATATCAAATCAATCCCCTGTTGAATTGTTTCATCGGAATAGGGTTGAATGCCATTTTCCATGCGGATAATAGCTTTAATAAAAACAGTCAGCACCCCGCGTTCTTCAATATCTATGACTGTATCGGGGTAAACACCGAGCTGTTTGGCAACAGACTGAATGTAAGCAGCAGTCTGATTTTCATTAGGAGGCGCATAACGACTTACAATCGTTCGGACTGTATTTAAACCATGAATTTTTTTATAATTTATAAGAACTTTCGCCAAAGCACGGATTCCATAAATTGGTGCTGTAAAAACACAAAAGGCAGAATCTATATCTCTGCCTTTAGGATTTAATCCTTGCCAATTAGCACCGTGCCGGATATTCCCCGGATTATTGTTTCTAATTCCTCTTGGTAGTTTTTGATTCATTATGTATCTCCCAAATAAGTTGCCGCAATTCGTCAATTTTCAGTTCAAGCCGGGTAATATGAACCTGTGTGGCATACTCCCGGGCAACTTGCACCTTAAAATCATTCAATTCCTTATGTACATTGCCCATTTTATGGACAAGCCAAACAAAAGCCGGAACACAAATAATTTGTAAAAATTCTAGCCAATCCATTCTCTTTCCTTTCGTTTTATGTTTTATAAACCTCATCACTTTCATTAACGCAGCTAATTTCCACGGTATCGCCACGGGGTTTGACACCGATTACCTTGGCATACATTGATACTTTTCCTTTTATACCGAAAGTAAAATGAGTTCGTTCCATTGCCGTACCGGTATAGATTTTAATATCCGGCACCGTTTGAATGACAGCTTCTTCATCTACTGCACCGCGGATAACCGGATATGTCTCACTCATAGAGCCGTCTTTGTGGCGAAAACATATAAAATGTTCCTCGTTTTCTTTCCACATCAGATGTTCTGACAATTTTAGAGTATTCCCGGAAACTGATAACACTTCGCCGCCTTGTCCCCATTCGCACATATCATGCGTTATGCTGATTAAATCGCCATAGGTGGGGATTAGCCCCTCTAATTCGGTTTGAAAACTGATATACTTCCGCCGGTAACGGTTGCAAGCGCACATATAATAGCCCTCCCGAGCGGCATGTTCTTTGTTGGTACAGCCAAACAAATCTACATTGGCCGGGTTTTCTTCCGTACTGTCCGCAAGTTTGGTTGTTACATCATCATATTTCCAGTATTTACTTGAGAAATACTGTACTTTTACACTATCTGCCGTATCCTCAGACGGCATGATATATTCGATAGAAAAGCTATCTTTGACTATATTTCGTGGTGTGAACATTGCCGTAGGAATCGTCTTTTTATCATCACGGATAATTCGGATCATTCCTGCCTGCAAGATAGGAATGGCTCGTCCACAACGTGCAACCTTTAACATAGCTTCCCAAATTGTAGTTGTACTGTCAAAAATTCCGTCAAAATAATCTCCCCGACTTTCCCAAACCTTGTCAAGCTGTTCAAGTTCGGTTAAATGGATACGTTCATCTGACAATTTTCCACCGTATGGAGCCGTTAAAATATCCGCAATAGCCCAAGCAATCGAACGCGTTTTTACCGGTTCACTCCAACCGGAATTTGAACTCCATGTTTTGACTTTACGATTTACAATAGCGTTAATCTTTCGGCTGGAATTAGATGAGAGGTTATTTGTTGCCCGCATTTTAATAGCCAAAAGCGTCATTTCACCAAAATCAGACGGAGCTTCCATATAGCCTTTCAAACTTTCCCAATAAATGGCGTGAGCGGCCCTTGCACTTGTATCTTTTGCGTCCAAACGTACCATACGAACTTCATAGCGTCCCAAAGAAACCATATAAAAGAAAGTAAGTCGAATAGGTGTATTTTGAGCTGCCGTATGACTCTCTGAACCCAAAACAATCCAATCTCCAAGCGCATTTCCCTCATCATCGACGAGTCTGGCCTCTGCTTTCCATTGAATTGTTTTGGAAGACAGGCCACCACTATCGTTGGCATAATACAATCCGGCGCTCATAACCACATCTATACCGATTTTATCTATTTGAGTATCTTCAGGATTAACAATAAAACCGCCGACATAAGTGTCTTTTAATAGTTCTTGCCCGGCGATTTCCGCTGCCATTACCACATTCGGATTAAAAAGGGTTACAGGTTGGTTAGGCTGGACAATTTCATATTCCACCTCAGCAAACGAACTTATCAGCGTATCATCAATGCGAATCTGCTCAACTTCACAATAACCTTGTGTTAAAACGTGAAGCTGGTGAAGATATTGCTCATTCTCATTATATTCTGTGTAGGGCTTAGCTGCAAAATCCGGATAGATAATGTGCCGGCCATACAAAACAGGAATAACCCCGCCAAGTTTGGCTTGATTCCCCTGAGCGTTAAGAGAATATGTCGGACTGCTTTCCAATGACGAGGCGGAATATGATGATGTTAAGCTGCTGTATGGAGACGGAATAACTGCATTAACAAGCATTGACCCTCCAACACTTATGGCTGTTGCTGCCGCAGCTCCGGCAAAAGCGCCATAAGCTCCGGCAACAATTCCACCCGTATAATAGGCCGCCACCATAACGGCTACGGACAGTACGACCTTAATCGGATTTGAACCACCGCCACCACCACCTTGAGGCAAACACATAAAAGCAAGGTGATCTGAAGACTTTGGACAATCGTTCCAAAATCTTCGCAATAAAGGTTCACCGTTTAAAAAACAGATGAATGGCAAATTTTGAGGACTGACATTATAATATATGGCAATTTCTGTTATGCTCATTTGTTTAGAACAATAAAAAACCTCGCTTTGAGCGAGGTTGAAAGGATTCTGTATCTTAACTATTTGCGGCATACTCTAAAATCTCCATAATTTGCCAGCCGTTCATTTTAAGCTCCGGGAGTTTCTGAAATACCACGCCGACACCTTGCATATTATGCAAAACGCCACCTCCGTCTATATCAGCATAAATCCCCACATGACAAGGATATTTGTTCTGTGTCAAAATAACGATATTCTTATCCTCTAGCTTAAAAGTCTCTCTCAAGTGGTTATAATTAGATGATTTTCTGAATTCGCATAAAACATCACGCAAACTTGTTGCGTCTGTTACAATCGGTGACAGTTCCAATTTCAGCTCGTTTTGGTAAACATCTCGGACTAATCCCCAACAATCATATTCGCCATTAATCCATAGTTTTCCGATATATTTAACAGCCCAATGTTTCATTTTAACTCACTAATCCCATAAATTTTGATAAACGATAGGTTTCATTCGGAAATGTTTTATTTCCGATATCTGTCATTCTTGCCTTCGCCGTGATTTTATAAACATCACCGCTAATCTCCGTAACGGTCAATCTGACGGGCGGAATCATTTGGGGTGTTGTCAAGTCCGTAGATAAATAAGGACGATAAACAAGCTCTGTCTTATATTGCGATGAAGCAGCATTGTCCAAGTGTTTTCCTATTTCCCGACTGACATTATCTATTTCTATTGTAATTTCCGGTACAGCAGAAGTATCTACCGGAGGAAGTTCGATATTAAAACACATCGCTTGAAATTCGACATCTTTTCCTGTTTCGAGTTTAGCTGTAATATTATGAAATCCTTGCACAAGAAAGATTGTTATCGGATTTCTGTTATCATCCATAAAATCAGGATGTTTAATTTCTAATGTATGATAAATAAGCACATCACTTGGGCTTGAGGCATAAGCTTCCATAATAGCCTGCTGTAAAACATCATTTGGCATCGTACTCTCCTAATATCCAACAGCAAACCATGAAACTATACCTTGACGACATCCTGTATCATCAGAATCCCGATATCGAATACTGAAAGCCGTTGTACTAATATTGACAGCCACAGCAAGGTAATTATAGTCACTGGTATAATTAGTCGGCTGATTATAAGGGGTCAGTAATACCATTAGCGGAGCTGCCGAAAATGCGATTGGAAATGTGACCGGAAAATCAGCATTGGCATTGACCATAACTTTACCACCTTGCTTGATTAAGCCAGTTGCCTGATTTCTTTCATACCAGCAGGTATCATTCCATGCCGACAGAAATATCTTAGCATTAACCAGCGCAGATGTTATATTGCCCAAATCTGTATCGACTTTATTTATTAAAGTATTCCTAAGTTCGGTAGTGTCTTCTTCTGAAAGAGGGCGACAAATATCCGCACATTTAATATAAACCAATTCATAATAAGATTTAGGTCTTGTTTCCGAACCATAACGGGGAATTCCGTTGATTCCGTCTGTTTTAGGTTCCAGAACATACATATTTATACCATCTTTCTGGAGAGCCTCGTCTGCACTTGCTGTTGCGGTAATTGCCGGACCATCACCCGAACCGTATGCATCAGTCCTAATTTGATTGGAGTGGTAATGTCCTTGAAACTGATCATCTAAAATTGTTCCAATATTTTCTAATGTACCACTTCGGGCATAGTTCTTTAAAAGCGGCAAAATAATGGTATTTTCATCTATTTTAACATAAGAGCCACACATTCCATAATTGGAAACCTGACTGTTGTACGTTGTTTCATCAGTAAATACCAGATAATTAGTATCAACTAATTGAGCAAAAAAATCAGGATATTTGGTGCGCGTTATGGTGTTTTTATACCATACAGGCTCATAACCGTCCGGGACTTTTTTATTGCCCGGTACACTCAAACGAGACCCCAAAGGAGCTGGTGCAGCGGATTCAGCATAATACTTAGCCTGATTAGCGTGAGATTCTGCTAATGCTATTTGTTCCTCTGCAGCTTTTCCAATATTGGAAATTTGTGTTGTCCCGGCAAGATTTACAGTTTCAACCTCTGTATCTCCATTATTCTGAATGGCAAAAATCTGTAAAGCCGTTTCATTTTGAATGTTTTGGATAGATTTATTTGTTTCCGAAGATATATTATTAAAGATTGTCTCCGCCTGGCTTTTGATGTCTAAAGTATCGTTTTTTAGTATCTGCGTATCTGACTTTATAATAATTACATCATCTTTAAGCTGGAGAGTGGCATTTTTAGCCAATATAGCTTCATCTCTTGCATGTTCAGCTTCCGCAACAACATCTGATACACCACCTGTTATGTTATCTCGTATATCTTTAAGCTGTTTCGCAACTGTCGGCACATCTCCATTTTCAGTTGTTACAACCGTATTTTCATCGCCATGTATAATATTATGCCATTTTTTGCCGTCAACCTCTACCTGCGAAACAGCAGCTTCAAGTCTTTCTTCCATATTTGCCATTTATAAATCCTTTGTTTGTTTTTGATATGTTATATGTACGTACTCGTGAAGATGATTTACAGAACGGGAAAGTTTTTCAAAATCATTAGAAAGCAAGATATCTAAAGCTCCTTCCGACAGGGTAGGACGTTCTCGTATTTCTAATTCAGAGGTAATAGCCCACAAAATTCCGTTTTGAAGTTTAGCTGTAAATTGTTGGGTAAACCTCGCTTCCTGTTCTATAAGGCCTAAACCGCCTAAAAGGTTAATAACAAACCACTCAGCTCCCTCTTTCGCATGATATTTATACCATGCTTCAAAAAGAGAAAATTGCGATGCATTCATAAACCATTTAACGGTAATTTTACTTGGAACCGCATCAAATCGCCGACGTTGCCGAGCTGTCCCCGATTCCATTTGTGTACGGATAATTGCTTCATTGGGCGTAATAGAGTAATCCTCGACCAGCGGCAGAGGAAGCAAGTCTGGAAATCTTACTGTCATCAATATTCCTTTATAAACTAACCATAACTGCCGTATGCGGGATTAAGTCCGTATCGCCGTTCCAAAACCGGAGCAAGGCCTGTTCCTTTGGAAACATTTTTAGCCATTGAGTTTTCTATTTTTTCAATCATTATATCCAGATTGATTTTACCGTTTCCCTGATTTGATTTAGTAACCGACGTTTTAACATCCGAAGAAGCATTATTTATAACATTAACGCTAATGTTAACCGTGGATTCCCTATCCCCAATTGCTTTCATCTGTTCACGGGTAAAGACCCCTTCGCCGCGTTTAGCGATAATTGGTACCTCATCTCCAACAATGCCACCGCCATGAAATTTGGGAGCATTAAAAAAAACTGCCGGATTGGCATAAGTCTTCCGTAAATTATCAGAACCAACAATTCCCCCTGTATGAGCGGTTGCAAATCCAAAATAACTGGCAATTCCGTTCAATAATGGTTGAGTAATAGATTGCCGAATTATAATACGCGTAAGATCACTGATAATAGCGTTGGCAAAATCTGAAAAACTGGCCTTTCCAGTTGTTACAAAGGTTGTAAGAGCATCTTCCATATTAGAAAACGCATTTTTTACCGTACTTTCTGCCAGATTTGCGAAATTACCGGCTTCCTCCCGAATACTTGTAAAACCACGCCTAAAGCCGTCTTCTAATGATTTCGATGAATTTAGCGCAGATTCTTCGGCTTTCTTAATCATATCATCATATATTCTTTCAACATCAGACTTATATTGCTGATACCCTGATTTTGTGGAATCTAAACCTTTTAATGTTTCCGATTTCCATTTATCAGCCAACGCAATAGCTTTGTCATACGGTGTTTTTAAATCCAAAAGCTTATTCTGGATATCATCAATCGTTTTTTTATAAGTATTGTCATCAACACGAGGTGTTACTTTAACCTCAGTTGTAACTTCCTCTTTTGGGGGATTTTCAATATTGGCTAATTCCTCACGGGCTTTATTAGCATCAATTCTGGCAGCTTTTAAAAGCAAAATATTTTCCTGAATGGACTTTGCCATGGGTGTAAAATCAGGATAATCTTTTGCTAACTCCCAAACCCTTTCTTGATACTGTTCCAAATCAATCCGGGATTCGGAGAGCATTCGGCGCAAATCTCCCGCCATAATTTCCCACTCTTGTTTGAAAATATCTGGTTTAACCCTTTGAAATAAGGATACACCGCCGGTATTCTTAAGACTTTTTTCCAAATCTTTAATATTTTGTTCTGCGTCTTTCAGAGCTTTGCTCCAAGTTGCAACCGCTTCATTTTTACCGGCTTCATTGAGATTATTGACTTCTTGAACAGTTTTCTCGAGTGATTGTTTCAGCTCATTTAGGGTTTCGGCATGTTGTTTACTTGCTCTTTTAGCGACATTATGACTGTCAGCCAGTTTATATAAAGAATATCCGGCAATAATTGCCAGACCAGCAGGGCCGCCAATCAGACTTAATGCCACTTTTAAGGTATTCGCTACTCCGGCCGTTAAGGCCATTTGCACAGCAGCCATCTTAGAAACTTGCGACATCATAGTTAAACCTGCTATTGCAGATTTAGAGGTTGTTCCTAAAAGGGCCATTCCTCCGTTTAATTTCGTAACACTGCCACTTAAAGCAACCCAGCCGGCAGAAATAGCTGAACCTCCTAAACGAGTGGCAATTAAACCTAATGCAATATCCGCATTTTCAGCTAATGTGAAGAAAGCCCCTGACGCCACCTCTACAGCCGTAGCTAAGGTCTCTCCGATTACTGTTGCTGCATTTCCGCTTTGTCCAACTAATTCATTAAATTGAGTAAGTGAAGATTTTAATGCCTCATTTAAGCCATTTTTGCCAATATCACGGTAAATTTTATCAAAATTATCCTCAATATTGGAAATTACACCGTTCATAGTCTTCATTTGTTCCGACATTGCTCTGGCAAATTTTATATCGCCAAGCGAACGGAGATATTTTTCTATATCCGTAGCATTTTTTTTAACGGTTGTAGTTACACCTGCAAAAGTGAATTTAACTTCATTCGTCAAGGTATTGGCTTTAATACCAAAAGATTTCAGACGTTCAAACTCTCCAACCGTAGCATCTGCAACAGCCTCAACAAAATCTAGAATATTTTTACTGAATGCCGAGGCTGTATTCCCGTAAGAGGTTAATGCTTCTTCCGAGGGGTCTAGCCCTAACGCCTTAAGCCGAATAAAAGCTTCTACAACTTCATTTAATTGATATGGTGTAGCTGTTGCAAAATTTTCAATCAACGTAAATGCGGCTTGTGCATTTTCTGTAGATCCTATAACAGTTTTAAGAGAAGCTGAAAGCTGTTCAAAATTTCTGTTTGATTCAAATAACGCCCCTAAGGTTCCTGAAATGCCTTTGAATCCCAAAAAAGCACCGGCAACATAAGAGGCTTGCCTTAGGATATTATTAAAAACCTTTGTATTCTCGTTTAATTTTAAAAGATTATCATTAGCAGGAGTAATAACATTCGTTATTTGACGAAAGGCTTTTTGACCGTCATTTCCAAGAGCTTTGAACTCTTGTCTGACTTTGTCGCCTCCCACCGCCGCCAGGCGAATAGATAAATTTTTAGCAGCACTCATCTTTTATACTTTCGTTAATAAAATTTATATTGCCAACAGTTCGCTCATAATTTCCAAGTCAAAACCTAAATTTTTGGCAATATTAAGAGCCAAAGACAAATCAGGCTCGGAAAGTCTTTTCAAAACTTCCCAAGCCTGCCATCCTTCAACTGTTTGCGGAGCTGTTTCTATGTATTTACATTTTTCAATGGAACAGAGCTTATTGGTTTCTGAACACCCTTTACAATAGTCTCGCCCTTTGCCGAAATGCCACTGGCATCGGGCGCTAAGTCGTTTTTTTCCGCTTCCAAGATTTCACGAACTCCACAATACTGGTTACGAAAATTCTCGGCGATGAGCCAAAAATTTGAAAAAAGTTCCTCAATTTTCTGTTCACAGACCGGCGCCGGCTCATCGCTTTCAGCCTCTAAAATACCCTCCCACTCCAAAATACCGGCCAAAGCCATTCCGATTGTTAAATGTTCATCTGCAAAAGCTTCTCGAATTTTAGGATTGTTTAAATCTAAAAAGTCGGAAACATCTGCTCCGACCTCTTTTGCTTCTTTATATTGTTTGACAGTTTGGGATATTTTATCATTCATATATGCTTTAGCTTGATAAAATATATTAGAAGTACATGGCTTTACCTTAATTTTAACACCATAACCAACATTTAGCCAATATGGTTCTTTAGGAATATTTAGCTTTAACATCAGTATGCCTCCTCATTATTTATTAATATAACAGTCATCATTTTTCCGAGCGTCTGTTCTTTCGCTCCCTGAAAATCATAGGAACACTCAATGCCTCCCGGACCGGAAATAGAACGTTTGGGCTTAGGAAGATAAACCTCATGGCAGATAATCGTTAATTTTTGATTTTCTGACAGTTCATACCCAAACTCTAAATCTACAGGCTCGCCAGCTCGTGCTTTGTTCATAAGTTCATTATCCCCATACCGTACGGAAATGCTTCCAGACAGGCCGGCAACACCTAC
The DNA here is from genome assembly GCA_905211505.1 of uncultured bacterium. Lineage (GTDB taxonomy): Bacteria > Cyanobacteriota > Vampirovibrionia > Gastranaerophilales > Gastranaerophilaceae > Zag111. The sequence continues at coordinate 19,176 of CAJMAX010000005.1, read as the reverse complement.
ATCAATCGCTTCAACCTTGCCGTCATTGCGGATTGTTTCAATTTTTTCCAGATTGTTAGAATAGGTTAATGAAGCTGCAGTAACATTTGCCAAGCGCATGCCAGCATTTTTAATAAATCCCTGAAATTGTGAAAAACGAGTATATGTTTTAGTTTCAGCTTCTGTAAATATACTCGTTTGAGCAGCATCCTCACCCTGAGCCAAAAGAGCCACAGTTGCCTGTGCTTCTCCTGAACGTTGGAAGTTAAAGGCAATGCTATCAGCCTTCACGCCCATAAAACGGATATATTCGGGGACTTGGGGAAGACCTATTTCTAATGCGTAACTGGGAAGAGATACTTTTCCAGACTCAAAAGTATGTTCATAACTTCCGGTAAGGGCTTCTTCATCATCAGTAATTGCTTTTGAAGTGGGTGAACCAAAAATGGCTTTTAACCAAATTCCAAAATTACGCAAATCAACAGGAATAACGATATCCCCTGAAACATTAATAACATCTTGAAATGGGGTGGTAGGGTCACGTCCTAATCCGAGAACATTTGATGTAACGAGGCTCTGTTCACTATCCAAAGATGAAGAAATAAACGGAATCTTAGTATAGCCATTTTTCGGCATAACCCCATATTCTATTTCCTCGGCAATTAAAAGGCTGGCATTCCAACCATAAGCTCTACTCATATCTTTTTCCTTATAAAAGAGGGTTATTTGAAACAAATTCGATTATAATGGGGACGGACGCCACCATAACTGGCGGAGCACCATCAATATTTTCATCGCTATATTCCGGGGGTTCTGTATGCAAATAGTCAACATTTCCACCCAATGAAAAATCAGATTTGAGACAGTCTGATACTTTTTTTATAATTTTAGACATTTGATTATGGCGATTATCATCGTCCATATCTTGTACTAAAACTTCCAATTCAGGGCGGAGCTCCAAAACATAAGATACTGGCGAAAGGATTGTTTCAACTATTTCACATTTTCCAGAGCGGAGAATAATTATTCCCTCTGGTGGAATTTTTTGCGGAATGACAATATTTTTCTTTATTTGGACATCTTTCAGTCTTTCCAGTCTCTTATATAAAAGGTTGATAATATTTGTAACGCTTGAGTTTTCCAATTTGTCTCTCCTTTTTAGGGAATATAAAAAACATACAGAATTAGTCTTTCCAGTTTGATAAAATCAAACTTGGCACTTTATTTTCTATTTTTCGGCTTTCTGTCTCGAAATTAATTAACTTGGGCATTTTGACCTTAGGTACTAACCAAAAGGCAATAACCGTCCGTCGTTTCTGTTCATATACCAATAAAGAGGTACCATTAGGACGATAAACATATCTAAGCCGGATTCCTTTCATTTTCTCATAAAGGGCCGGAGTAACTTTTTTCCCACCAATTTTTTGGGGAATTGCCGGCGTAGGAATTGCTAGCCAAAAACCGTCTTTTCCCCTGATGACTAAACCATACTCAAAACTTTGCATAATTTTATCAGCTTTCGAATAAACTATGCCGGCGGTTTTTAGACTATTTTTTGATTTAGGAAAAATATCTCCTCTCCATGTGTACGCCAAACGAGACCCCAAACGTGCGGATTTTACTTGTTTTCTCATTGTATCTTTGAGTTGATTGGTCGCTGCCGATATACCTCTTGTTACGGCAACTTCCGCATTTTTTAACTCTTTTTCTAATATTTCAGCCAGATTTCCAGTTAAACTTGTCTTTAAGTGCATATAACTTCAAAGCTCCACGTTAAGTTATTTGTGTCTTTTAACGGTTCCTGACTAACCGTATATTCTTTATTGTCGCAGTATAGTTTTTCTCCAATCTGTAAATATGGAGCATCTGAAATCCGCATTTTCATCATATTAGTCGCGGTGTGGGCTTGTGAAAAGCCCACACTGACGACCATATCAGGGCGTAAGAGGAAAACAAGAACGTCCCGATTTTGATATTTAGCGTTTTTTCCCAGCTTCTTGAACAGATGATCCACTGCTTTTTGAAACTGCTGCACCACTGTTATCAATCTCCTTTTTGCTTTTTTCATCTTTTTTTAGGGTGTTTTTATCGTTTTTTGTGCTTTTAGAAGCATTTTTATCCGATTTTTGAGAATTATCCTGTTTTGAGGATGAAGATGACGGTGGTTGAGACGATTGACTTTCATTTTTAACAATTCTCGAAGCAAAACCACGCTCAATAAGGGATTCTGCTTCTTTTTCATTAGAAATCTCAACTTCCATATCAGGAGCGTATTCTGTTTTATTTACAACCAGAGTTACTTTGGCTAATACTTTCATATATACTCTCCTATTTTACGGTTACACACATTGAGGCATTGGGACGATATGGTACGACCAACGGCGCAGATTGCAGCAGCATCCAACGGACAGCTGGGTCATTTTCCAACCATGACTTAGGAAAATAACGGTTAGCCTGAAAACCTGCCTGTTCATCTTTGATAGCACCATAGCAACGAACTCCCTCAATACCGCTGCGACTTCCCAGCAGAACGGTATTTTCAGGCAGGATTTTCTTTTCAATTTCAGTTCCGCTTTCGATATATATGTCGTTATATACCCAAACCTCAAAATCGCCAATATTCCCGACAAATCGAGCTTTTTCATTTCCTAAAATAATCGGGTCAATACTTAAAGTGTTAGCTGTCCCACGCCGATAATCTAGATATTTCTGAACAAACGGATTCGCCCGGAAAATCTTCCATGCCGAAGGTTCTAAAATAACGGTTTTAGCCACAACACCAGATTTAGACTGAATTGCACCGGCCCAATCTTCCAAATTGTCCAGAATATTTACGCTGGAATTATCCCAAGTGTTATCTCCGGTAAGAACTTTAGTAAATGAAGCATCTCGACCAAAATCAACAGTAACAGCAGGATAACCATCGCCTTCAACCGTAATTTTGCCAGTGCGCAAAACTTCCGAGGCCATAACTTCTTCACGACGAGTTAAACAGTCAAGTTGATTGTTAAGAGTAACCGCGACGGCTTTTTCTAAACGCTGGGCAGGTGTCATTTCTCCCCCGATTTTTTCTCCTGCCATTCTTTTAAATGGCATATCCGGGGTAAAACGCCGTTTGTCCTTAACATAAGCCGGTTTGAACGATTTTGTGCGATATCCCTCGTGTTCTACGACCTTGCCGGGCATCAATGGCGAAACAAACGGTGAAATCCGAGGTTTACTTTCCTGTGTGTCAAAATAAATCTCTTCTGTTTCCGAACGCTGTTCCTGAGGAAAAAACATATCCAATAAAAAAGATGATGGAGAATGAAGATTCTCCACCACTTTTGACAATACATGTGTTGAAAAGATATCCATTTTTATTTCCTTATGCTTGGGTTTTCTTAATGAAAATGCTCTTTTCACGGAGCTTTTCGGTTATGACATCAACAGTAAAACTGTTGTCAAAAGTCAAAGCGTCTGAATTAAACTCACCAGTAAAATAGACTACGGCCTGTTTATCTTCCTTTTCCGCATTGACATTTTCGGCCAAAATGCAGAGCGGTACTTGAGAGCCATCTGTTTGGGTCGAAACCGCATTACAATACCTTCCGCTGGCCGTTACCTTTCCGAGAACGGTACCTCGAACATAATTCCCGGCAGTAACATCAACCAGTCTAGCTACTCTGGGAAAATCACCTGCCAACAAGTTATCGGGCTTTAATGTTCCTTCATCTTTACAATTTGCATACATTTTACTCTCCTGAAGATGATTTGTTGGCCAAAGAAGCAATGCGTTTAGCCATTACCTCTACATTTTCGGCGGTTTCCGTACCTGAAACAACAATTTCAGGGTTAGGAATCTGAGCCATAACTTTTTCAAAAGATGAAACAACCTGCTGTTTAGGCATATCCTTTAAAATCTCGATAATTTGAGATGATGAAAGATCTGTTGTAACCAGCATTTTATTTGCAATCTGTTCACGACCTTGAGCTTCAGCATTATCAAAGACCTCTTTCATTCTTTGACGTTCCTGTTGTCTTATCTCCATTTCATTCATGTTTTCATTTTCCCTTTCTTTGTTAAGGTCTGTTAAAATTCGCTCAAAAGAGCTTTGACGATTAGCCAGACCTTGCCAAATCGCCTTTTTCCCAACAAAAACATCTCCCTGACCGAAATCTTTGATAACGGTTTCGGTAGATGTATCTCGATAAGTCGCTATTTTATTGATAAAAACTTCTGCCAGCGTGTCTAATCTGGCCTGCAATTTGCTCTGTCCCTCTGGGGTGTCAGGATTTATGCGCTTTAAAGGGCTTTGTGATGAAACAATTTCTATTTTGTTTTTGTCATCCTCTCTTTCATAAACCGCAACAACTCCGATAGAACCAACCACTGCCGTATCAGTAACAACAATTTCATCACAAGCGGCGGCAATCCAATATGCGCCACTACAACAATTTCCGGAAGCATAGGCAATAATTGGCTTTTTACCTCGTGCATTGTAAATCATATCAGCCAATTCAGAACAGCCGTTTACTTCTCCGCCTGGACTGTCTATATCAAAGAGAATTGCTTTTACACTTTCATCAATCAACGCAGAATTAAAATCACGGGCTAAAAGCTCATAAGATGTTGCTCCGCTAATAGCTGTAAAAATATTCGCATAACGAAACAACGGCCCCCGAATGGGAATAATGGCGACATTGTTTCTTATGGAAACGGCGTAGGTATTTTGCAGTTTTCTTCCCAGTTGAGCTGCGATGGTTGCCGGGTTGGCATTTTGCCTTTGGGCGATATTTATTATATTTTCCAATGTATCGCTTGTCGTAGCCCATGGTTCGTTGGTTATTTTATTCCATATTTTCATCTGTATTTTCCTCTTGCTTAATAAGTTCGATATTTCCTTTGTCAGAAGTTTTAAGCCCAAGCTCTTTCATTCGTTTGAGTTCGCGAACCCGTTGCATTAAAACTTCTTCCCAATCCAAACCTTGTGAAGCACATTCATCTTCTAAGGTGGATAGTCCGCTTTCCATACGAATTTGTGATGCTTGAGCCTCTTTAACAGGGTCAACCCAACCGCGTCCCGGGCCAATCCATTTACATCGACACCACGCGGCTTTGTTTTCGTAAAAACAAGGGGCTTCAATCAGCCCCTTGTTTACAACTTCTTCAAGCCAAAGCTCAAAAACCGGTTTAGCCCAATAATTGATTATCCAACTTCGCCGACCGTTAAAGAAACGCCAAGCCTCAATCAATGAGGCTCGGGCTGAAGAATAGTTGGTTTTAGAAAAGTCTTTCATCAACAATTCTAAAGGAATGTTTAGGCCTGTTCCGATATGCCGCAGGACATTTTCAACGAAAGCAGCATAACTCGAATTTGGACGGCTGGGCGTAAATGCAGAAACTTTATCGCCGGGGAATACAGGAATAATTGAGCCTCCCTCAAGTTTAACGCTCCAATCTTTGCGTTTTTCCAAATAATCATCTACAGATTCGCCAAACATTTCAGCGATTGATTCGCTGTCCATCGGTGTTTCAATAAAAGCCGCTATCATCGCATTAACAACCGAGGCTTTTAATTCGGAACGCTCATAATGGTCTAACATCTTAAAAAGCGGCATTATTGAAGTAAAAAGCGGCTTTCCTCGATTTTGCCCAATACGCTCCGGATGATGGATATGTAAAATCAGCTTTCGCCCGAAAGAAGTTTGAGCGGCAACTTTTTCCCAAGAATTGGTGTTGCCATGGTAATAATAGTCGTTTGGATAATATTTGCTTATCCAATAATTCTGTGGTTCTCCGTAATGGTTGATTTCTATGCCATCGCGTAAAAATTCTGTATTTTGCTTAAAATCTGGGTTTGATAACCTGTCCGGCTCAATGAGCTGAAAACAAGTTGCAAACTGATTAGCCTGATTTTCACGCCATAAAACTAATGCTAAAGCCTCTCCATTTTCAATAACAGACCGAAAAATCAGGGCTGTTTGTGAATTGAAGTTAAGTTTACGCGCGGCATCGCAATAAACGCTTTCCGACCAAATACGCCATAAACTCTCAACTTTTCGCGCCCATTCCTCTAAATAATCAAGGTCTAATCCCAAAATCCGATGATCCGGTATGGAAACGAGTTTTAGTCCGTTACCAATAACATTATCAACGAGTGTCTGTATAGCTCCGCTGGCAATACCATTGTTACGGATTAAATCACGAGAACGGGCGACTAATGTCGAAAGTTCGCCATCCAACTCCACATCTGCAGAATGCCGCAACGGTCGCCAGCTTAACAACTCTTTAGCCGATAAAGACGCTCCTTTATAGCTTGTATCATCCATTATTTGAACCTTTTAAAACAAAAACAGCAGGATTTTTCTTCCTGCTGTTGTAATCATATTGGAAATAATTTAAGCGCGGATTGCTTCAAATACACATTTAGGGTTATAGGCAATTACGTTTAACAATACTTTTGCCGGCCCCTCTGGTTGGCGTTTCCCTTGTTCCCAGTTGCGAACTGTAGCCAGATTAAATCCAAAAGTATCCGCAAATGCCTCTTGAGTTAAGTCTAGTTTTTCACGCAACCCTTTAACATCAATATCCTTAACTTTGATTTTATGGACTTTTGCACCATTAGATTCATTTTTAGCAAAACTCAAAGCATCTTTGAGGCCATTTAATATTGACATTTCTGTTTCATTAAATCTTTCCATTTCTACCCTCATACTGTCTAACCAACTCTTTTAAGAGTTTTGCATATTCATTTTTTGCCGCCTCTGAAATATTTTCCATTACATTTTTGGCAAATGCAGAAATCAAAAACAGAGGAATATTCTCATTATGATAATAATAAATAACTCTATAGCTTCCACTTTTACCTTGATGAGGCCGCGCCCATCTTAGTTTTCTTAAACCGCCTGTTCCAGAAATTAGAACACCAGCCTTGGGATTTTCTGCCAGAAAGTCAATTAGAGATTTCTTTTCTTCTTCTGACAAATTTTGCTTTGCAAAATTAACAAATTCCCGAGTTTCCACTACAGTTATATATTTAGTCATCATAACTTGTATTCCTATACTACGCCATTGGCTTATAAATGTCAAGCAAAAAGTACGCCATTGGCTTACTTATTTTTATTATTTAGATTGTATATCTGAAAGATTTATATATTATGAATCAAAAACTCACTTTGATAACTTTTCTATTTTTTAATCCATTGGCTTTTCCAATCTCGGCTTTCAGATATGAAATATATTCTCTCAGCTTAGAGGAATCTGTTTGAGCGTATGAAGTAGAGCCGACACCCTCAACATTAACGCTAACGGTGCGTGCTCCAATCATTAACTCATGATAGGCCTGTTCCGCTTCCTCAAGCTGTTTTTGTAAAGTTTCAATTTTTGTCATCTTAAATCCTTATAAATACGGGTCTTGTGCCTTGACTACGTTGGGCGAAAAGCTAATTTTAGTTTTTTTCTTTACCGGTATTTCCGCTGTTTCCTGTTTTTCCGGAATTAGAGTTTTTTCCAGATTGCGCCATTTTGTTTCGGAGAACTGTTCTATGCCAAAGCAGATACTGGCAGCTCGGGCATATATACGGCAATCTAACGCTTCGTTTCGTTCTCTGGTTTTCTGCCATTCCCTTTTCTGATAGCCTCGGACAATTTTAGTGACTAATTGTTCCGCAGTTAATTGCTTAAAATATTCGCTGTCATATTTGGGAAAATGACAATATCCGGCCGGAAAGCTCTCGTCTTCATTTTGAGTCAACCTCAAAAATTGATATAATTCAGACTTAAGAATGGAAGTTCCGACTGTCCAAACCTTAGCCCCTCGGCGAAGTTTTTTACCATTGATATTAAGGTCAACCTTAGTCGGAAGACCTAACGGTGTAACGCCGCTGTCTGTTCCTTTGACTGCCATTGCAAAATTCAGCGGTTGTTTGCGTACCCAATTATAAACCTGTTGCGTTGCAAAACCGCTGTCAATGGCAAAACGGGAGATTGGCAGCATAGCGCCGGACGAATGCTCAAAATAACGCCGGGAAAAATCTGTCAGCTCATTCCAGACATCCTCTCTGGCGGTATCGCCATTTATAATAAAGTAGCCCACCGACCAGCTTTCGTGGTTTCTCCCCCAAGCAACAACCTCACACTCTATACGGTCTTTTTGGACGTCTGCGCCGGCAGTTAAAAATAAACCGCCACTCGGGACAAGTTCTTGCCGGTAATCTTCGCGTTTATCAAAGAGAACCTGCCATTCAGGAGCTTCGCCTTTTTCAAGCCAAGTTTCGCCCAAAACGGTATTAACCCAGACTTTCAACAGATTATCCTTGTTTTTGGCATCTAAAAACTGTTTAACCGCGTCAGCCCATGAAAACCAGCCAACCGGCGAATATAAAGAAGATAAATGAAACCCGGCAATTTTACTGCTCGGATTGGATTTTTCCCAAATTCCATTCTCCAACATCCACGTTTTGTGATGTTCCTCAATTATACCGCCGCAATATTCGCAAATATAAACAGCCGTTTGCGGGTCATCATCTTCCCAATGGATTTGTTTCCATTTAAGCAACTGCCTTTTATTACAATAAGGACACGGTACCATATAATGACGTTGGTCTGATTGCTCGTACTCATATTCTATTCGGCTCACGCTTTGGATTGTCGGCGTGGAAACCATAAAAATTTTACGGCGGTTAAAGGTGCTTGTTCGCTTGATTGCCAAATTGACAGGATCTCCTTCGCCCTCGACATCTCCTTTATATGCGTCTATCTCATCAAGAAAAATATAGCGTACCGGCATAGAACGTAAGCCAATGGCGGAGTTCGCACCGGTTAAAACCAATACACCGCCCTGAAACTCTTTCATCAAGGTTGTATTGCTGGCGTCTTTGGAACGACGGTCGCTGATAACGCCCTTTAATTCAGGAATTGCAGCAAACATCGGGTCTATACGGGTTTTAGATGTTCTTTTTGCTCCGTCCACCGTTGGCATAACAAGCATAACCGGCCCTGGGGATAAATGCACGATATAGCCCAAAAAATTATTTCCTACCTCTGTTCCGCCGATTTGAGCGCCTTTCATAAAAACAACGCGCTCAATTCCCGAATACGGAGAAAGGCAGTCCATAATCTCTTTTAAATATGGCGTTCGTGAAGTTCGCCATTTTCCCGGTTCTGCCGAGGCTTTTTGCGAAAGAACCCTGTATTTGTCTGCCCATTCCGAGATATTCAAGAGCGGGTCTGGCTTTAAACCGGCATTAAATCCCTCGTTATAAATGATAAAAGCGTCAGCCACTTTCTAATATTTCCTCAATAATCTGGCGTATTTCTTTAGTTAAAATTTCGTGTATTCGGTTGGTATCAGTTTCTTTGGCTAGGATTGACGCCACACGGTCGGGAATATTTAAGAGGGCATCACGCACCATTCGTCCTTTATTAAAGGCGGCTATCCTCACACCATCTGCCGAAACCAAAGATTTTTCAGCCTCTTTGTTTTTCGTTTCAAGATATTTGACTTTTTCAATTTCGCTTTTTATACGGGTTTTTAAGAGTACTGTTGATAAATTTCCGAGGGCGTCCATTCCGTCTGTGGCATTTTTACTGGTTTTCATAGGCTGGCGGATAGCGGCGATAGCCATATCGGCGGTTTCTTCATTCACTTTTCCGTTATGGAGCTTTATTGTTCCGTTATTTACCAACTTATTTACATATTGTCGGGTAAAATTATGTTTTCTCCCCCATGCTGCCTGCGTAATGTATGCCATAACTTACTAAACTTCTTTTTGATATACCGATGAAAAACATTGCAACCCTATATGATTATATTATAATGTTGATATGAAAATAAAATTTGTTACGGAAAACGCCAAAGTTACTGGATTTAGGTATTTTTGGTTAAAGTATATAAGAGGGTTTGACCCGACAGTTCATTGCGCCAAATGCCTAATCGGCGATTATTCGCAAAAAGTCAGTCTAAATATGCCCGTGAACACCGAGATTGAACTCAATGAGTTTTCCGATTTCAAGTGTTTATATTTGTGTGGCGTTATCGGCTACCGAAACAATCTCCACATTCCCTTTGTTCCAAGCGATAATGAAAACGACATCATTACCACCGAAACATACAGGGGCGATAAAGTGATTATAACCGGAGCAAGACGTTTACCCATTCCACCGCTTGAAAAAGGGTATAACAGTTTATCTCAGGCTTTCACGTCTTGCCGCAATTATCAATTTGGCGTTAGTTATCTTTTGCCAATGCAAGACGATAAGCCTTTATGACATCGGCACTTCTACCTATAGGCTTGCCGTCCGGATGTAACATCTCAAATTCCCGAGTGATAGATTCTTCAACCATTTTAGGGGATATTACAACATTTTTTATTCCGCTCATACACCAAACTCCCGGATTATGGCGTTCCAGCTTAGCCTCGGTCGTATTGATAAATCTACGCCCTAACGCAACAGCCTCGCTTTTCCGGTGGAATTTCTGATAAAACCAATGCCCTTTACGGAATAATGCCGAAAATCCATTATCATCCAAAAACTCAATATAACGGTGGGATTTTGCTTCTCCGGCATAAGTCGTACGGTCTTGCATATCAATTTTTTCTCTGGCTCTACCTGAAAAATAGATTTTGCCGCCCATTCGGCACATTGCATTAACCACCGTCAATACATCGTTTTCAGCAGTCATACTATCTACCGAGTTAAGAACATAATCGCAAATGACAATATCAAATAAACCTTTGGTTTCTAGCTGTTCGCAAAGATTATCAATCATTTTGTGAACCATTGTTGAATCAATGAAATTGCCTTTACGGTAAAATAACTCAACACCGTGAATGTCATAGCCTTTTTTGCGAAGCTTTTTTACATAATCTGCCTGACCGCAGCCAAAATCAAAAATCCGCTCGCCTTTTTTGCAATTTGGAATAAGGCTTTTTTCATAAGTCGGCGAGGCATTAAACGGCTTTTCTTCCTGTTCATCGTGTCGCAAACGGAATTTTTGAGCAAATGTCTGTATAAAGGTTGTTTTAGCCAGATGTTCATACGAGAATTTTCCATACTTTTTGTTCAAAAACTCTGCGGCTTGCTTCGCCATATCGTTTGGAATGCGGTACACTCTGGCTGAAATGCCCATCGCTTTACAGGCTAAAACATATTGTCCGGCATGGATAACTTTTCCGGCTTGAGTAGCAACACAAGCTCCCCAGTTGCCATATTTGATAATAAGTTTACAGATTTCATTGCGGACATTTGCCATTTTAGCCCGCATATTACCGCGCAATTTGATAGGTGGCACCATTTCAAAACCAAGATTTTCACTCCTGCCAACCCAAGCCCGTTCATCGCCGCTGTCAAAATCTGTACCGTTGTGCAGTTGGTTAAAGCGGATTTCATCGGTTTGGTTAATATTTTCCGGCAAAAGATATACCGGTGCTTTATCAATACCGGCGGCCAGCAGGGCTTTTGTTCTTTGGTGTCCGGCAACAATTAAATTGCCAGAAACAATAATCGGTTTGACAATACCAAGGGTTTTAATAGATTGGCGAAGTATTTTTAGCGATTCCTTGTCAATTTCTCTCGGGTTATAATCTGCGCCGACTAAATCTTTAATTGGGTAATCTAACTCTAACATTGGGGTAACAATACCTTTGCTACAAAACCATAACGGACACCGTTTTCCTTTACAAAATTCTCATAAGCATCCACCAAACTCTGGTATTCCTCTTCCGAAATATGAATTTTATAACTGCCAAATGATAAAAACTTATTGGCCTGAACCTTCTCTTCTTTCTCTCCCTCCAGAGGGTCAAGCAGTTCATTGTCATTATCCAGTTTTAGAATATCGTTGAGAAAATCATCATTAAAACCGGTAATTTCCAAATCCAAACCATCATCAAGAATAAGCTGCAACTGCTCTGATAATTTGTTCGTATCCCAACCGGCATTCAGAGCAATTTGGTTTTCAGAAATACATAAACGGGCTTTTTGTGCCAGATTGAGACCGCGGATAATCATAACCGGCACTTCTTCAACACCTAACATTTCTCCGGCTGCTTTACGTCCGTGTCCAGCCAAAATCATATCGTTTTCATCAATAAGCATTGGCGCAGTCCAACCGTTTTCCATCATGGAATTGGCAATTTGCATAATCTGTTCTTTGTTATGCGTGCGGGCATTTCCCTCATATTCCTTTAAATCTGCCAGTTTGCGGCGACTGTATTCAAGATTTGTGTTTACTTCAACTTTTTCCATTAGTTTACATCCTTATTTGCAAAATGGCGTTTTTCCTAGAAAAACCGCCAAAATTGTCAACTTGTTTAGAGAGTTTGGTTTATAACTTTATATATTTGATTCAAAATAATATTTTTTTATGCGCATTGTCGGAACAATAGGACTCAACTGCCTGAAAATCCAAGAAAGAAGATAAAAAATGTCAACCGTGTCAACCAAAATTTTTGGGCTGTCGGCTTAAAATATGCCGCGCTTGAACCACCCCTATAGGGTCAAAAGTCCAGAAGGACCCAGAGAATATTGGAGAGATTTTACACATAAAAAATGAGAGAAGATGTCTTCCGACACCTTTTCTCATCATATCTAAATATTAACGGAAAACTTTTGAAAATGTCCATACAAAAATATGCGATTACAGAACGGATAAGTTTTTTAAAGTTTAATACAGCCGAACACAACTAATATAATCATAGAATCTTATGGACTTTTATATTATTATGTAGCAATAAAAAAAGAACAAGGCTCATTTTGGGTAGTTTATAAGAGAATATAGATTTTAATATGAAGAACCATAAAATAGAAGAAAAAGAATATTTAGATTGTTTTTTGCAAACGTCCATAGGAAAGTCATGGCACGAAAAACATAATATTATTAAAATTGAAGAAACAGAAAGCCCCGATTTTATCTTTGAGACCAATGATGAAAAAAAGATAGGGTTGGAGATAACGCAGTTTATAATCGAAAGCAAGCACGGGAAAGCTATGCAGGCATTGGCGACAACGGGTAATAAAATTTGTAAATATTCTCTTAATAAACATAAATTGCCAATATCAATCATTATCGATAAATATGATAAAAGGAAATATGAGGCTAGAACTAAGGAACAAATTTTAGAGGTTTGTTATAATCCTGGCTTTATTGACAGGTTTAATGAAAAAGAAATAAAAGCTCAAATAGAGCCTATTATTGACAATAACTTAGACCGATTAAAAAACTTTCCTCGGCTAATAAAACCTTGGATAAAAATAGATGATGAATATTTGTGCTTTTCAATCAGTGGTTTTCCAGATATTAACGGAAAATATGAGTGCTTTGTTAATAATGAATGTTTTAGCCTAGAAAATCCGTTTCCCCCTTTACAAAATGTAATTGAGAAAAAAAATCAAAAATATGATAATTTTATAAAACATTGTGATGAATGTTATTTGTTAGTGTGCAAACCCGGAGTTTCCAAAGGTAATTATTGTCATTTTACAGATGAAATACTGAATCATAAGTTTACTTCAAAATTTAAAAATATCTTTTTGTATGATGTAGATAAACATTCAGCTATCGAATTAAAAAGTCTTTAATTTATTTTATAAGCGTTCTATCCTATCGCTTAAATAATCCAAAGCCTTATTCAGTTTTTCATTTCCGGAACTTTTAGATATTCCCAGTGCGGTACAAATGAATTTCCACGGTTTTCGCTGTGCTTTGTACCAAATCAATTTCCTTTCAAGCTCAGTTAATATAGGTGTCCAGCTCAAAACTTCATCTAATCTGGATAATTGCTCAGATGAGGGACGCAGTTTTATCGGACGTTTTTCCTGCTGTAAAATTTCTAAAGGCGTATAAATTATATCTGGCCATGCAGCTTTACAGCCGGGTATAATAACCGGTGGTAATCGTTTAGCCGTATAAACAGCTTCTTCAAACCGTTCTAAAACTTCTTTTCTCGACATTTTACCCATGACCACGCTCCTTTGCCATTTTTTCTAGTGTTTCATCAAAATTATCAAACAAGCCTAATTCCACAGCTTTTCGGTATTGGATGCTGCGGAGTTGGCAGCCATCATTACGATAACTATACTCAAGTTCCATATATTCTCGTTCGCCGATTGTGATTTTGAGTAAATCGTTAATAGTGTAGTAAAAAGCAGCCTTGTAGATTGGTAATGTGTATTTACATTTATTGAGGCGAATATCACGCCGCATAAATTCAACTTCAAGGCATACACCGGTAAAATGCGTCTGAGATGATTTATTTTGAACACACTCTTTTTGCTGATCGCTGAGTTCTGCCAAAATATGAGCCAATTTGGGAAATGTCGCCACTTTCTTATATTTGAAAAGATTATAGCAGGCTTGCTTTAATTGGGTTTCTGAATAATCCCCAAGTTCCTTAATCCATTGTTCAATAATTTTTTCAGGTTCTTGCCCGTCTTTTGGTTTGTTCAGCCATACTGGCTCTCCGTACAAATCGTACAGAATTTCGAACACACAATTCATAACTTTGTGTTTTTTATTTAGCATATCGACTACTGACATTATGCTATCCCCTTGGATTTCAACAAATCCGCAAAGCTCATTTTCTTTGATGTAACCGGTTTTTGAGAACTTTTTGATAAAATGTCCGAATGTAATGAGGATATTTTAGTTTTTAAATTCTTATCTTCTTGAGTCGTGGACACTGGCCGGACTCTTTGTTGGCTATTAGATGGACTTTCAGCGGACTTTTGGTTGGTCGGTTGTTTGGCTTTTGGTTGGTCATTTTCAGCAGAAAGATTTTGAAAACAGCTATAATTTTCAACAGTTATCAGCGAATATTGGTTGGTCGTTTTGATGGTTATAACACCGGACATTTTGAGTTTATCCAAAGCCGTTCGTATCTGGCGTTCACTTAACCTTAATGTTTGCGCAAGCTCCATTCTGCCGGTTATGATTTGACCGCGTTTTACATCAATATTGCGCCACCGCTTGTCTTCATAATTAGCCGTTAGCAAAAGGTGCATAAACACACGAAAGGTATTTGCATCGCTATACCATTCCCATTCTGTAATTTTTCTGTGAAGTTTTATCCAACCGCTCATGGCAATTATGCAGATAACTGAGATTGCTTGTTTTCTGCCGTATTTTGGGCTTTTCTCTTATTCTCAAAAGCGATAATACTGTCTAATGAGTATAATATCTTACGCCCAATCCTTATAAATTCAGGGCCGAATCCTTGAGTGCGCCAATGCTCTATTGTATTTGGATTGATTTTCCAACGCTTAGAAAGCTCTTTTGTCGTCAGATAAGTATTAGAATTTACATCTGTCATAATTTTCCTCTTAAAATTTTGTTGCATTTACAGCAAAATCTTGAGGAATATATTTTGTTTTTTGTAGTCGGATAGGTATGAAGCTGTATATGATAAAATCGGATATACGACAGAGTTAAGCATTCAAACTGTTTTGATAAGTGAAAAACAGTCGGATTTATGTCCGAGTTAAATTCAGACTTTAAGGGTTAGCTATTTGTGGACAACTTTTCTAAAGACAAACTGTAATAACCTTTTGCCCGATATTTTATCCGGGGTAATATTGGATGAGATTTAAATAAATCTTTTAAATGTTGTGTTCTTGCACCGCTATCTATTAACAAATTCTTTCCTAAAAGCCAAGGGTTGGGAGATTGTGCTGCTTTATGCAGTTCTCGAATTATTTTTGCCTGGATATGTCCGAAAGAATAAAGAGTATTTCCAATATAAAAAAATCGCAATCATTATTGACTGCGATTTCTGATGATGAGACATTATTATTCCATAATGGGAGGTCTTGTTCTTCATATTTTAATTGGTATTTTTCTTCAAATTGTTTTAAATCGCAAAGAAGAATCATCAAATCTACCTTTTTTATTGTTATTTTCTCAGGAAAAACTAATTTTTCTCTTTTGGTATCATCGCTGGAAATGAATTCGCTAACTTGCCGTTTATAGTGACGAAATAAAATATGGCAATCTTCAGGCGTTATACGTTTACAACCGGTATATTCATATATTTCTTGAGAATTATGAGGGAATTTGGTTAAAAGCATATTTGAAGTAAGTTTTACAGAACAAACTTTAATATGGGCATTAAGAAGACCATTCTCTATACAATATTCGACATCTTTAGTTTGTCTATGCCATCTTGCGGAAACTTCACTTAAAGAAAAATACATTTTAGTGGGAAAAGCCATATTCGTCCTTTCTTTTGTAACATTTTAAATTATTGGTTACAACCCATCATAAAGTTGGTCTTCTTGAAATTCAATCATAAAATGCTAAAAATGACTTTTAAGCAACTTATGCTTGTATATGGCTTTACTACTCACACGAATTTGAAAGAAAGTATATATATTTCAATGGGTTCAGAGTATATGTCTGTAGATTTCACTCACCCCAAAAAATATATGGGTAAAATTTATTTATCCCAGATAAAACAAAACCCTTGGAAAACCAAGGGGTTTAATGGTGCCAACAGAGAGACTCGAACTCCCGACCCACTGATTACAAATCAGTAGCTCTACCAACTGAGCTATGTTGGCAATCAACTGAAACTCCTTATATAGTGTACATTTTTGAATGTCAATAACTTTTTTGTTGTTTGTTTATATTTTTTATTGTTGCGTAAAAACAGGAAAAAACTTTGATTCTTTATAATGTATTTGTATGATTTAAGCTGTAAGGAATAGTAATAGGAGTTTTTGTATGTTCATTAAATCTATGAAAATATCAAATTTTCAATGTTTTTCGGAAGTACCTGTTGATATTGATTTTGAAAAGGATATTACATGTCTTATCGGTAATAATGGAGCTGGAAAAACTTCCATACTAAAAGCAATCCAGAAGGTTTTTGGAAATACAACAGATGAAAGAACTATTTTTAAATCTGATTTTCATGTAGCTACAGGAGAGACAGATCTACAAAATAGGCAGCTATATATTGATATTGTGTTTGAGTTTCTCGATAAAGACGAAGTCAAAACATTGGCTTTTTTTTCTCCAGTTATTTATGAAAGTAAAAATAAAACTTTTCAAGCTCGCATGCGACTAGAAGCCTTGTGGAATGAAGATGAGTATGAGGATGATGTCTCATCAGCACTATTTTGGGTTTTAACGGACGAAGATGTAGATTTTGGAGATGAAACTCCATTAAAAATAAAAGTTGAAAATCATGAACGTAGACAAATTAACCTTATTTATGTACCAGCAACAAGAAATGCTAAAAGTATTTTAAATATAGAATTAAAACGTATTATAAAAAAAATAGAGCGTTATGCAGATATATCAGAAACTGATAGATTAACGATTGAAAACGACAGCAAAGTGCTTGGGGAAAAAGTTAATGCAATTACAGCAGTTCAATCTATACAAACAGCTATAAACAATGTATGGAATAAAATTCATGATAGTTCTCTACCTCATTATGGAAATATAAAACTTGAAATAATTTCTAACAAATTTGAAGATTTGGTAAAATCTCTGATATTAAAATTATTTCCTTCCGAAACTGAAGATTTAAAGGATATAAATGAACTAAGCGATGGACAAATATCTTTACTTTATTTAACTCTATCAATGGCATTATATGAAATAGAGGTACAACATGAAAATAATAAATTATCAGGACTAAAAGAACAAGATTATGATGCTCCTATTTTTACTATTTTTGCACTAGAAGAACCCGAAAATCATTTATCTCCTTTTTATTTAAGCCGAATAATTGATGCTTTAGAGGATAAAAGTAAATCTAATTCCATAATTAGTATTGTAACATCTCACTCTCCTAATGTCGTAAGACGGTTAAACAAGGTTGAACAAATACGCTTTTTAAGACAAGAATGTTGTGGTAATGACAGAAAAACAATTTCCTGTAAAATATTGCTACCTGAAAATAAAGATGAAGAAGATTACAAATATCTAAATCAGGCGGTTTTATCTCATCCAGAAATATATTTTTCAAAACTGGTAGTCTTAGGAGAAGGCGACTCAGAAGAAATTGTTTTACCTGTGATCGCTCAGAAAAAATCATGTAATTTCGATACATCATTTGTTTCATTTGTACCTTTAGCTGGAAGACATGTAAATCATATGTGGCGACTACTAAATGAATTGAAAATACCTTATGTTACTTTGCTTGATTATGATTTAGGACGTTATGGAGGTGGAGAAAAACGCTTGTTTGAAATTTCAGAAAAATTAGGATTGCCAAAGACTAGTACCAAAGGAATTTTGGAAGAACATAATGTTTTTTTCTCATATCCATTGGATTTTGATATGTTGATGATTACGGCTTTTCCAGATTTTTATATTGATAATGGTCAAGATGACGAACATGATAAATTGGTGAAATCTGTACTAGGAAAAAATGGCGATGAATCAAAATATGTTGCCCCAAATAATTTCTTTACTGATGAGCTACTACGAAAATATCGTTATTTATTTAAAACAAAAAGTAAGGTTGCGTCTCACTATTTGATTTGTGATAAAATAAAAAATATGGAACTTTCTGATTTTGAACAAAAATGCCCAACTGTTTTACATAGGCTAATTAACAAAGCTTGTGATATACTTAAGAAATCACACATTTCAATAAATTGACAGGAGATATATTTTGACACGTTATGTATCCGGGGATAATTGGCAGCCATCTGATGGAGTTAAGTTAACTCCAGAACAGCAAACAGCGGTTCTTATTAATGACAGAAATATTGCTATTGTTGCAGGACCGGGGACAGGCAAAACAGAAGTTCTTGCTCAAAAGGCAACATATTTATTGCAAACAGGATTATGTTTATCTCCTTTTAGGATTCTCGCACTATGTTATAAAGTAGATGCTGCTTCTAATATTCGTGAGCGTGTAAAAAAGCGCTGTCCAAAAGATTTATCAAGTAGATTTTGTTCATTGACCGTAGATTCTTTTATTATTTCTTTAGTACGAAGATTTGCAACAAGTTTGCCTAGCTGGTTAAAAATTCAAACTGATTTTGAGATTGTTGATGAAATTGATCTAGTTAATTATTGTCGATCAGCTAATACAACTGTTTTTCCTAATCAATATACTAAAGATGTTACCATTCTTCAAGGAGATGTTTCAAAGGCAACAAAAGATATTTATTTGTATGCGGCAAGAAATAATTTTTTTGATTATAATATGTGTCATACTTTGGCATATTATATTATAAATAATAATCAAAATATT
>CAJMAX010000004.1 GCA_905211505.1 uncultured bacterium | reverse complement strand
AATCTCATAATATGATTTATGAAAATTCTTTTGCTTTAAATCAAACATTAGGGCAAGCAATGTTGAATAATAATATAGATTCCGTGAAAGAATATAACAAGATTGTTGATGAGATGACAGCTGAAGATATAATGAATGTTGCTAAAAAATATTTAGATTTAAATAAAGCTGCGTTAACTGTTGTTCACCCTGGTGGTGCCAAAAAAGAGGATATAATAAACAGTTATGATGCAATTTCTCAAATTTCATTTACAGGATTGAACAAGAAACAGCCAATAGATACGAAGGCTGTTGAATCATATAAATTACCTAATAATATACAAGTAGTTTTAAAAGATGGAACTTCAGATAATGTTAATTTTAAAATAGCTATTGAAGCAAAAGAGTGGACACCTAAAAAGGCAGCTGTTTCAGATGTTTTATCTGAAATGATAGATAACAGTGGTACTAAAAATAAATCATTAGATGAATATTCAAAAGAAGTTGATTTATTAGCTTTAGATGCCGGTGTATTTTCAAATCCTTATGGGGTATATGCAGTTGCAGATTTCCCAATTGATACAGCAGAAAAATCTTTAGTTTTATTAAATGAAAAAATTCAAAATGTAGATTTATCTGAAGAAAATTTCAAAAAAGCAGTTGAGTTGTTACAAGATCGTTTATCAACAATTGAGCCATCACCATATTTTAAATTAGATAAGGCTATATATGAAGGTACTCCACTTTCTATAACTCCACAAGAAAAATTACAAAACTTAGGTGAAATAACTCTAGATGATATTAAAGCTTTTTATAAAGAAATTTTTGAAAAGAGTCAGGGACAAGTAGTGGTTACTGCACCATTTTCTTCAAATCCTGATTTAAAACAAACGATTTTTAATTCATTAGGACAATATCCTAAATTGCATGAAAAAGATATTTCTCTAGTAAATAGTTATAAGCCTATTGATAAAACTCAAGTTTATACAGTTGAGAATAAGAAAAATCAGGCAAATATTGTACAAGGCTTTAAATTTCAACATAATGGCAATTTAAAGGATATAACCTGTGTTGAATTGTTAAATGAAATTTTAGGAGGTTCTCCATCTTCAAGATTGTTTAGTGATTTACGAGAACAAAGACATTTGGCATATTCTGTATCCTCAGATTGTAATTTTAATGATGATATAGGTGTTATGACTTTAAGTATTGGTACAACCACTGAAAATAAAGAAACAGGTGTTAATACTTATGAAAACATTCAAAAATCTATAAATGGATTTAACGAGAATATCGAAAAGTTAAAGACTGAAAAAGTTTCGCCAGAAGAATTAGAATGTGCTAAGAAAGCTTTAAAAACTACAATGTTAAATATTATAGAGTCAGGACATGGACAAACTGCAGATTTATTCTTTTCTGTAGGTACACCATATGGCGTTGATTATGTGAATAAACAATTTGAAATTATTGATCAAATTACTCCTGATGATATATATAATACAGCAAGGTATGTGTTTAAATCTAAACCGATTTATTCAATTACTGCAACTAAAGATTCTTTAGAGTACAACAAGGATTTCTTACAAGGTTTAGAAAATTCTAAATAGCACAGGCATGAATTTGTTCGATGATATTTTTAACTCCATCAAATTTAGCTAATTTGCCAGCTTCTGTTTGAATTTGTTTTAATTGATTTGGATTATTTATCAGTTCTGAAACTAACTTATATAAAGACTCAGCATTTGTTTCACTGTCTTCTAAATACAATCCTGCACCACATTCAACCATATATTTAGCATTTTTTCTTTGATGATCAGCTGCGGCATATGGATATGGGATAAATATTGGGGCTATAGAGCAAGCACATAGTTCTGAAATGCTTAACGAACCAGCTCTTGATACAGCGATATCACAAGCTTTTAATACTGTCACCATATCTTCAAAATAAGGTTTTATAATAATATTTTTGTCATTATCATATTCAGGATAGGTTGTTCTTAAGTGTTCTATTGTTTTTTCATAGTTTTTCTTCCCGGTTTGGAATATAACTTGAATATTTAATTTTTGAGATAAATCTTTTAATATTTCAACTGTTGCATTGTTAATTGTTTGCGCACCTTGAGAACCTCCCATTATGCATAGAGTTGTTTTATTCTCAAGGTTTAAATCTTTTCTCGCTTGTTCTTTAGTCAAGGTTGCAAATTTTTGACGGATAGGATTCCCATTAACATTACAGTTAGCGTTATGTAACTGTTTTTTAGCAACATCAAAGGCTATAGATAAACTTTTTGCGTAAGGTGCGAGTTTTCTTGTAACAAGTCCAGGGTTAGCATCACAATCGTGCATTACAAATGGAACTTTCATAGTTATTCCGGCCATAAGTGCAGGAGCTGAAACATAACCGCCTGTTCCAAAGATTGCATTCGGTTTATACTTGTTAATGTAAATACAGCACTTTAGCCAAGCAAATATCATACCAAAAGCCCATTTGATTAGTTTAAAACTTATTTTTCTTGGCATACCTTTAGAAATTACAGGTAAAAAGTCATAATTTTTTTCTTTTGTAATAGAAGCTTCTAAATTATTAGGATTTCCAACATAATATATTTTCTCAGTATCTTCTAATTCTAATAACGCATCCGCAACAGCAATTGCTGGATATATATGGCCTCCAGTGCCTCCTCCTGTAATAAAATAAGTTTTTTTATTCATTAACTTCTGTCCTTATTCTTTTTATTCTTTGTTTAGAGATATTTAATAATATACCAACCATAGCTAGGGATACAATAATTGAAGTTCCACCATAGCTTATGAATGGCAGTGTGACTCCAGTTACAGGTAAAAGAGAGCTTGCTACAGACATATTTAAGAATGCTTGGAATCCGAAAATAACAGTGATACCTATAGCTAAAAGTTTTCCATACATATCAGGACATCTTTTTGAAATTCTTAAACCTCTATAAACTAGAGTTACAAATAAACCAATAATAAATAGACAACCTAAAAATCCAAATTCTTCAGCTATAATTGCAAATATAAAGTCTGTATGACATTCTGGCAGGTATGCTAATTTTTGTATAGAGCCTCCGTATCCTGTTCCGCTAAATCCTCCGGAGGCGAATGCAATTAGTGATTGAATTATGTTATATCCTTTTCCGAGAGCATCGCTTCCCGGGTTTAGCCAGACATTAATTCTGTCCATCTGGTAACCGTGTAAAAGTTTTGGTAAAAACATTAATATTCCAGCACCCATTACACTGCCAAGTGCGGCAAGTACCTGCCAGGGGCCTTTAGCTGCTATATATAGACACAGTGATGTTATTCCTAATATAATTACCATACTTAGGTTTGGTTGTTTTAATATTAAAAATAGTATAACGATTATTGGAATATATATTTCAAACCAGTTTTTAGAGCTTAATAAATCTACTTTATTTTTGAATGTTGAAGCAAGCAGCATACAAAATAAAGGTTTTGCCAGTTCTGATGGCTGTAGCTGCATAAATCCAAGATTTATCCATCTCTTTGCTCCATTGATAGTTACCCCGAGAGGTGTAAATTGCAAAATTACTAATAAGATTATAACAATCCATAAAAATTTTGTATTATACTTTTCAAGTTTTTGATAGTCAAACTTTGCAAAAAATCCCATGGCAAAAAAACCGGCTACTGCGTAGATAATCTGTTTTATTAAAAAAGATGCAAGATTTACACCCTCTCTCATGCATTTTGGTGCTGTAGCAGAGAATATCGCCAAAAAGCCTATGATTATTAAGAAAGTTACAACAGTAAGCAGTGTATTATCCGGAGCAGAAAGAATTGTACCGGAATTGCTGTTTTTTCTGCTTCTTTTTTCTTTTCGTTCCTGTTCTTGTCTTTTTGGGGATTTATATTCTCGATAAGACATAATCTTTAAAGACCTCTCCTCTGTGTTCATAGCTTGTGAACATATCAAAACTTGCGCATGCAGGTGATAATAAAACCACATCAGGTTTTAATGATATACTCTTATCAATGGCACTTTCCATAGATGATTCTTTTATAATATTCGTAAATCCGTTTTTAATAAGATTTTTTTCAAAGCGTTCTGTAGCTTCACCAATTAAAATAACTGTTTTAATATGTTTTTTTATAGAGTCACAAAATTCGGTTAAGTCTGTGTTTTTATCTCTGCCTCCGGCAATGAGGGTGACATCAAGATTGTTGAATGAATTTATTGCAACAATAGAGGCTTCCGGATTTGTTGCTTTTGAGTCATTGTAAAAGGTTATTCCATTAAATTCTCTAACTTTTTCAAGTCTGTGTTCCGGAGCTTTGAATTCCATAATTGCTTTTCTGATTGTTTCTGTATCTGCTGTGCTTATTCCGTTAGAATTACAAACCAATTTGGCACAAATTATTGCACACATAATATTTTGATAATTATGATGCCCTATCAGTGGGCAATCACAGAGTTTAATAATTGTTTCTACTGCTCCAAGTTCTTTATATTTAATCTCTCCGTTTTCAATGTAACAGCAATTATCTCCGATATTTCCGTCAAAGAAGAAAACTGAATCTTCTCCAAATTTATTATTATTCTTAAGATTAGCTGCAAATTCTAATAATTTTTCATCGTTGGCATTTAATACTGAAACCGTAGCATATCTAAATGCTTTTGTTTTTGCGTTAAAGTAATTTTCCAAACCGTTATGCCAATCAATATGGTCAGGTGTGAAGTTTGTCCATACAGAAACATAGGAATCAAAGTTTTCGGTCATTTCCAGTTGAAAAGAACTTGCTTCACAAACAAGCCAATCCAAGTCTTCTTCATCCACAAGGTCACTTGCAGGAAGACCAATATTTCCGCAGGCTTTTGCTCTAAGTCCGGCTTTTTTTAAAATAAATTCTGTAAGTGCCGTTGTTGTTGTTTTGCCGTTCGTTCCAGTAATTGTAATAAACTGTTTGGGTGATTTGTTTTCAACATTTTCTCTGCTAGCAAATTCAAGTTCAGAAATTGTTTTTATTCTGTGAGAGTTTAAATTTTTTATAATATCACTGTGCGGGGGAATCCCGGGACTTGTTACAGCTAAGTTTGAATTTAAGATGAATTTATCAGAATGTCCACCGTACTCAACATTTATCCCAAGTTCTCTTAGTTCTTCAACTAAATGTAATCTGTCTTTTGAAACGTCATTTCCTTCTGACAAATAAACATTGGCACCGTGTCTTTTGGCAAGTTTTGCTGCCGCAATTCCACTTTTTGACAGCCCGAGAACGAGAATTTTTTCGTTCCGTAAATCCTGAACATATTTACTTTTTTTGAAAAAATCAAATAACCCCATTATAAAATACCTTTACTAAATAATTCAAATAATACAACAGCAATAACTGATAAAATCAATGATACTGTTGAAAATACAATAACAACTTTCTTTTCATTCCACCCAAGAAGTTCAAAGTGGTGATGTATTGGTGCCATTTTAAACACTCTTTTTCCTGTGGTTTTGAAACTTGTGACCTGAATAATTACAGACAAAGTTTCCATAACAAATACTCCGCCTATAAATATTAATAGAAATTCAAATTTGCCAAGAACTGCTAAAGTTCCCAGTAACCCGCCTATGGCTAAGGAGCCGGTGTCACCCATAAATACTTCAGCTTTTGGTTTATTAAATTTTAAAAATCCTAATAAAGCTCCAGCTACAGTTGCTGCTATTATTGCCAATTCTGTTTCTCCGAGAGCTAAGGCTATTATTGCGCAGGCTATAAATGCGGGAACACCACATCCTGCAGCTAAACCGTCAAGACCGTCTGTAAGGTTATAAGCATTTGAGGCACCAGTTATTATAAATACTGCAAAAAATGGATAAAACCATTTCAAATTCAAAACAAGATTTCCAATTGAAAAATTGCAGGCTGCAGGGTTAGTTGTTACTAAAAAAAGAGTTGGGAGCAGTGCGATTGCGATTTGTCTGAATAATTTACCGCGAGCGGTTAATCCATCGTTGCCTTTACCTTTTATTTTAATATAATCATCTTGAAATCCTGCAAATGTGTAGAATACAAGGGTCATTATTGTAATAAGTGCAATCGTGGTCATCTTTTGAGCTAATAGTAAAGTTGTTACTGATGCCATAATAACAGCAGCAATAATGAATACCCCTCCTGTTGTCGGTGTCCCTTGTTTTTTTGCATGATTTTCAGGTGCAACATCTTTTATATATTGTCCGATAGTTTTTTTCTTAAGCATATCAATGTATGGAACCCCAAAAAGCATGCAAAGAACCATTCCTAATAAGAATGCTATAGTTACCATTATCATAATTTACATATCCCTCTTTTAATATTATCTAAAATCTGTTCAAACTTCATTGACCGTGAAGCTTTCAAGAATATTGTATAACTGTTATTCAAATTTTCAAGAATGTAACATGAAACTTCTTCATTTGAGTTGAAACTTTTTACACTAAAACCTTGCTGGCTAAGTATTTTGCCAGTTTCGGCAGCTAAATTCCCAACGGTTAAATACTTAACGTTTTTATTATTTAAGTTTGCTAAGTATTTACCTACGTTTTTGTGATATAGAACTTCATTTTCTCCCAATTCTCCCATATTTCCTAATATTACAACCGGATTGTCGTATAATTCTACAAATGTTTGAACGGAAGCTTTCATAGATTCAGGATTTGCATTATAGCTGTCATTTATAAATTTTAGACCGTTAATGTTTTCAACTTCCCATCTTTTTTCTATTGGTCGATAATTGATTAGACCTTTTTTTATTTCATCTGGAGTCATACCTAATTTGAGTCCAACTTCAATTGCGGAAAGTGAGTTTTCAATATTGTAATTTCCTTCAACGTTTAATTCATAAACTTCATTTTTATATTTAAACTTAGAATAAGATGGAGCTTTTTCAAGAATTTCCACATCATTTATTGAGTAGTAAATTTTTTCTCCAGTGAAATTATTGTATTTTTTTGTAATATCTTGTTCTAAAGCTATAAATGTTCCATTTGATTTTAATCCGGTGGTAATTTCACATTTTGCTTTTGCAATATTATCTAAACTTCCCAAACGTCCGACATGTGCAGAACCGCAGTTTGTAATAATTGCAAAGTCTGGTTCAAGGTGAGTCGAAATAAGTTCGATTTCACCTAAACCGCGCATTCCCATCTCAATAATAAGAACCTGAGTATTTTTATCCATTCCAAGAACCGTTTGACAAAAACCTATTTCATTGTTGTGGTTTGAAAATGTTTTGTGAGTTTTGAATTTTTCTTTTAAAACAGAATAAACGATTTCTTTGGTTGTTGTTTTTCCGGAACTTCCGGTAATTGCAACGGTTATTGGATTTATCTTATGTCTATAATATTTTGCAATATTTAAATATGCATCTAAAGTGTTTTCTACTTTAAGTACAAAATCAACAGGTTCAATCACTTCATTTTTTGTTGTAAAGTAAGCTGTAGCTCCAGCCTCTAAGGCTTTATCTATAAACATTTCACCGTCAAAAGTAGCTCCTTTTAATGGTAAATAGATATCACCGTTTTTTATTGTTCTGGTATCAGTTGAAATGTTAAAACCTTCAATCCTGTTTGCACTATTTTTTAAAGGAATAGCTCCCGTAATCTCTATCAATTCTTCCCTATTAAACATCATATGAATATCATACTTCAAACAATATTAATGAAACAATAAAGTTAATAAATATTAAAACGTTTTAAAATAAACAATAAAACTACTTGACATAGATTTAGGTCTGGTAGATAATAACTATACGTGATTACTATGGGTCACTCGTTTTATAAAACCCCATCAGGGTTACGAAACCCGCAAACGAAAGGATATAAAAATGTACGCAATTGTTGAAACTGGCGGAAAACAATATCAAGTAGAAGAAGGTCGCTACGTTGATGTTGAATTATTAGAAGGTGAAAAAGATTCTAAAATCGTTTTTGACAAAGTTGTTATGGTTGTAAACGGTAAAAAATCTAAAGTTGGTCAACCTTATGTATCAGGTGCTTCAGCAGAAGGCAAAATCGTTTTACATGACAAATCTAAAAAGGTTATTGTTTATAAACAAAGACCTAAAAAAGGTTATAGAAAAAAACAAGGTCACAGACAAGGCTTTACAAGAGTCATGATTTCTAAAATCAGAACTTCAGCTAAGAAGTCTGCAGGTGAAGAAACAGCTGCTGAATAAGTAGCCTAATTCGTATAAAGTACAAGAAGTAAAAAGGAGAAAATGAAAAATGGCACATAAGAAAGGTATGGGATCTACCCGTAACGGCCGCGACTCCGAAGCTAAACGTTTAGGCGTTAAAAAATTCGGCGGTGAAGCTGTTAAAGCCGGTAACATCCTTGTTCGTCAAAGAGGAACAAAAATTCATCCAGGTAACAATGTAGGTATTGGCTCTGACGATACTTTATTCGCATTGATTGATGGAACTGTTAAGTTTGAACCACACAGACGTGACAGAAAACAAGTTAGCGTTTACGCTGCTCAATAAATTTTATTTAATAGAAAACGAGTCGGATATTTTATATATCCGGCTCGTTTTTATTACTTTATTTTAACCGCTTAGGATTTCTTCAGGTATATCCAATATTTTATCTGAATTGATGCCTGTTGTCTGGTAGTCTATATCTTTTATGAAATCGGTATTCTTGCTGATAATTTTATATATTTCACTATGTTTTGGTATACCGTCAAATTTATCACGTAATTCCTCCGGTACAACATTACGTTCCAAACCTGTTGTGTATGCGGGTGGATCGCCTCTTGTAAATATCTGTTGAGGTGGACTGTTGCTCAATATGTTTGCAGGTTTTGTTCCGCTAACATTATGCAATTTACTTATATTTGTAAAATTATTAATGCCGTCCATCATGATAATCTCTCCAATATTATGCTCTCTATTTTAATAAAGTATTTTTAAAAGTTATAATTTACTTAAGGTGGAGAATATTTTACATTTCTTAATTATTCATTAATGATTTGGTAGAGGCTCGGAGCTTCTTGAATACTTACATTTGTGGATGGAACTTTTAATATTTTAGCCTGTAATATTCTGTTTGCATATTCAATTGTAATTATATCGTTTTCTTTTATTTGTTTTGCAGGTTTTGCCTGATTTCCGTTAACAAACACTCTTCCCATATCTGAAACTTCATTTGCTACTGTTCGTCTTTTTATTAATCTTGATACTTTTAAAAATTTGTCTAATCTCATAATACCTCTGTTATTTGTATAACATATATTTTAATTTCATGATATAATTTTTGCAAGGGAGATTGTGAGTAGTATGAAAAAATTTATATTATTGCTGTTTAGTATTTTTACAATTTTTAGTTCTAATGTATTTGCTGAGAATATTAAATTTGTGCAAGTTACAGATTCTCATCTGTCTGTAAATTCAGAATACTCCCAAAAAGTATTGAAGAGTGCTGTGGAAGATATAAATAATCAGAATGATGTATCTTTTGTGGTTTTTACAGGTGATAACATAAGTAATCCAACTCCGGAGAACTTAAGGCAATTTGTTAAAATTGTTTCAAAATTAAAGGTGCCATATTATGTAGCTGTTGGAAATCATGATGTTTATAAGTCTAGAGATATGTCTAAGGTTAGGTATTATCAGATTTTAAGAGAAAGTAATTTATTATATCCACAGAGGGCTGCAAACTATTCCTTTAAAAAAAATGATTTTGTTTTTGTGATTCTTGACGGCGCAAAAGAAATTATTCCGGGTTCGGGAGGGTATTATAGAGAGTCAACTCTGAATTGGTTAGATAAACTTCTTGCTAAGAATAGTGATAAATCTGTTGTAATATTCCAACATTATCCTGTAGAATATCCGCAGGGTGCAGAGTCAAAGCTTAGAACTCATAAGACTTACAGAGATGAAGACTATAAAGAGATTTTGGCAGCTCATCATAATGTGTTAGCTGTCATTACCGGACATTTTCATACAAATTATGAAACAATGGTTGATGGAGTTTATCATATAACTTCTCCAGCATTGCTTACATTACCGCAGTCTTACAAAATTATTGATATAATAACAACAAAAGATTTTTCACCTTTAATCTATACTCAATTAAGGGAATTTGAGATTAAGGATTAAAATTCAGACTTTTTTGAATAGCCCTTTGATAATTTTAGCTAAATCTTTTTTAAAGACAAGTATCCCGAAAATAGCGCTTGTTCCCCCAATAATTTTTAATACTGTGGGAAATTTGTGCTGATTAGGAGCTTTTGCATCTTTTTGTTTTTCATAAATATCATTTAACATTTGATTATATTCTTTGTTTGCCTGTTGGGATGAGTACAACACAATTTTAGGCAGTCTGTCAGGAGGTGTTAGAATTCCGACATTTGCTCTGCCATAATGCATGCTTTTATTTGCAGGATTATCTATCTGTTCTACCATATATTAATTAAAACTAATTCATGTGAAAAATTGCAGTTAATGTAAATAAATATTACTAACTAGGCTTTGGTGTTATAAACAACTTGCTTTTTTTTTATGTTTTTAATATATTAGTATCATAGCCGCAGACAATTAGTCCGATTGGGGGTTAAAGCCCAAAAGGTTAAATGATATTCAGCTAATCGAGGTTACACGAAAGTAAATAGCATTATAGACTTATGTGTAAGATTTTGCGGTAAAACTAGAAAAGCAAAGTCTTTTTTAGTTTTATTAGGTCGATAACAAGAATACGATTAAAAATCGTTGCAGAAATCAAAGGAGCTACAAATGGCAACAAAAGCATTTAAATCAGAAAAAATAGATGCGATTAAATCAAAAATTGAAAAAGCTCAATCCGTAATTATCACTGAGTACCAAGGTTTAACCGTTGAAGAAATCACAAAATTAAGACGTGAAACTCAAAAAGGCGGCGGTGACTATATGGTTACTAAAAATACGTTAGCTAAAATCGCTGTAAAAGGTACAGCATATGAACTTTTAGCTGATAAAATGACCGGACCTATCGCTTTGGCTTTTGGTTTTGAAGATCCTGTAAGTCCTGCTAAAGCTGTTACTAAATTTATCAAAGAAGCTAAAAAAGGTGAAATCCTTGGCGCAGTTTTGGATGGTAAATTATTATCAGTTGAAGAAACTAAAGCATTGGCAGCTCTTCCTACAAAAGAAGAACTTTTTGCAAAAATGCTTGGTTCTATCAATTCGCCGGCATCAGGTATCGCAAATTCTATCAATGCAGTTATGTCTCAGCTTACAAGAGCTATGGCAGCTGTCAGAGATCAAAAAGCTGCGTAATGCAGTTGAATTTCGCAATTCTTTTGCGTAACAATTTTTATTTAAGACACAGTGCTTAAATTGTATTAGTAAAAACTCAAATTTTAAAATAAAAGGAGAAAAACAATGAGTGTAGAATCAATTTTAGAATCAATTGAAAAATTAACATTATTAGAAGCAGCTGAATTAGTAAAAGCTATGGAAGAAAAATTTGGCGTATCTGCAGCAGCTCCTGTAGCTGTAGCAGCAGCTCCTGTAGCAGCAGCTACAGCTGAAGATGCTGATGCTGAAGTATCTGTTGTTTTAGCTTCAGTTCCAGCAGATAAGAAAATTGCTGTATTAAAAGAAGTTAGAACTTTAACTGGTTTAGGATTAAAAGAAGCTAAAGATTTAGTTGAATCTGCTCCTAAAGCTGTTAAAGAAAATATCAAAAAAGACGAAGCTGAAGCTATCAAGAAAACTCTTGAAGCAGCTGGTGCAGTTGTTGAAATCAAGTAGTTTGATTTTAAAACAGAAATATGATATTATGAATGGGCAATCTATTGATTGCCCATTTTTTTTACGTGAGGGTTATTATATATGAATACATTTTATTTATTTGCTGCTATCGCTATTATGCTTATTGTAATATTGAGAGATATTCTTAAGAAAAAGTATAATATTGATATGGATAATATGAACTTGGCAGATTTTAAATTGTTTGAGGTGGCAGATAACAAGACCAAAAAGACTGAATCCAATTTAACTATTAAAAAGAAAACGGGGAATAATTCTTTAGTTCTTCTTGATGCGGGTGATAATAAAGTTACAGTTATGGCAACGTTACGACAAATCACAGGACTTGATTATGCGACTGCTAAAAATTTAGTTAATTCTGTTCCTTCAACTATTATGACAGGGATTTCTGATAAAGAGGCAGATTTAACTAAAAAAGCTTTGGAATTTGTTGGAGCAAAAATAGAAATTAAGTAAATAAAGATTAAATATTATTTAAAAATAAAAAGCACCTAATGTAAATAGGTGCTTTTTATTGATATAAATAAATCTAATAAATTATAATGTTAATACGAATCCGCCTTTGTCTGCATTTTTAAGTGCTTCGCCTTCGATTTTTGCTCTAAGATTTTTAATATATTTATAAACATAATCTCTAGGCAAGTCTAATAATGTTGCAAGATCTTTTGCATAAACTATCTTATTTTTATTAGCTGCAAAATAATCAAACACTTTTTGTTCTCTATCAGTCAAACTTTTTTTGAATACAACTCTTACTTCATCTCTTAGAGTATCTCCTGTTTTATTTTCTGAAACTATTTCTTTAGCTGCTTCAGATAGAGTTTTTGAAACTTTTTTAGTTTTTACGGCTTTATGAGCTTGAGTTTTTACTTCAGCTTTCTTTTTTGCTTCTTTTTTGTTTACTTCGGCTTCTGCAATTGAATTTACTGTATCTTCTACTTGTAGATTTTTAGCAGAGAAAGGAGAAACGTATAGTTCTTTTTCTTTTTCGTAAGCTCTGTCAGCAATTGTACTAAGTCTTTCTGCTTTAGAAGACCATTCCGGTTCATTAGAAATTACTGGTTGACCGTGTAGAACGATATCAATAAGGTCATTAGTTTCTTTCTTTTCTTCTACTTTTTTCCCTAATCTAGCAGCAAACTCCTCTAATGTGATTTTTTCTAATGAGCTTCTCCATTGTTTAATCTCTTCCTTGCTCAAGTATTCAGACATTCAATATCTCCTTACTAAAACTATTCCTTAAATAAAATCCTTTTATACCCTTTAATTTAGCATAAAACAGGCGCCATGACTCAAAATGTTTCGCAACGTAAATTTTTATTTAAAATGTTAACATTTACCGCTAAAGCATTGCTTTTTCAATAATATAGTGCATTAGTCCAGAATACCAGTTGCCAGAATTTTTTGGACTTCATTTAACATAATATTATGAATATCCTGTATTGATTTTGTACCATCAATACTGATAAATCCATATTCAGATTTCATTTTGTTATACTGTTCCAGACATTGATTCTGGTAAATCCCAAAACTTTTATAGAAATCTGTAGAAAATCCGACATCTCTACCGCTTTCATAAAAATCTAATCCGGTAGTTCCAATTATTCTTTTTAATAGTGTATCAACCGGCATATCCAGGTAAAATACTAAATCCGGTTCAGGAGCATAATCATATAAGTTTTTTACCCAATCAATATTCTGCCCGCGTACAACGTCTCTGGCCAGGGCTGTATAATAATATCTATCCAATAACACTACAAATCCAGCCTTTAGTGCAGGTATAATTTGATTTTCTAATCTGTCAGCAAAATCTGCGGCGTATAACAGACTATATGTTGTAGCATTGAGTAAATTTCTTTCTTTTGCATCATCAATAACATTTGCAATTAATCTGGATGTTTTCCACTCTGAAACCATAACTCCATAGCATTGATCTTGGAGTGATTTTTTTAGAAGTTCAAGTTGAGTTGACTTGCCGGAACCATCAGTACCCTCAATGACTACCAGAAGTCCATTATAATTATGTTTTCTTCTGAATTGTTCCATTATATATCAACTCCTTTTTCTTTTAAAATTTGTTTAAGCAGTTTGCGTATTTCGACTTGTTTTTTATGGATTGTATCTTTTGCATCTAATTTAACTATTTCAAACTCGTTGAGCATTTTATTATATTCTTCAATAACTTTAGATTG
Organism: uncultured bacterium; assembly: GCA_905211505.1. GTDB lineage: Bacteria > Cyanobacteriota > Vampirovibrionia > Gastranaerophilales > Gastranaerophilaceae > Zag111. The sequence goes on along the minus strand of CAJMAX010000004.1, from coordinate 31,063 downwards.
AAATATTACATAACTTTCATATGGGTCGTTGCTCAATTTCATATCCATACCAGCTTCATAAAATTTTGGTGCCCTATTTGAGCAAATTCGTTCAAGTGAAGTAAGCGGATCTATATCAAAATATACAGCCAGGTCTGGTTTTATTGCAAAATCATAAACTTCTCTAACCCAGTGGGGATCAACGCCTCTTGCAACATCACGAGCAAAAGCTGTATAAGCATATCTGTCTGCAAGAACAATAAAGCCGGCTTTTAGTGCCGGGGCAATAATTTGTTTTAGTCGGTCAGCAAAATCCACAGCGTGCAGCAGACTAAATGTTCTTGGTGAAAGCATATTTTTCTTTTTTGCAAGTTTCGTAGTTTGAGAAATTAATTCGGAGGAATTCCATTCTGTAAATATTACATCTTTTCCACTATCTTTTAACCAATCTCTCAAGAGTGCTAATTGAGTGGATTTTCCGGAACCATCGATTCCTTCAACACAAACAAGAGTGCCTTCATAGTTATGTTTCTCTGTTAATTTAGCCAAATTAATCCTCTTTCTTTTCCAGTAATCGTGTATTGATTTTTCCGAATTTCGCAGATAAATTATCTATAAAATGTATTAGATATAATTCTGGTTCTAAATCTTTCTGGTTTAAATCAATAATTGCCCCCCATTCAGCCCTGCCATGGTGAGCTGCAATCATTTTTGCAACGTTTTTAAATCCGGCATTCATACAGATACAAAATCCGTATTGAGAATGAGAAATCCAATCTTCTCTAAAGTTTGGGGCATAATCAATAAGTCCTGTTTCTGTGTCAATTGTGTATTCAAAAATTTTACCGAAGTCATGTAATAAGCAGGCTGCATAAATTTCATCTTCATTAGTTTTATACGCAAAGTTTTTTAAATTTAACTCTGCATATTGCGCGCATTCCACGGTGTGAACAAGTAGACCGCCTATATAATTGTGGTGCATTAGTTTAGCTGCTGGCATAATTTTAAATTCTTTTGAATATTTTGCAAACTGTTCTGTAACAAAATTTTTCAAGTCTATATTTTTTATTTTATTGATATAAGATTGTAATATTGTCCAGTATTTTTCAATTTCAGCCGGTTCAAGTCCTAATTTTGCTTCTTTAATTAGCTCAAGGGCTGAGACAAGACAGTTATTGTATTTTTCGTTGAAGCTTGCTGATACAATTCGAACAAGATTTCCTGTTCTAAATATTTTACTGTCGAATCTATTCAGGGTTTCTTCCCATAATATACAATTTAAAACAGTATCATCTACAGTGTTTTTCAATTGTAATTTGCCCATTTTTGTGCCGGCTTTGGTATCTCCTATTGAGAAAATAACTACTTCGTATGTATCTTCAGTATTGAACATTTTATTACCTCTACTATGTTTGTTTTAAACTTGAGTTTTAATTTTTATTTCTGTCTATAATTTTGTCTTGTCCCCACACAAAAGAAGATCTAATTTCTTCTCCGATTTTTTCAATCTGGTGGTCTGAATTTTCTTTTCTTAGTCTATTAAAATTATTGCAGCCGGTTTTCATTTCATTTGTAAATTCCTCGGCAAAAGCTCCTGACTGAATATCTTTTAAAATTTCGCGCATTGCATTTTTTGCTGCTTCTCCAATAACTTTTGGTCCTCTAGTCATATCACCGTATTCTGCAGTATTAGATATTGAGTATCTCATGTCGGCGAGCCCGCCCTGATTTACTAAATCAATAATTAGTTTCATCTCATGCAGAACTTCGAAATAAGCCATATATGGTGAATAGCCAGCTTCTGTTAAAACTTCAAAACCGGCTTTCATTAAAGCTGAGACACCTCCGCAAATTACGGCCTGTTCTCCGAATAAATCTGTTTCAGTTTCTTCTTTAAATGTTGTTTCAATTATACCTGCTCTTCCTGCACCTATTGCAGAAGCATAAGATAGTGCTACATCTTTAGAATCTCCTGAGGCATTCTGATAAACTGCAATTAAAGACGGAACTCCTTTACCTTCTTCATACTGGCTTCTCACAGTGTGTCCCGGACCTTTTGGGGCAACCATAATAACATTTATATCGGCAGGCGGTACAATTTTTTTATAATGAATATTAAAGCCGTGAGAAAACATTAAATATTGACCTGATTTCATATTTGGTTTTATTTTATGTTCGTAGATCTCGGCTTGTAATTCATCAGGGATAAGGATTTGAACAATATCAGCCCATTTTACAGCTTCTTCAATTGGCATAGTTTTGAAGCCGTAATTTTTAGCTTTTGTATCGGATTTTCCACCCTGTCTTAGTCCTAATACAATATCACAGCCTGAATCTTTAAGATTCATAGACTGGCCATATCCTTGAGAGCCAAAACCAATAACTGCAATTTTTTTTGACTTGATAAGTTCTTTATTAATATCTTTATCAAGATAAATTTTTAAATTGTCCATACCCGTACCTCGATTTCTTTCTATCTGTTAATGGTATCATGAAGCTGGGATTATTTCCACTAATAATCTGAAAATATTTATAAGTGGAGCACCGAGGTTATCCCCTCGCAATGATGATGCGCTGTATTTATCCTCATTAGGGCATCCTTCCGAACTTGGTTCGGAAAATGTAAATTTTTAGGTGTTGAAACAAGTTCAGGATGACAAATTTGGAGTTCAAGATGACAGATTTGAGGTTCAGTATGATAAATTCTTACAAAACAAATCACGAAACTGTTAGTAGCATAGTACCCCGTTCGGTGAGGACTGGCATTCAGAATTGACTAGAAATTTAGTTGAGTTTATGAAACGTGATTTTCTTGTCCTACTTGGGATTTCGGAATTTCACCTTTTGGACAGTTTATTAATTTGTTGTAATCTGGTTTTCTCCAAGGATAAATACTTTCCAGTCTTGAGATTCCTCTTTTACTGGTTTATAGTAGTCTTTTACCAGTATTTGCTGTGTTTGTATAGGGTAGTAATCCTTTGATTTTAAGTAATTTTCAAATTTTTCATAGTTCTTAGTGTATTTTTTTTGTTTGATTAGCGGATAAAAAGCTTTTTTCTTTCTTGCAATTTCGCATAATAAGATATTGATAACTTCATTATAGTCAAATTCATAACCGCTATTGGTAGTTATATCAAGAATATAATTCAGGTTATCCCTTGTTGTTATTGATAAATAGCCAAGTATTCTATTACTTTCTTCAAGAATAATTCTGGTTTTATAGTAATCAACAAAACCTTTAAACAACGGTTCTTGAAATTCTTTTTTATCCCGTAGTAAAGATGGTTTATACATATTAAACAATTCGGAATTATAAAGATTTTCAATTTCTTTTGCATCTGAATTTTGAGCATATCTCCAGTGTAAAGGTGATTTTTCAGGTTTTGGTTTGTCTATTTTCCATAGTGTTTCTGATGCACATTGTCTAAATCCGCAGCCATTAATGAATAAATTAAAAAGTTCATCGTGGCATTCATCTATAGTTACGGTAAATGATGTGGCACCTTTTCCACCCAGCTTTTGAATTACAAATTCAACAAGTTTTTGTCCTATGTCATAAAGGTTTTCTTTAAATATAAGACGTGTAATATTTATTTTATAAGGATTTCCCGGTGTGCAAGCTGTTGTAATAAGACCAAGGATTTCATTATTATCAATGAGAATAAATGATTCGGATTTAAATTTTAGCGACAGTGGCATTAGTGCATTAATATATCCAATAGGTTCTTCCATTAGAGATTTTGCCAGTTTGTCATTTTCATCTGTGCAAAGATACGAAATAAGACGTTTTAATTTTGGATAGTCAAAATATGTTAATCTTCTTATTCTCATATTGATATTATAACGTTTGTTTCATTTTTACGCAATATTATATTAAAATGTGACAGGAATTTGTTATTAGATCTTGAAACGAGTTCAGGGTGATATACTTACCTAAAGTAAGATATAGAGTCATACTGAGGCATAGCCGAAGTATCTAAAATAGATTCTTCGCATACGCTCAGAATGACAGTTACAAGAGATGCTGAAACAAGTTCAGGATGACAGATTTGAAGCTCAGGATGGTATTCTGCAGGTTCTTTTATAAATAGAAACACAGAGAAGAACATTTGCTCTCCTCTGTGTTAAAAGCTATTAAACTTTTATTATCAACTAACTATTTTGAAGTTGTTAATACATATTTAGCAGCGTCAGATGCCGGTTCAACAGTTGCATCGTGGAATACGATTGGGAAGATATCTGTCATGTGGTTTGCATCATTTTTAACTGCACAAGGAGTTTGTACGTTTTCTGTAGCTTTGTCACCAGTAGTACAAGTAACTTCTCTGTTAGGTAATGTTGCACCGTTTACGTCAATGAAACCTTTGCAATCTTTTAATTCTTGTCCTAATACAGTATTATTCATTTGAGTACCGATAGGTAACTCACAACCTTGAGCTGTAGGGTCAAATGCAACAATTGAGCCATCTGCTAATGTGTAAGCAAGATATTTACTCTCTGCATCTCCAGGAATTACACCTTGATACTTATTACCTGCTGGTCTTACGATAGCGTAATCTACTTGAGTACCATTGTTATTACGTTTAATATTACTTACAACACCTTGATAAGTTTGACCGGTTAGAGTACCGTTTAAGATTGCACAGAATGACATTACTGAATCTGGGTGTTCTGCAGCACCAGCAGCTTGATCTGCTTGGCAAGCTACTGTTGTACCAGCATAGTCAAAATCATATTGCGCTTGTGACATCAAACCAGCCTGGTTCAATGTAGATAATGTTTTTTTGAATTGAGAACGGAATTTTGCACCGTTAGTGTTAGAAATCAATGTTGGGATAGTCATAGCAGCTACTACACCAATGATACCTAATGTGATTAATACTTCTGCCAAAGTAAAACCGAATCTTTTTGTCATAATCTTTTCACCTTTCTTTTAAATAAAACTATAACATACGCTTTACATAACGATTATATTACTATTTTTTTTAAAGTCTGTCAACCATTTGAATGATTTTTCGATTTCTTCTCGCGGTTTGGTTATGTTGATATGCTTTCGGGGTTGAGTGCATAAGTGGGGTTGACGGACTAAATTTATTATCCAGTATTGATTGTTCTATTCATTTTTGATGTCTAATCCTCAAGTTTTAGCTACAAGTTTATTAAACCCAAATGTACTAGTCAAATAACATTAATCTAATAAAATTAATACTTTTGGGTTATTTTGGTTGCCAAAAAAATGATTTTTTCCTGATATTATTGCTCTTTGGAGATTGTTACATAATGTAAATAAATTTTTAAATATGGCAATAATGTAACGGTTTTGTAATATTTGGGCGCGATTGTTCCCTCGTTATTTTAAACTTGTTCCAGAATCTGTTTTTTCGAGACCCTGAAACGAGTTCAGTGTGATATACTTACCTAAAGTAAGAGATAGAGTCATACTGAGGCATAGCCGAAGTACCTGAAATAGATTCTTCGCATACGCTCAGAATGACAGTTACAAGAGATCCTGAAACGAGTTCAGGGTGACATTTGGAGTTCAAGATGATGGGTTGTTAATTAGCTGGACAGGTTGAGGTTCAGCACGACAAATTGATTGTTCCGGATATTGATAACGAAAGCCCCTCAAATAAGTTCAGGGGCTCGTGTTTGTCTATTAAATCTTGTATTAACCACGTTCGAGTTCAAATATTCTAAACTCTCCAGGTTCAAGTTTTTCAAAATGTATACTTTCTGTATTTTCGATTTCTTGAGCTTCATAATCCTTTTCATTTATTACGTACTCGTATTTTAGATTATAATCACCCGGAATGTGTATTTGTTTGTCAAATATTGCATAACCTTCTATGATTTCTTTATAGGATTCGCCTGTTATTGCGGTTTTAGTAACTTTTTCTGTCGGATATTTATGGTTTGAGACAACTAAATACGCTTTTCTTGATGGTTCTCTTGTTATTAACCAGGCGCTGTATCCGTCATCATCTTCAACTATGATTTGTGCTTCTCCGCCTGTAATGATACTATTGTTTTTTACAAATCGGTCGAGTGCGTCAAATTTTGTATAGAAGTTTTCGTTATTTGAACGTTTCATGGCTACTTCTTCGCCAATAGTGTATTCTACTCCGCCACAGGTGAAACTTTCATCTCCATCAACATACATCACTGGTCTTTGGGCGTATTTACCACCAGGTAAAAGTTTATATTTTGCCCATTTGTATAGAGCTCCGTTTTCGCCTAACTGAGCAGGATACTGGTCTATACAATGGAATTCACCATCTTGATTATTGTATGTTTTTAGGATGGATAACATATTTCCTTTTTTAAATTTAGTATTATAGTTTGACAGGTACTGGTTATCTTCCAGGATTTTTTCTGGAGTTTTATCGAATTGACATATAATATCATTACCCCATAATATATCAAATTTCATATCCTGATGGTATTCTTTGTAGTAATTATCCCATAGCATATATTCTGCAAGAGTTCCAAAGTAAGGAATTTTTTTCTTCATTGCGGTATTAAGTTTATTTAGTACATATCTAGGGGCTCTATAACTAATTGGTCTGCCGTTTTGTTCAGAAACTTCATCTACAATGTGGTCAATATGGTCTACTCTGAACCCATCAAAGTTATAGTCTTTTTGCAATTTTTTCATGTTATTGATAAATAAATCTATTACATCTTCATTAAATTTTCCGTTTTCCAGATTTACAAAATAGTATGGAGTTTGGCAATCAAGATTTGCAAATGCTGTAACATCATCTCCTTTGAAGTCAAAGTGCTTGAATGTCGGATAGCCTCCGCATTCGCTCATTCCGTCATACACAGGAACTCCTGCTGAGCACCATGCTCCGCCCGGTGCCGGCCATAGGCCTTCATTTATTAAAAGTTGAATGGTCTCTACTTGTTTGGTTATATCTTCTTCATTTAATATTTTTTTATCATTTTTAAATTCATGAATTTTTGCGACAAGTTCTTTTACTCGTTTGTGGATTTTTTGTTGGTATGTTCTTTCTAGCATGGCGTTTGAGAAAGCTTTTTTATGCTCAATCATTATACCTTCAAAATTATTGTATAATTCTTGGAATGCAGGACTCAAGTCTCCTGAATTCCCTTGCAGACGTTGAATATATACGTCTTTTGCAATTTGAATATCGTCTTTATCGTGGTCTTTTGATAAAAACTCGGCAACTTCATCTACTTTTGTTAATAGTTGTTTCTGTAATTCTGTGATATCATACCAGCGGGCAACTTGTGGGTTTGCCAGTACAAACTTTGAAAATCTTCCGGTTTGAGGAAGTATGTCGTAAATGACTGGGTGACCGGCAAGTTGTGCCATTTGTATAAATGTTTGGAGCTGTTGTTTTGCATCTAAGCCCGTAATTCTTTCAATTTCGGTATCTTTTAATTTTTCACTTACTTCACTGCTTTTTGGAAGATATGCACATCCAAATTCTCTCGGGTGGAACGGGATAAGATATATTGTTGTATTATAGATTTTATTAGCAATATTACCTGTTGGTAAAATTAGTAATTGTTTAAGCCAATCAAAAAATTTGCCGGGAGTTTCCGATTTGTTTCCGTTACCAAGTGCTGCAAGATTAATTAGTTTTATATTATGTCCTTCTTTTTTGAACCAGTCTGAATTCTTTTCTTGATGTCTTGCAAGGACACTAATATGATTGTTTTTAAATGTAAATTTATTATTGGAAAATATATTATTCTGTTTCCATTTTTCTTCCAGCGCAAACAATGTCTCTTCATTTGTCAGTTCATCTTGTGCTTTTTGGAATGAGTATGTGAGGTATCCGTATTTTTGAATATGCATTGACAGATATTTCTTTCGGATTTCCGGAATATTGTCGAACGGATATGCTTCTTTTAGTTTTTCGTAAATTCTATTAAGCTCTACATCTTTTGCAGTTTCCTGCTCTCTCTTTGCAAATAAAAAATCTAACATAAATATCTCCCTATAATCAAAAATTATACCATAAGAAAATTTTTATATTGCAACATGAGAATATTACCTAGTCAGCTAATAGAATAAAAATGTTTAAGCTATACAGTTATAGATAATGAATCAGGGGATTTTTATTATTAGAGTTTATGGAGATTAAAAACATGGAAACAAAGCAAAAACAAATTTCAATTGTAATTGTAGAGGATTTTAAGTTGACTCGTGTGGGGCTAAGATGTGCATTAAATGCTAATCCTGATATGGAGGTCGTTGCAGAATCTGAAGATGCTATTGATGGTTTGAAACAAATTGAAAAACTAAACCCTGATGTTGTATTAATGGATTTAGGTTTACCTACGATGAATGGTATTGAAGCAATGGTTAAAATTAGAGAATTGTCTAATGATATTAAAATTGTAGCTTTAACATCTCATGACCGTGAAGAAGAGGTGGTTGCAGCTTTAAGTTCAGGTGCAAATGCTTATTGCTTGAAAGATATTGATCCAGCAAAGCTTGCTGATGTTATAAGAGATGTTTACCAGGGTGTTTGTTGGATTGATTCAGTTGTTGCAAAGCTTGCTTTAAAAGCTTTTCCAAAAGTTGATAATGTAGGGTTACTTGGGCATAAGCTTTCTGATCAAGCAAGGATTCCTTTGACTGAACGGGAATTTGAGGTTTTAAAACATCTTGTTGCAGGTAAGAGTAATACAGAAATTGCAAAAGAGTTGATCGTGAGTGTGCACACAGCCAAAGCTCATGTTTGTTCTATTTTGCAAAAAATGTGTGTAAATGATAGAGTGCAGGCTGCAGTTAAAGCTGTAAAAGAAGGAATGGTTTAAACCCCATTCCTTCTTTTTATTATTTCGATGTTCCGATTGGCTATAAATTTTAGTGAAATTAAGAAACGTAATGTTGTCATTCTGTATTTATGTCATTGTATATGTTAGATTGATAGTTGTATAATTTTATTTTGTACTATCAAGTATATACATTGCAGCTCCTGAAGCAGGTTCAACGGTAGAATCATGGAATACAACAGGAAATACATCTGATAAGCGGCCAGAATTATTTGTTACTATACATCCCGAGCCGGCATCAACTTTGTTTGTACCCATTGTGCAAGATACTTCTGTGTTAGGTAAAGTGACGCCATTAACATCAATGAATCCCATGCAGTGAGATAAGTCGTTTCCTCCTACAGGGCCTGAAAAAAGTGCTTGTTGTAATCTGTTTCCTATTGATAGTTCGCATCCTGCAGCATTAGGGTCAAAAGCTACTAGTACACCATCAGCTAAAGAATAACTTAGGTAATTTAAATAATCATCTTTAATTGTATCTTTTTTTACCAGTGTATAGGTTCCTACATTTTGACCTCTTTCAACTCTTTGTAAATCACCAACACGTCCTTGATAAGTATGACCTGTCAATGTTCCGTTTAGTATTGCACAAAATGTCATGTGTTCGTCCGGATGTTGTGAGGCTGCTGTAGCTTTATCACTTGGACATTTTTCTGATGTTCCGGCAAAATTGTACTCATATTGAGCTTGAGCCATTAGTGCAGCTTGGTTTAGTGTAGATATTGATTTTTTAAATTGATTTCTGAATTTTGCATTATTTATATTGGAAAACAAAACAGGAATTGTCATTGCTGCTACTATTCCTATTAAGCCCAGTGTAATTAGGACTTCTGCCAAAGAGAATGCTTTTTTTAAACTCATTAAACCAATCCTTAAAGTTTTATACCATATTAATTATTTCTATATTTTGCATTTTTGTCAATGGGCGAATCAAAATTTTTTAATAATTGGAGTAATGTTTCTGACGGTAGGCCAATGACATTGTCTAAAGAGCCGTCAACGGATTTTACAAATCCTGCAGGCAGTTCTTGAATTCCGTAAGCTCCTGCTTTATCAAAAGGTTTAAATTCTTCTATATAATCGATAATTTGTTTATATGTAAGACTTTCAAAAGTTACAAATGTGGTTGTCGATTTGGTAAGATGTTCCATGTTTTCTGAATTTATAATGGCAACCGCAGTTACAACGAAATGTGTTTTCCCGGAGAGTTTTTTCAGCATACTAATTGCGTCGTTGTAATCTTTTGGCTTTTCAAGAATTTTGTTATCTATAACAACAATAGTATCTGCTCCAATAACCAGATGCTGTTCATTTTTTAGTTCACGAGCAACAAAAAGGGCCTTGTTATAGGCTGACTCTTCCACAAAAGCATAAGAGAAATCCGTCTTGTTATGTGGTTCCACATATGAAGACGGAATAATTTGAAAATCCAATTTTAGTTTTTTTAGAATATCAGCTCTTCTGGGAGAAGAAGAGCCCAGGATAATTTTTCCCATTGCGTGTCTCCTTATGTTCTATTTTATTTTACCAAAAATAGAGATAATTCAACACAAAGCTTTTCTAATGCTGCCCTAAAGATTTTTGATACCTTGCGGTTCTTGCATTTATGGCATAGCATGCAATATTTAATCGCTGGCGGAGTTCCATCATGTTACGCAAAGTTGCTGCATAATCATTCATCGCTTCCAGCATTTTATTGGGATCAACCATTGATTCCATATTATCGTGGTTGTCAACTCGTTCTTCTTGATATTTTTGGACTAGCATCTTATCGATGTAATCTTCTGCTCCAACGCCCATCCGTTGTCCTCCCTATTGATTTTATATCCTGTTCCTGTAAAAAATATATCCTAGATATTCCTTATATTTCTATAAAGTATTTTTGATTTTCAAAATTGCTTTTTTGAGTACTTTTATCTTTACATTTGTTTACAAAAAAGTTTTGCACGTATGTTATAATAAATTTATGAAAGAGATTATTATTACTGCACCTGTTAAAAAGCCTGAAGATATAGTTGTTTTTTCTAAATCTACACGTTGTAGAGATTATTATGTTTATTACAGTAAATTTTTAAACGGAAATTTTGAATATATAAAGGAGTTTGTCGAAACTGCAAGGCGGTGCGGTTCTAATATTTTTGTTAATTTTAAGCACAGTATAGTAGAAGAAGAGCTCCCGGAAATTAAGAAGTTTCTAAAATATCTTAAGAGTTCCGGTATTGATGGAATTTATATAAATAGTTATGCGGTTCTTGAGGCAATAAAAGTCTTTAAACTGCCTTTTAAGGTTATTATAGATTCTTATTTTGATATTCATAACCTTGCCGGAATTGATTTTATGAACAGCTTCCATAAAATTGACGGAATTATCATAACTGAAGAAATCTATTTAAAAAATATTGCAAAGATTAAACAGTTTACAAAACTCCCACTGGCTATTGATTCGGACAACTTGCCTTGGTGCGCTGAAGATATTATTAAGCTTAAAGCTATTGATAATGTGATTATTAAAGGTAAATTCCAAACTTCTGAGGATATATTGGAAGGAATTGAATTGATTGAGAAAATTTTGGATAAGCCAAAGTTGTTTAAAAATCAAAAGCTTCCTTTTAAACACGTAAGAAAATGTATTTATCAGACTAATCATTTTTCCGGAGATATGGTCAGCGCAGAAGGGAAAGATTTTAAATTCAGCAGAAATATTCAGAGTTTTGACTGGGATATAAAACGAGTTCGAACTCCAAAAGATTTATGTCTGAATGATAAGTATCGTTTGAATTTAAGATTAACAGGTTTAAATCAAATTGCGGAACTTGAAAAATATATAAAAAAGATTGGAAGAAATCCTGTATATTCAATTGAATATGGTGAAATTGTTTCAACAAGCGATTTAGCTAATAGTAGTTTTTCGGCTGTAATTAATAAAGTAAAACGTTTTTGTAAAAAATACGATATAAGATTTCAGTTGTCTACTCCGAATATCTTAATTGAACGAGATTTTGACAGAGTTTACGAGTATGAAAAAAGTCTGCTGTTGGCATCTCCAACTCCGGACTCTTTGATTATTAATAATATTGGTTTTTTCTGGACTTTTATAAATGATGCTGAAATAAACGAGATTCCTTTTGAAATAGGGCAGGGGATAAATTTGTTGAATAGTATGTCAATAAAATGTTTAAATAGTTTAGCTCATATCGATACTGTAGATTTTTCTTCGTTTAAAGATTATCATTCTGCAATTCGGACATTGAAAAAAATAAAAAATGATATTCCAAATCGAAAATATACTATAGGTGGTAACATAAGGGTTTCAAGTATGGGCTTGTGTCCTTTGAATAATGATAGTGCTGTTGTGTCCAGGCTTTCTTGTAAGGCGCCGTGTCATAACGGCTGGTATGCATTGAAAGATCCGTCATTAAAGAAGATATATCCTTTTGTTTGTGATGGTTTTTGTAGAATGCATATGTTTGAGGATTCGATATTAGATGATTTTTCCTCTGTTGAAGAATTATATAAAGCGGGAATCAATGAATTTGTTTTTGATTTTAGTGCATTACATTCAAAATATATTCCGCTGCTCCTTAATAAATTTTTTATTTATACGCAAAACATTAAATAAATACACAATTGCTGTCAAAAATTATTTTTTTGAGCTATTATATATATAGTAAAGAATATTAGGGATTTAGTCATGACAAATTCAAAAAATGATGAAAAAGTAATAGGTATACCGAGAGCAATGTCTTTTTATAACAATTATCCGTTTTATTTCGGATTTTTCAATGATCTTGGTATTAAAATAGTGTTATCAGATGTTACTACAAAGCAAACTATGTCTGATGGAGCAGCTCTTGTTGTAACTGAAACTTGCTTGCCGATTAAAGTTTATATTGGGCATATTTTGAATTTAATCCACAAAGGTGTGGACAAAATTTTAGTTCCATCATTGCAATCTATTGACAACAAAATTTATAATTGTTCAAAAATCAGAGGATTGCCGGATTTGGTGCGCAATGTTGTTAAAGAAAAATTTACGATGGTGGAAGCTACATTGGATAAATCTGAGAAAAATCAAGGTTTATATGAATTCCTTGCTGAAGCGGTAAAACCTTTTGGGATAACTGATATGAAGTTAATAAAGAGAGCTTCAAAAGCAGGATGGAGATGCTATAACAATTTTTATGTTATGACAAAATCCGGTATGTCATATCCTAAGGCTTTGAGTTATGCACTTCAAGGCAAGGTTGTTATTGCAAACACTACAAAAGAATATCCTATATCTATAGCACTTGTAGGTCATGGTTATAACATTTATGACGAACGTGTTTGTATGAAAATTTTCGACAAGCTTGAAAGTATGGATGTTAAAGTTTGTACAGCTTTGCAGTTATCTTCAGAGCAACTGGATGAAGGTATTGCAAGTTTAGGTAATGAAAAATACTGGGCAAATGAAGATGAAATGACAGGATGTGCCGGACATTATCTAAAAGATAATAAAGTTGATGGTGTAATAACTATTACTGCGTTTGGTTGCGGGCCGGATTCTTTAATGGTTGAAAGAATCACCCGTAGAGCAAAACAATTTGGTAAACCGTTGTTAAACCTAACAATTGATGAACAAACCGGTGAGGCTGGTTTTGTTACGCGTTTAGAAGCGTTTGTTGATATGTTATTCCGTAAAAAACGTGCTAATATTGTAAATAAATTGGACATGAATGGTGTCAATAGCGAATTCTCACCTAATACTGAGTTTATTGAAACAAAAACATTAAAATAAATTTTTTATTTGTAAAAAAAAGAAGTGCTTGAAAAGTGCACTTCTTTTTTTGTTATTTTATAACTTGTAATAAAGCATTTACTACATCTTTATCCCATTTAGTTCCGGTTTCGGAGGTTATTATTTCTAAAGCTTTATCTGAAGCCATTGCTTTTCTAAACGGCCTATCTGACGTCATTGCAGAATAAGCATCAGCTACAGCAATAATCCTTGAACCTAAAGGTATAGATTGCCCTTTTAGACCCTCTGGAGTTCCTGAACCATCTACTCGTTCCGTTTGGTATGTAATATATGGGACAACTTCTGATAAAAAGTTTATATTCATAAGTAAATTTACACCTACATTGGTGTGATTTTTGATTTTTTCAAATTCGTCAGTAGAAAGTTTGCCGTTATTTGCAAATAATTTTTCCGGTAATGTGATTTTACCAATGTTTTGTAATAATCCGGCATAGTAAATTAAATCTGTTGTTTTTTCATTTAATCCAAGTTTTTTACAGATTCCTCGTGCTGTTTTGGCAGTATTTCGTGAATGAGATACTGTGTATTGTCCTTTTCTGTCAGACGCATTTGCAAGTGATTCTACAAAATTCTGCTGATAGTCGCATAAATCTCCAATCAATGCAGTTAGTTCTGCTCGCGCCTGTTTTAATTCTACTTCCGAAGTTTCAGCATTTTCAATAAGTTTATTGGTTTCCTCAACTTGATTTTGTAAAGTAATTGTTGTTCCCAATAGATTTGCAATACTTATAACCAGTTCAAGATAATCTTCTTCAAGTTTTTGCGTGAATTTTATTTCTATTGCACCTATTGGAAGTGTTGAATTTCTCATAGGGATAGTAATTGTATTGTTTTTTGCAATAATATCAGAATGCAATAATTCTTCAATTGTTGTATTAAAATTTTCTGAGTTTGTTGAAGAAGCTCCAACAATAGTTAATTCTTTCTTGTCTTTTATAAGAGTAATTTTACATTCCTCTACCTCAATCATTTGTACTATTGATTTTGCAATAGAAGAGTATATTGCAGTTTCTTCATGTTTTGAGAAATTTAGAACGCAAAGTGTATTTTTTGAGGAGTAAATATCAGTTAATTCTTTTAACTGGTTTTTTAATCTCTCTTTTTTGTTTGCTTTAGTACTGATTTTTTTTGCAAGATCTTCTGATATAAGACTTTCAGATATGAAATCCCCAAGATTTAGTGCAAACATTTCTTCAATAGGATCTCCACCTATTAAATTCTCTGATTGACTAAATAATGAAACTCCTACCTGCTTTTTCTCTTCTTTTACCATAATTTATCCTTTTGAATACATGCTTTCTTTTTTATATACGGCATAAATTTAAATAACTTTAGTCCTGTTTTAAAAAATTCCTACTAAAGTATGGTATTTTTTATACGAAAGTATGTATAAATTTGTTACTTATTTTAAAATATTAGCCATTCGGGCAGTTTTATTAGACAACTGGGTAATGTCATTAATAAATTGAATTTGAGATAATTTTTATATGCTGGAAGAAGACAAAAAATTAAGTATAATAGTGCCTGTTTATAATGCAGAACCATTTCTAGATAAATGTATTACTAGTTTGCTGGAGCAAACATATTCAAATCTTGAAATATTATTAGTAAATGATGGTTCACAAGATAATAGTTTGCATATTTGTAATGAGTTTGCACAAAAAGATGACCGAATACGAGTTTTTACACAGGAAAATTCAGGACAAAGTAAAGCTCGTAACGTAGGACTGGATAAAGCAACAGGTGATTATATTGCGTTTGTTGATTCTGACGATTGGGTTGAGGTTGATTATTTTGGAAAACTTTTAGCTGCCTCTATTAAGTATGATGCAGATGTTGCATGTGCTTCTATCCTTCGAGTGCATAACCATGGACAGAAATTTAGGATAAAATATACCAAAGAAGAGGTATATACATTAGCTCAGGAAAAGATTGATGTGGCAAGAGTTCCGGATATGTGTTACGTATGGAATAAAGTATATAGACGTGAATTTTTGGATAAAATTTCTTTAAGGTTCATTGAAGGGATGTTTTTTGAAGATGTCGATTTTGTGACAAGAGCTGTTTATTTTTCGAATAAGCTGGTGACTGTTCCAAATACCTGCTATCACTATTGGACTAATTATAATTCTACAGTAAAAACTATGCGAAAATCTGATAAAAAAAGAAAAGATTCGCTTATTTCAAAAGATAAGGTTTTAAAATTTTTCAGAGCGCATAATTTAACTTCACGTCCAAGAAATTTAATAAGACGTAAAGATTGTGTGAAATTTTTTGGTTTTACAATTCTAAAAATTTATGAGTGGGATACCCGAAAAGTTTATTATTTATTTGGATTTATTCCAATTATGGAAAAAATCTCTTATGCTTAGAGGCTCAAAGATTTAGGTTCGCAGAAACGAGTTTCCTAGGACAATCTGTTAGATCTCTATAACTAGTTGGATAATCGTATTATGAGACAAAAGCTCGAAATCTTTTGAAAGGTTTTGATGAGATACTTCAAATATCTCAGTTTTTTCGATGTTTAAATTTAGTAGCCAATAGCCCAATTAAATGAGCTGGAAGCAGTTTTAGTCGGGGTAACTACGGTATTTTTTGCATTTAATGCTGTAACTTCAATAACTTTGTCTGCTTTTTGAAGAAGATTGTATTCTTCAATTTTGTTATCTACGTTGTTAAATGATTTTAATCTGTCTAATTCTGCCTGTAAATCTTGATTTTCTGTATTCAGCCTAACAATTTCATTATCAAGATTATTCAATTTGGCCTCATAATTCATTGCAACATAATAACTTACAAATGTAACTGCAATTGTAAACATTAAACAAAAACATAGAGATTTGTTAATCTTTCGTGTAACCATCTCTTTTATTGTTATCGGTTTTGCTTGATAAAAGTATCCTTCAATTACAGGATTTTCTTCTTCTTTTATCGGATTATTTACGTAACTGCTTTGTCTATATAATAACTCTTGTTCTTCTAATATAACTCTCGCTGTTAAATTCATTCCCTAAACTACCTGCCAATAAACTCTTTTGTACTACCCTTTATTTTTTTATACACCTTGCAATTCTCAATTTTGCACTTCTTGACGGTGGATTTTCTTTTATCTCCTGCTCCGATGCCATTATCGGTTTTTTGTTTACCAATTCTAGAATTGGTGGCGGACAGTGGCATATCATTTGATTTTTTTCGCAATGACAGCGTGTTGAGTGATATTTAAATATTTGCTTAACAACCCTGTCTTCTAATGAGTGAAAACTTATTACACTGATTATAGCACCAAAGTCTAATAAATCCAATACATCATTTAAAGTGTTTTTAACATTTTGTAACTCTTGATTTACTTCGATTCTAATTGCTTGAAACACTCTTGTTGCAGGGTGTATAGACGATTTTATTTTCGGGGTGCTGTTAATAATCAGGTCTGCTAATTCTGTTGTCGTTTCTATTTTTTTTATTTTTCTTTGTTCTGTTATTTTTTTTGCAATTCGTTTAGAGAATCGTTCTTCTCCATATTCAGAGAATATTTTTACTAAAGCTTCTTCACTGTAACTGTTTACAACATCGTATGCAGAAAAGTCTGAATCTGTATTGAATCTCATATCCAGCGGTGCTTCTTTAGAAAACGAAAAACCTCTTTCTTGTTTTGTCAACTGGTGGTATGAGGCGCCTAAATCAAATAAAATTCCACCTGTAATTTTTTCTATGCCAAGATTTTTTAAAACTTGCTTAATATTAGTATAAGAATTTTTTACAATTGTTAAATTTTTGTAATCTTTAAGTCTGTCAGTTGCAGCATCAATCGCATCTTGGTCTATATCAAAAGAAATAAGTTTTCCATCAGGTGAAATTCTTTGTAAAATTAATTCACTATGTCCGCCTCCACCGAGAGTGCAATCAATATATATTTTCCCGTTTTGACACTCAAGAGCATCAACGGCTTCATTTTTCATTACAGTGTAGTGTTTGAAATCTTTCATATGATTATCTTATCATAAATATTTACATACATTACAAAAAGAGATACTTATGAAAGTATCTCTTTTGCTTTTTCATATTTCAGCCAAATTTAAATTTTTAAATTACAGGATAAAACCTGACAAACCTTTTTCATCAAATATTTCTACAAATTTATCGTAAGTGCAGCTTACTTCACGTCCTGATTCATCAATGATTTCAATTACGTTTTGCATTTCATCATCTTTAACTGTTGGTGCTTTTGAAATAATCATATAAGTGTTAGTATCATTTGAGTTGTTGTTTTTGTGTTCTAATAATGTTGTTTCATTAAATTTAAAATCCATTAGATGACCTCTTTCAATTTTCGTAACTACATTGGTAATGTCGGTTTTTCTTTATTTAAACTTTAGAGTTCTATTTTTATATTTTACAAATATTTACAATCCAAATAATATTAAAGAGGTATTAAAAACACTTAAGAAATTAGTATTTAAGGTACCGGATCATATCCTCCAGGGTTTCCAGGATGACAGCGGCAAATCCTTTTTATGCCAAGCCATCCGCCTTTTAATACTCCATATTTTATTATTGCTTGTTTTGTATATTCTGAGCAGGTCGGGTAAAACCTGCACACTTTAGGTGTAAATTTTGAAAACCATTGATAAATTGTTATTATAAATAGAAAAATTTGTTTCATAAAGCACTCCACATCTCAATGGGATGGCAATTATTCTCTAGTCGGTGATGTATGCATCGCCTATTGTATCGATTGCCTCAACTTTGATATCTGTAATAAGTTCTGAGTATGAAATTACAACAATTGTAGGTATGTGGCGTTCTAAAAGTTGATACAGCGGAAGTCTTATTCTAGGAGAACATAGCACTACAGGTTGTTTCCCGCAGGTCTGGTGTGCTCTCATAAGGGTTGTCGCTGTTGTTTCAATAAGTTCTTGTACTTGAACCGGATTAAGTAAAAACATTGTACCAAGTTCTGTTCTTTGGCAGCTGTCATCAAGTGTTTTTTCCCATTCAGGAGATAGGGTTAGAGCATATAATACTTTGTCATCCTGAACGTTTGATAGACAAATTTGTCTACCCAGAGCCGCTCTTAATCTTTCTGATAATATATCCGGTTCTTTTGAAAATCTTGCATAATCGCAAAGTCTTTCAAATACAAACATAATATCTTTTATGGAAACTTTTTCTCGTATCAGGTTAACAAAAATTTTACGTAAATCACTTGTCGAAATAATTGTAGGTACAAGGTCATTAACAAGAGTAGGATCTTGAGAACGAACAAGTTCCATAAGTTTAAGAACATCTGTTTTGGTCATAACATCATCTACATGTTTTCTTACACATTCCTGTAAGTGTGTAACTATAACATCTGTTGCATCTACTGCAGTAACTAATCTTGCTGATTTTGCATCTTCCTGATTAATCCAGTAAGCTTGAGTTTGATATGTAGGGTCTATGCCGATAATTGCATCTTCAGGAACTTCTTTTTTCATTGAGTCCCATTGGTCAGCAATTACCATGAATTTACCGGGGTATACATAACCTGTAGCTACTGTGTTACCACGAATCGAAATCATATATTCATTAGCATCAAGAGCTGATGAGTCCATAATTCTTATGTTTGGCAGAATATATCCCAGTTCATCAGTTACCCTTTGGCGCAGTGCTGCTATTTTTGCCAGCAATTGTCCTTCTTGATCAGGGTCAGCTATGACAAGCAGATTTGAACCAACCTGCAAGCTTAGGATATCAACCCCTAAACGTTCATACATTCTGTTAGGGTTAACAAGATCCTGCATATTTTGTCGTACATTTTCTAACTGTCCAAGTTGAGATTGAACATCTGCATTGATTAATACCTGGAAACCTGCAATAAATATTGCTATTGCCATTATCAAAAATGGTAAGGGCGGAAGACCTGTTCCCTGCCAGAACCATGTATGACCTGTAAATGCCAGAAGTAATAAAAATGCAGCTGCAAAAAACAACGCATAAGGTTTGCTTGTGATTTGAGCTGTAACGTCCGAACCTAATGATGGGCTGGCTGCTGATGCACGGGTCATAAAAATACCTGCAGCAATTGACATCAATAGTGATGGCACCTGTGAGGCAAGACCGTCACCTATTGTTAATACTGTATATTTTGAAACTGCGTCCCCTATAGCCATCTGGTTCATTAAGCAACCAACGCATAGTCCGCCAACAATATTTATAATAACAATAATAATACCCGCGATGGTATCCCCTTTTACGAACTTCATGGCACCATCCATTGAACCCATTAAACTTGATTCTCTGGAGAGGTCTTCACGTTTTTTTGTAGCTTCTTCCGGAGATATCAGACCTGCGTTAAAGTCAGCATCAATGGTCATTTGTTTACCCGGCATTGCATCAAGAGCAAAACGTGCGGATACTTCTGCGATACGTTCTGCACCTTTGGTAATTACCATAAACTGCACAACTGTAATAATAAGGAAAATAACCCCGCCGACAATCATATTTCCGCCGGTTACGAAAGTCCCGAAAGCGTGTATAACCTCTCCGGCTTCTCCTTTTGCAAGAATTAGACGGGTTGAAGCTATTGATAATACAAGTCTGAACATTGTACCAATCAAAATAATTGATGGAAATGAGGATAGTTCAAGTGTTTTTTGGACATATAATGCAAACATTAGTAATACAATTCCAAGAGTTATATTCAAGCAAATACAGGTATTGATTACCCAGTTCGGCAGTTCTACAAGTAGGATAATCAAAAGGAACAGTACAAAGACTGCCATAAATATTTCACTTATTGGATTTGCATTTCCCTCCGGTGCTGCCATTAAATTCCCTTCAATGCTTCACTTATTATTTCTAACTGTGTTTCTATGGTTGCATCAATTACTCCGTTTGAGGTTGTAAGCATGCAGCCACCTTCCATTGTGTTTTCATCAGGTACAATGATAACCTTAGCTTCCAGTCCTGCAAAGTTCATTATTTCAGGAATTTCTTGCTTCAGCATTGCTGCTTGAGACGGATTGACTTTCAGCATTATTTTTGTTTCTTCTTTAGATAGACTTTTTAAAATATCTTTTATATTATCAAGCAATATTTCTTGATTTTCAGACATTTCTTTTTTAATGATTTTTTTTGCTATATCAAGACTTATTTCAAGAACATCTGGAGCAATAGCTTCATAAACTTCCTGTTTTGCATTTAAAAAAGACTCTAAAGATTCTCGAACTCTTTGTAAGTCATCATCTGCAGCCTGTAAGCCTTGTTGATAACCTTCTTTAGCGGCAGCTTCTCGAATGGAATTAGCTTCTTCTTTAGCTCTGGATATCAAATTTCTATCGTCAATTCTGCGAAAACCTCTGCGACGGTCGCCCTTTCTACGTTCCTGGCGTTGTTTGAAGTCTATATTATCAAGGTCAAATAAGTCGATATCTTTTTCATTTTGATTAGACTCGACTTCTTCCCTGTTTTGATTTGGAACTACTTGCTCTACTCCCTCATCAACTGATATTTTTCGTTTCTTTTTTATAATCATGATACAACATTATTATACACTATTTTGCAAGTGTGAGGCAACAATGCTTGCAACTTTAGGGGGCATTTTGTCATAATATTTCCCCTCTATTGCGTTAAATACAAGGCGTTTGACCCCAACTCTCTCTCTAATCAATATTGTATCTATTTCTTTACTTGAATATTTTGATGTGAAAATTTTCAACTTTTGGATAATTCTATTTGGACTCAAATCTGTAGGTTTTGGCAGTGATGTTTTTATTTCCTGCAAGCACCTTAGAGCATTGTGAGCTCCGATTCTGTCTTGTAAATCAGGTATTCTCATATATTTTATGACAGCTTGAGCATCATCCGGATCAAATTTATTTAATATTGTCTGGACTTTATCCTGATTCATCTTTTTGAACAGCATAGCTACTGTTGCTAATTTTAAGACTTTTGAGTCTACTTTTGGAAAGTCCGCAGGTTGATTGTTTTCTGTAGATTGATAATCCTGTGTTGGTCCATTTTGTGCAGCTGTTTGATTTTGCTGTTGCTGCATTTCTTGAGCCATTTTATCCATATTGGACTGAGATGCTGCATATTCCATCAGACCTTCATCAATCACACCTTTGTTTTTTAATTCTGTAATAGCCTCAAGATAACTTTTTTTTACGTGATGTTCGATAAGTTCTAGAATTTTATCATGTGGTAATCCCTGAGAAAATGTTTGTTTTGCTATTTCAAAAATTGTATATGCAATTTTTTGCATGACAGCGTCCCAGTATTGCTGTGGAATTCCTGAACGTATTACGTCAACAGATTTATGAAATGACCATTCAGCAATGATTTGAGTTATTGTTATTGCTTGATCTTCATTAAAATTCAAATTTGGGTCTTCGGCAAGGGCTTTTCCAGATAATAATGAAAAATTCCCAAGAGTATTAATTACGTATTGTTTCTGCACGTCGTTAAAATCTTGCGGAACTAAATCTTGAGCCTGCGCTGCAAGATTTTGGGCAAAGCTTTCGTAATCAAAATTCTTAGTTGCCATTGCTCTTTTTTAACCTTCCTTTGTTGAGCCTTCTTCAATCCAGCTTTTTATATTATCAGCAGCATCTTCAGTGATTTCATTGGAAATGTTATCCAGAGAATCTAACAACAAGCTTTCATCAAATTGTGGAATCTGTTGAACTCGTTGCTGTTGCTGATTTATCAAATCCTGAGCAAGTTCAGACTGTCTTTGTGTCAATTGGCTTGCTCTTGAATTTATATCATTTAATTGTCGTTCTTGTTCTAATGCCTTTTGGCGTAGAGCTTCTACCTCAATTTCGTTTTCTTCTCTAATTCGTTTTACTTTTGATGATATTGCTTTAAATATAATTATTAATCCTAATCCTGACAATATCAACGCAAGCCACCAAGGATTTCCTGTCTCGTCAACTTTAGGTAGATTTTGCTGTTTGTCCGGTGTTAAATACGGATCATTTGAGTTTGTGAATGCTATAGATACATTTTCTGCTGTAACTTTAGGACTTGCAGCGCGGGCAATTAATTCTTTTAATTCTTCGATAGTAGTGTCGCTCGGTAAGTTATTTCTATCTAAAGTAACTGCAATTGAAACATCTTCAACTACACCGGGTTTTATATATTCGCTGGTTTGAGTTTTTGTTACCCCGTATTGTGTTTCAGTTGCTCTTCTTGAGTAATTCCTGTTCTGGCTTGAATCAGTACCTCCGGTTGGCAGACCATTTGGAAGATATGTGCTTACTGCATTGATACCTTTGCTCTGGTCTTGTGTTCTGTCACCCAAGCCTTCAGTAAAAGATTGTTCAGATACAGATGCTTTTTTATTCGGATCATATTCTATTGAAAATTTTTCAACAGGAGCTTGCCTTAAAAACGTACTTACTGTTGCTACATAATTTCCAGGACCAACTAATCTATCTAATTGTTTAGATATTTTTTGCTGCATGTATTTATCATTCTCTTCAAGTTTTTGAAGCATTTCATCTTCTGCATTCATTACACTATGGTAAACATTTCCATTTGTGTCTGTTATTGCTATGTTTTCTGCTGTTAATCCTGAAACACTACCTAAAAGTAAATTTGTTATTGCTTTTACTTTTAGCTGGTCAAGTTTTTCATCTATTGGCATTACCAGCTGTACAGTTGCGGTTTTGGGCTTTTGATCTTCAAACATAGTGCTGTTTTCAGGAATAGATATAAATACTGTTGCATTCTGGATTGGTTTTATTTGTTTTATAAGTCTGGCTAATTCACCGTTCATTGCTCTTGCCAGTCTTATTCTTTTATCTTCTTTTGTTGATGTAAAATCACCTTTATCAAAAATTTCTAATCCTACATTTTGATCCACAAGTCCGCTTTGCACAATTGTGATAATTGCATTATCTCTGTCTGTAATTGTGCATTTTTTTGTTAATGATGAACAATTTTTAGCATTCAGGACTAGTTTTGATTTAGTACCATCCATTTGTCTTTCAACAGTTATCCCCTGCTTAGCTAGAAGAGCCTGAATTTCTAGAGCTTTTCCTATATTATCTGTTGTTAGTAAATCCACATTAGATTTTAAAGGTTCACCCCCAACAACATTATTATTACTTCCTCCGTTATTTGCAGCAATTGATATTCCTATAATTATTACTGCAATAACAAGAACAATTCCTCCAATTGTTCCATATAGTAAAGGTTTATTTTCTAATAATTTACTAAAATCCATTTCTGTCCCGCTGTCTGATAATATTTTTTATTTACTAATAAGGTTTAAACAGATATTTGCATTACTCTGTCGTATGCATTAATAACTTTACCAACCATTTGTGTTGCAATGTTAACACTTATTTCTGATTTTGACATTGCTGTCATTACATCATGAATATCAACATTCTGGTTTCCAGACATAACGTCTTTCAGTAAATTGTCAGGAGCTTCCATTTCTGCATTTAGATTTTCAACAAGTCCGCTCATTACCTGTTTAAAATCTTGTGTTTCCGGTTTTTCTACTCTATCCATTCTTAAGCTTGGCATATTTCGACCAATGCCGGAATCGAATTTTGTGTGTTGTATTCTTGAAGCTAAGTCATATTGTGGAAAGTTACTGTGCATATATACTACCTCTCTATTTTATAATACATTATTATCCTGCTTTTTATCAACTTTTATTCAAAAAATCAATCAAAAGTAGTATAAGGCTTTTACTGTCTATATTTTGATACTTCATATTTAATAATATTTTTACAAAAATCAAGGGTGCTCGGCCGCACTGGGCACAACGCTACCAATAACATCCTAAAGTAAGCTACATAATTCAGCTCCGCAAGGGTGCTACGCACGTAATCATGTTACGCTTACCGATTTGTCATCCTGAACTAGCCTCTGTGGCATACTTTGTAAAGTAAATGCTGAAATGCAGAGCTCGAGCATAAGATTGTTTCTTTTGGTATATTTTGTTAAGCTTGTATCTAATTGTCTAAATTTACTGGTTTTAATTTCTTGTTTTTTTTATATAATGATTCTAC
Source organism: uncultured bacterium (assembly GCA_905211505.1). Taxonomy (GTDB): domain Bacteria; phylum Cyanobacteriota; class Vampirovibrionia; order Gastranaerophilales; family Gastranaerophilaceae; genus Zag111. The sequence goes on along the minus strand of CAJMAX010000004.1, from coordinate 6,463 downwards.
TAAATATTGGAGGGGATATGGATAAAATATTTTCAGGTGAAGTAACTTTATTGAAAGCATTGGCTATATTACTTGTTGTTTCAGGTCATTTAGAATTTTCTATATTTGGAATGTTTCCGCCGTATTCTTTTCAGTTAGCATTGTTTTTCTTTATTTCAGGGATGTTGTTTAAGGATAAGTATTTAGATGATGTTGCAACTTATTTTAAAAGAAGGATAAAGTCTTTGCTTGTTCCGTATTTTTCTTACGAAATTTTTTATTTGCTGGTGACGTTAGCTCTTATTCCTCTTGTAGGAGAGTTCTTGGGGGATCCAATTTCTTTAAAATCCTTTTTTATTACTCCATTTTTGAATGGGCATCAGCTTTTAATATGTTCTCCTCTGTGGTTTGTGCCTCAATTATTTATGACGATGATTGTATTTTTATTTTTGATGAGAATTTTTCAAAAGATTAATAATGGGTATTTGACATTTGCCATCTTTGCTCTATTAGGTTTTGGCGCTATTCCGTTCTGGAAAATTGTTTTGCATACTCCTCTGGCATTAATTGTTATGAGAACTGCATTTTCTTTGTTTTTTGTATATCTAGGGTATTTTTATGTGAAATATATTAAAGATAATTATAATATTTTTACTCCAAAGTGGCTTGGGGGTATTATTGCAGTACAAGCCGTCTTGTGGCTGTTTAACAGAGATTTTGATCCTGTCCATGGAATTGGATTGAGTTATGTTTTAGTATGGGGAAGATTTGATGACCAAATTATAGTTCCTGTTTTGACTTCATTGACTGGAATCTGGGTCTCATTATTTGTCGTAAAATTGTTGTATCCATATTTTAAAGATATTAAGTTATTACAGGATATGGGCAATTGTACATATCATATTATGGCGAATCATTTGTTTGTAATGTACATGATTACAGTAGTTTTGTTTAAATTTACAGGAACTCCGTTAACTGAAAAAGGGGATAAAATATATTCTATATTTGACCCCGTTCAGACTACATATTTATACTTTGTTGTTGTAATGCTTATTACTACTTATTTTGCAAAGTTTCAAAAGTATATTTATCAAAAGTTTGTTATGGGAGTTTCAACCAGACTACCGCGTAAGGATACATAAGCAATCTTGTTTTTTTGTCAGTTAAAGAAATTTTTACTTTGTATTCTTCGTCTGTAAGTATATTGGTTAAGTATACATAACTGTCATTTTTTAAGGATTTTAGTAGAACATCTGCAGGTAATTCTATTTCTGCAGTGGTTCTTTTATCTGAAAGGTTATTAACAATTAAGTATTTTTCGCCTTTATAGTGTCTGATATAAGCAAATATGTATGGCTTTTTAGTTTTTAATATTGTTAATCCGCCTCTACTTAATGCAGGTATTGATTTTCTTAGAGAAATCATTTTTTGAACCTGATGGAATATTTTTCCGCTGTAGGTTTTTGTTGTTTGTGAGGCTTCGTAAAAGTCTTTTTGAGTTAAAGAACCTCTGTTAATGTCTCTGCTGTCAAAGAATGATAATAATTTAATTTTACTTTTTGCCTGTTTTTTCTTTCTTAAATCTGCAGATTTTTTTGCATTATCAAAATTGTTTTTCGCGCCGATTTCGTCTCCGTAGTATATTATAGGAATTCCAGGCATTGACAGTAACACAGAAAATGCCATTTCTATATGATCGTGATCTTGGTCAAGGAAGTTTGCCATTCTTCCGGATACTCCAAATCCTTTTCTGAAAGGAGCTCCCTTTGGTTCTAAAGCATCATAAATTAATTCTCGCATTTCTGGGGTTACCATTTCAAGAGTTAATTCATCATGTACGCGTAAGAATGTTGCCCAGCTTGCACTTTCAGGAATATTTGGAGTTTGTTTTACTGCTTCTTGAAAATATTTGCTGTCTTCTGTTATAAAGCTTGCCCAGAGTGCTGGCATGTATGGGAAGTTATAGGCAATTTGAACCTCATCTGTTCTTTTTAATTCCTTTACTTCGCCATTAATGTTTGTTTCTGTTTTCCTTTCTGTGCCAAAATACGGTATTACATCTTTTGGCTGCTGGCAAGCTTCAGCTTGAAGTACTGTTCTCGGAGCTACTGCTTGCAGGTAGTTGCTAAGAATTCTTATAATTGCGTGCGTGGTTGGTAGATTCTCCGCATTGGTACCTGGTTCTTTGTCTAAATAAGGAATTGCATCGAGTCTGAATATATCAACACCCAGGTTAGCCCAGTAATTCATTGTTTCAAGATTGTAATAAAGCACTTCAGGATTCTTCCAGTTTATATCCAGCTGGAAAGGATAGAATGTATGGTATACATAATAGTCTTTACCGTTAATAGTCACTTTTCTATAGTTGTTTTCTGTAATTTCTGGGAAGATTAGTCTTCTTTTGCTTATTTTGCCATCATTTTCTTTATATTCAATTACGGTTCCAAGTTTTGGATCTACGTATTTAGTATATTGCGGCATGTTTTCACGAACAATAAATCGATTTAATTTTTCGAGGTCTCCTTTTAGAGCCTGTTGAAACCATTCATGTTGATCTGAAAAATGGTTCAAAACTAAATCAGCTTTTATGTTAAAGCCTTTTGTCTTTGCTTCTTTTATAAATGCTTCAAATTGAGGTCTTCCGCCTAAATCTTTTCTTACATTTTGAGGGTTTTTTACGTCAAATCCAGAATCTTCCATAGGTGAGTCTGCGAATGGCAGCATGTATATTGTAGTAACACCTAATGATTTGAGGTAATCCAGCATTTTTGTAGTGTCTTTAAATTGATTAGGCTTTTCAGGGGTTACTGTACCAAATTGGTCCACGTAGAACATGTATATAATTTCATCTTTATACCAGTCGTTTTCTCTTGATAAATCTTGTTCTAGTAAATTTTGCGGACGATTTTCTTTTGCTTTTTCTGCAATTTCTACAATACGATTATATATTTCATCAGTTTTATCTTGTCCATAAATTTTAGAAATGTCGGCTTTTAACTCTTTTTCGAGTTTGTTGGATATTACAGGAAGATATTTCTGTCTCTGGGTTGTAGTACCGGAGAGAGTCTGTATTTCTTCCTGTTCTAATTGCTCTGTGATGTTTGATTGTGCATAGCCTTTATTTGATGGCAAATTTAGCAGTAAAGTTAATAATAACAAGCCTGTTATAATCTGTTTTTGATTCATTATTTTCTCCCCTATAATCAGAATTATAGTTTTATTTTATTTATAATATGTGATAAGAATGGCATAAATAGCCATTCTTACCTATCTTTGTTCATTTAATTCTTTTCTTATATCATCTACAGAAACTCTTATAATTGGAGAGTTTTCATCTTTTTTTAGAACGCAATGCGTTATTCCGGATTGAACAATAAATCTTTTGCAGAGTATACATATAAAATTGTGTCCCCATATGTATATTGTTGCTCCTTTGCACCTATCCTGCCCCGCTTGAATAATTGCGTTTTGTTCTGCGTGTATAGAACGGCAAGTTTCATATCTGGTGCCGGATGGAATGTTGTTTTTTATTCTGTAACATTCTCCTCTTTCTGCGCACGATTCTACTTTTGAAGGTGTTCCATTATAGCCTGTGGCTTTAATCTTTTTGTCTTCTCCGACTATTACTGCTCCAACTTGAGCTCGTATACAATTCGAACGGCTTGCGCATGTCTTTGCAAGGTCCAAAAAGTATTCATCCCATGGTTTTATTTCCATTTTTGTACCTCAATTATTAGTATTTCAGATTTCTAATGTTTGTTGCTATCATTGATAATTCGTATTTATCTGCGAGTTTGCATATATCTTTAGATTTGACGCTGTTTCCTGATTCTATTATCAACCCTATACGGCCTTGTATTGCTGCATTTATTGCTTCTATGCTTTCAATAGCGCAATCAACAGCCAGCACAGCATCTTTTGAAGATTCACATGCGTAGTCCATCGCAAGTTCTGCGCATATGATGTCGTTAGTTTTGCTTTGGACTATTGCTTTTGTTGCTAAATCTTTAGCTATGACTGCAGATTTACTTTTTAAATGTTTTGAAACTTTCCATGCAAAAATGGCGTCTTCAGCTTGTTGTTGTGTTGGTTTTGTTTTTGATACAACTTTAAATGAATCTTTTGTTAGTTTGCTATGATTTTGTTCTTGAATTAGAGCACCAAATGGTGTGATTTTTATGTCTTTTGCATTAAATCCCAGTAGTTCCTGAAGAGGTGTATTTACCTGGATTATGTTTATTTCATTATTTTTTAGTAATATTGTTAATGCTTCGTGTTCAAATTTTGGTGCAATAACATTTTTTATTTTCATTGCTTTTATTTGTTTTGCAACAGCAGAAGTTACTGTTTTGCTAAAACCCGCAGTTCCCTCAAAAATAGCAAGAGGATCGCAGTCAATAGCTTTTTCATATGCCGTTTCAATGGAGCTTCCAAGTGCAACAGAACAAATGTATGATTCTTTAGTTATAACTGCTGTATTTACATCAAAAAATTCTCCAAGTATTTTAACGGCTTCTGTTAAGTTTAGAAAATCAATATATTCAAGATTTTTATTTTCACTCAATATTTCATAATCAATTTCTTCATCGATTTTTGCAATTGCTGCTGTTTGATGAATATTTTCACCGAATGGTAAATCTGTAAAATTATTTATTTCAATAGTTTCCATAATATCCCTCACTTACAACCTGATGCTATCATAAATTTATATTAGTATCAAGTTAATATATTTAAACCAAATGACCGAATTAATTATGTTTTTCTTGAAAATTTCACATGTCTTTAATATAATTAATTTGTTTAATGATAATTAATTATTCAATGAGGAAAAGATGGCTACAAATAAGATTAATGATGGAGTTGGTAAAAAGATTGTTGAAGCATTAAGAATGCAGACATCAGATGTTACAGAGGTTGAAAACGAACAGCTATCTAATCAGGATAGTTTGGTTGTTGAAGAGCCACAGTCTGTAACTTTACAGGATTCTGATGATACTTTTGACTCTAATAATAATTTGAATTTTGAACCTCCTCAAGATATACAGCCGGCTTCAGATTTACAGCTTAAAATTCAAGCTCAATTACAGGAGCAAGCGCAACAGGCTCAGTTTGATTCAGTTATGAATTCTTCATTCACTCCAACTTTTGTAGATAATGCGTTTCAGCAAAGTCTTGTTCAAAATTTAGGGGCTGCCGCGTTTTCGACTGTACAGGATGATTTTAATTATCCGGCAAATGTTGCTGTCATAAAACAGTTGATAGCAAAACTTCCTGCAGGAGTTTCACGACAGACCGGTGCTTTGATTATCAGGCAAACTATGGAAGCTCTTGGTATACCTATGCATAGTGTATTGCAGGAGGCAAAGCAGGTGCAGGAAACATTAAAAAACAATACTCGTGAATGTCAAAATAATATAACAGAATATCGTAAGCAAATTAGTATTTTAGAAGCAAAATCACAGCAATACCAGACGCAGTATGCTGTGATGAATGACATTATAAATTTGTTTTTACAAACCGGCGGAAAGTAATTATTGGATATTATAGCTGAAAGAAGTTTTTATTGAGGAGTTAATCATTCCCTCGACGGATTGTAATTCTGTATTAATTTCATCCAGTTTTGTTTGAATTTCGGCTTTTTGTAAATCAAGTTTATCTTCCAGTATTTTCATTTTATACTGGCGCTGCTGTAGTTTCTTTTCAAGTGCAGAACCGGTTGCATAGTCATTCCCGGCACTACCGATTTGCATAAGATTATTGGCCGCAGCTGATGCAGCTGATTTCGCTTTTGTAATCAAATGCATTTGCCAAACATAGTTGGATTTCTTTATTTTAAGATACCTTCTGGTGATTAAACCTAAGAATAAACCCATAGCTGTTTCCTACCTTTATCTTTTTTGATCCAGATTTGCACCTTTCAAGAAATTATGTTGACTGTTTTCAGCTATCAATTGTTCCATTTTTTGTAATTGGTGTTTGTGATAGTTCAATCTGTACTGAGCCATTTTTAATTTCTTTTTTACCGTAAGAAAATCTTTTATTCCTTCTACTACCGAATTCACTATACTGTGTATTGGATTTGTTCTGATAATATAATTTTTCGTATATATCAGGAAATCAATGATTCTTTTTACGTATAGATCTAGAGTTTCTCGAAACATTTTGCTCCTTACACATTTAGACCTACATATATCTAAAAACATTACCTGCCATTTAATTGCTTTTTGAATAATATAAATGTAATGTTTCTTAATATTTGGTCTAAGTCTTCCAATTACATTATATATTTTTTTACGGATAAATTTTTAAAATCTTTAATAAAATTGCGAAAATTACTTTTAATAATGTAAATTCTTGCCAAATTTGTAAATTTATTTTATTATGATATATGCTGTTAGTATCTATTTATAGGAGATAATTATGTTAAAACTCAATAATATCAAGAAAATCGGGGGGGGGTAACCTTTTAAAGCTTCACTCTGAC
>CAJMAX010000003.1 GCA_905211505.1 uncultured bacterium | reverse complement strand
TTGAATGGTTCAAGTTATCAGGGGCAATACCCCCGAACCCCCTTTTTAGTAAAAATAATGATTTGATATATTTATAACTTATTTTATGTAAAAATTTTGAATTTATTTCTTTGTGCTATACTTGAAGCAGAGAATAAATGGAGTATAAAAATATGAAAGAAAGTTATTTTCCACAAGAAATAGAGAAAAAGTGGCAAAATATTTGGGAAGAAACAAAAGCATTCAAAACTCCTGATGAATCTGATAAACCTAAATATTATGCACTTTCAATGTTTCCATACCCATCAGGAAGACTTCATATGGGGCATGTTAGAAACTATACAATTACAGACGTGATTGCTCGTTTTAAAAAAGCAAACGGTTTTAATGTTTTGCATCCAATAGGATGGGATAGTTTCGGGCTTCCTGCAGAAAATGCAGCAATGCAACATAATGCAGACCCTGAAACTTGGACAGATGAAAATATTGCATATATGACCAAACAATTAAAAATGCTGGGCCTATCTTATGATTGGGATAGAGAAGTTACAACTTGTAAACCTGATTATTATAAATGGACACAATGGTTGTTCTTACAACTATACAAAAAAGGATTGGTTTACAAAAAAGAAGCTGCTGTAAACTGGTGTAATAATTGCGGAACAGTACTTGCTAATGAACAAGTTATCGACGGCAAATGCTGGAGATGCGATAGTGTTGTTGAGAAAAAATATTTATCTCAATGGTTTATTAAAATTACTGATTATGCAGATGTGTTATTAGAAGACTTAGATAAACTTCCTGGATGGGGAGATAATGTTAAAACAATGCAGGCTAACTGGATTGGAAAATCTAAAGGGGCAATTTTTAAATTCCCGGTAGTAGACGCTCCAAACGGTGAAGAAATGTTTGTTCCTGTTTATACGACAAGACCAGATACAGTATTTGGTATAACTTACCTTGTTGTAGCACCGGAATATGCAGATATCGAAAAACTTACAACTGCTGAAAATAAAGAAAAAGTTGAAGAATACAGAGCAAATGCTCGTAAAATGTCAGAAATTGAAAGACTTTCAACTGATAGAACAAAAACAGGTGTTCCTCTAGGAACTCATTGTAAAAACCCGTTCAATGGCGAAATATTCCCATTATGGACAGCAGATTACGCTCTTGTTGAATACGGAACAGGTGCAGTTATGGCAGTACCAACACACGATACAAGAGACTATGATTTCGCTAAAAAATACAATATGCCAATGAAAGTCGTAATCCAAGATGAACAAAATCCAAGTGATTGCTCAACAGAAGCTTACACAGAACCTGGTGTATTGGTGAATTCAGGCGAATTCAGCGGAATGAAAAATGAAGAAGCAAAACAAGCTATTACGCAATGGGCTGTAGAAAAAGACTTTGGTGAATTCAAAACTCAATACAGACTTCGTGATTGGTTAATATCTCGTCAAAGATACTGGGGCGCTCCAATTCCTGTTGTATATTGCGACAAATGCGGAATTCAACCAGTACCTGAAGATCAATTACCTGTAATGCTTCCAAAAGATGTTGATTTCAAAGTTGTTGGAAAATCTCCAATTACAACATCTAAAACATTCAAAGATGCTGTTTGCCCTGTGTGTGGTGGACATGCTGTCAGAGAAACTGATACAATGGATACTTTTGTATGCTCAAGCTGGTATTATTTAAGATATGCTGATGCTAAAAATTCAGAAAAATGTTTTGACAGAGACAAAGTTAATCACTGGTTACCGGTTGATCAATATGTAGGTGGTATTGAACATGCTATTCTGCATTTGTTATATTCAAGATTTTTCACAAAAGCATTACGTGATTGTGGATTATTAGATTTTGATGAACCTTTCAAAAATTTATTAACTCAAGGTATGGTTCTAAAAGATGGTTCTAAAATGTCAAAATCTAAAGGTAACACTGTTGACCCTGATGAAATCTTTGAAAACTATGGTGCAGATACAGCTAGATTATTCATTCTTTCTGATTCACCGCCAGCTAGAGATTTTGACTGGTCAGATGCAGGTGTTGAAGGTTGCTATAAATTCTTAAACAGAGTTTGGAGATTGATTTCAACAAATCAAGATAATATCAATCTTGATTACAAATTGAACTTCCCTCTTGAAAAATCTAACGATGATTTAGTAAGAACAGTTCATATTGCAATCAAAGGAATCACAAATGATATTTCTAATGATTTCCAATTCAATACTGTAATTTCTAAATATAGAGAATTGACTAACGCAATCTATGATTGGCAAGCTAAGAAAAAAGACTTAACAGATGAAGACAAACAAGTTTTAAGTTTTGTAATCATATCACTTATAAAACTTATGTCACCTGTTGCAGTTCACTTAACAGAAGAAGCTTGGCATGAATTAGGTGGTACAGGTTCAATTCACGAACAAGAATGGTGCAAGTGGGATGAAAATCTTGCAAAAGCAAGTTCAATAACTTTGGTTATACAAGTTAACGGAAAAGTTAAAGACAAAATCGAAGTTGATGAAAGTTTAGATCAAGATGCACTAAAACAAGTTGCTTTAGATAGTGAAAAAGTAAAATCATTAACTGAGGGTAAAACTATTGTTAAAGTGATTGTTGTTCCTAAAAAACTTGTTAACATCGTTGTTAAATAATTAGAAAATATAAACAACAAAAAAAAGACTTTTCAGAATATGAAAAGTCTTTTTTATATTTAATGAATCATTTAAATTCTAAACTCTACCATACATATCTTCATAACGAATAATGTCATCCTCTGATAGAATATCACCCTTTTGAACTTCTATAATTTCAAGATCTTCTTCAAAAGGATTTTGTAATGAGTGAATTTCTTTTACTGCAATATCAACGCTATGCCCCGGAGATAAAATATGTTCTTTACTTTCCAGAACAACTTTAGCCATGCCTGTTAATACAACCCAGTGTTCACTTCTATGATTGTGAGATTGAACAGATAATTTTTGACCGGGATTTACATGGATAATTTTAGAGATAAACCCTTTTCCTTCAGCAATTACCGTATAAAACCCCCAAGGTCTATAAACAGTCTTATGAACTTTTTGAGTATCATCGTGTTGTTCTTTTAGAGTTTCATAAATTTGTTTAACATCTTGAGTTTTATCTTTCTTACAAGCCAGAATTGCGTCTTCAGTTTCAATAACTACAGTGTCTTCAAGACCGATAGTTGCAACTAATTTTGAAGATGAATAGACAAATGAATTTTTTGAACCTTTATCTAAAACGTGCCCAACAAAAACATTATTATTCTCATCTTTTGGACTAACTTCATAAATAGATTTCCAAGAACCTAAATCTTTCCAATCAGATTTCAACTCAACCATTGCCAATTTTTTACTTTTTTCCATTACGGCATAATCAATAGATATGCAAGGCATTTTTTCAAATTCTGTAAATGGAATATTTTTATCCGAACAATTGATATTTTTAATAATTTTAGCAATTTCTGGACAATGATGTTCACATTCATTTAAAATAGTAGAAGTTTTAAACATAAAAATTCCACTATTCCAAAAATAATTACCCTCATTCAAATATTTTTGAGCCGTCTCAATATCAGGTTTTTCAGTAAAACTTTTAACTTTTCCATCTTCGGCACAGATATAACCAAAACCGATTTCAGGGTATATAGGTTTAATCCCAAAAGTTACAATAAAACCTTCGTCAACATATTTTTGAGCTTCTTGAATTGTTTGTATAAATTTATCATTATCTTCAATTAATAAATCTGATGGAACAACTAAAACTGTTTCATCATTTTTACTGTTTTCAAAAATGTATTTAACACTAAGAGCGATAGCAGGGGCGGTATTTTTTGAAATTGGTTCAGATAAAATAATAGAATTTTCACTCAATTTACCAAGTTGCATTCTAACATTTGCAGAATGTTTTGAATTTGTAACACTAATAATATTTTCAGCAGGAATAAATTTATTTAATCTTTCAAAAGTAGATTGTAACAAACTTTTTTCCGCATACAAATTCAATAATTGTTTAGGATATAACTCTCTTGATAATGGCCATAATCTACTACCTGATCCGCCAGCTAAGATAACTCCAAACATTTCTGCTCCTTCTCCATTTTTAATCCCTTAGGTACATTATACAACAAAAAATATTAATTCTCATAATATTAAGCGGTTTTATAAAACAATAAAATAAAAATGAAATTTGATAACAAATATAAAGAGGGCAGCTAAATAAATGTATCAAAAATTTAAGGCAAATATCTTAAAATTTCTCTTGCTGTATGTTCAGGACTTCTTGCGTACATGATTGTATCAGTAATTGCAATTTTTTCGATGTTGTTTTGAACAATTTCATTCAAATTTGTTAAATTTATTTCACCTGTAATAAATACGGGGATATCAATATTTTTATTTATCCAGCAAACATCTGTTATATCAATAGATTCGCTAACTTTTGCTGGACTAGTGTATATCGGGCCCAAAAGAACATAATCAGCACCTTCATTTACAGCTTCAATAACTTCATCAGTATTTATACAAGATTTTCCAATAACAGCATTCTGCCCTAAAAGTTCTCTGGCATCTTCCAAGCTAATGTCATTTTGTCCCAACAAAACACCATCAGCTTCAACGATATTTGCAATATCTATTCGGTCATTAATAATAAATGTTGCTCCATACTCATCACATAAAGTTCTAATCTTATGTGCTACTTCAACTTTTACACAATCAGGAAGCTCTTTCTCACGATACAAGACTATGTCTACCCCGCCTTGCAAGGCTGAAGCTATTGCATCCAAGAAATCATCTTTTGATAAAAATTTGTCAGAATTAGTTATTAAAAATAACTTCTTTTTTTCCAGTTTTAGTAAATTAAACTGTTCTTTTAATTTGTTCCACATAAATTATTACACCCCGTTAGGATTATACTAGCATAAAAATATTTCAAAAAATTATAAACGAACATGACTATATTGAAAAAATGACCGGTTTATAGTAGAATGACAGGTGATAGAAAAAGGAGAAATTTATGGCTCAACAATTTAATCCACAGGGTATGAATCCTCAAAATATAAAAAAACGTTATGCTGTATTAGTATTTATCAAAGGCTCAACGGCACCGTTAGTTTTATATGTTAAAGAAGCTCAGGCTTTATACCAAGAATTAGTTGAAAAAATGCAAGCTCCAAATGCAACTATGATTGAAAAAGATACAGACGGTCCATTGAAAAAAGTTTGTTTCTTATCAAGTCAAATTGCAGCATTGGCAATTCAGGAAGAACAATTTATTTAAGATATGGAAAAAATATTATCAATAGAAGACATAGAAAATGCTGAAAATAAAACGCTTTACTGTGCTTTTGATGAAAAAATTGAAGGCATAGATTGTGTTACTCCTATTCATGCCGAGTTGTGTGCAAAATCACTCGGAGAATTTATAGAAATTTCTGGACATGTTACAGGTACTGTATTATTAGAGTGTGATTTGTGCCTTGAAAAATTTGAGCATAATTTAGATTTTGATATAGATGAATTGTACTCAAAACAATCATTGTTAGGTGATTACGACGAGTCCGGGCAAGAGTTTGAAATTAAAGATGGTCAGTTTGTAACTGATCTGAACGGAGAAAAAGAGATTGATATTTATGACTTATTGTATCAATCCGTAATATTAAGTTTCCCAAATAAGAAAGTTTGTGGTATTAATTGTAAAGGAAAGGATTTTTTCACAGAAGAAACTTTACCTGACCCAAGACTGGATGTCTTTAAAAATATCCAAATTAACCCAAAAAATTAGTTAGTACAGAAAATAAAAAAGGAAAAACAAAATGGCAGTACCTAAGAAAAGAACAGGACATTCCGCTCAAGGCAGCAGAAGATCTAATTGGAAAGCTACAAAGCCTGAAACAACAAAATGTCCTAATTGCGGAGAAACAGTTTTAACACATACAGTATGCACAGCATGTGGCACTTATAAAGGCCAACCTGTAAAATTAGCAGATAAAGCTGCTGCAGCAGAAGCTCCTGCTAAAAAAACAGCTAAAAAATCAACCAAAAAGGCAGCTGAAAAAGCAGAAGAAGCCAAAGTGGAAGAAGTTAAAGCTGAAGAATCTGTTGAAAAAACAGAAGAGTAATTTTAAAATTTTGCAGAAAGCGACATATCAAGATGCCGCTTTCTGCAGTTAATGATTGGAAGACTTTGGAGAGAGAAAGAGAATGGCAAGAATAGCAATAGATGCAATGGGTGGAGATTATGCACCAAAAGCAATAGTTGAGGGTGCTCTATGGGCAGCGCAAGAATATGGTGTTGGTCTTGAACTCGTTGGTAGAGAAGATGAAATTAAAGCCGAACTTGATATCATTAGACGTACCGGCTATTTTTTGTCGGATTGCGGAACAAAAGGCCATAAAAGAAAGATTAGAATTGATTTAGACAAAATAGATTACACCATTACTAATGCTTCTGAAGTTATTGGCATGGGTGAAGCGGTTGGTCAATCTATTAGAAAGAAAAAGGACTCTTCGATAGTTGCGTCTGTCAGGGCAGTTGCGGAAGGAAGATGTGAAGCTGTTGTTTCAGCGGGTTCTACAGGGGCTGCAATGGCTGCAAGTTTATTCGGATTGGGACGTATTCACGGTGTTTCCAGACCTGCAATTGCTGTAACAATTCCAACAATGAAAGAACCTGTTGTGTTGATTGATGGTGGAGCAAATAGTGATTGTTCAGCTGAAATGCTTGCACAATTTGCAGAAATGGGTGTGGCTTACGCTAAGCATGTCGTAGGAATTGAAAACCCTAAAGTTGGTATCCTCAGTATCGGCGAAGAGGAAGGAAAAGGTAATGCTCTAGTTAAAGAGACTTATCCTCTTTTAAAAGAAATGCATGAACAAGGACGTATTGTTTTTGCCGGTAATATTGAGGGAAAAGAATTATTTGTAAATAAATGTGATGTCGTTGTTTGTGATGGCTTTGCGGGTAATGTTGCTCTGAAAGTTACTGAAGGCACCGCTTCTATGTTATTGAAAATGATTTCTACAGAATTCAAGTCTGGTATTGTTGGAAGTGTAATTGGTTTGATGGCTAAACCATTTTTAAGAAGAATTTTGAAGAAAATTAATTGGGAAGTTTTTGGTGGTATGCTATTATTAGGAGTAAAGGGAATCTCTGTTATAGCTCATGGGCGTAGTTCATCATATGCAATGAAAAATGCTGTGAGAGCTGCAGTTCGAGTACTTAACAAGGATATAAACTCAAAAATTGCAGAAAATATAAATAGATAGGAAAAAATTATGTCAAAAACTATGAAACCTCTAAGAATTGCCGGTGTTGGATATAGTGTACCGGAAACGGTTATTACAAACGATGATTTAACTAAATTATACGAAACGTCTGATGAATGGATTTATACACGTACAGGTATTAAGGAAAGACGTGTTGTTTCAGGCAATGAAAGTGCTATTGATTTAGGTGTTGAAGCTTCTAAGAAAGCTATTGCAAAATCTGGTTTAAAGGCTGAAGATATTGATTGTGTGATTGCGGCAGCTTCAGCTCCACCACAATTATATCCTGCATTAGCTTGTGATATTCAAGCTAGATTAGGTATTCCAAACTATGTTCCGGCTTTTGATTTAACTGCTGCTTGTACTGGTTTGATTTACGCATTACAGGTTGCAAGAGGCCTAATTGGAGCAGGTTTGTACAAAAATATTTTACTTGTGGCTGCGGATAATAATTCAAGATTAGTGGATTGGAATGATAGAGGAACGTCAATTTTATTTGGAGACGGTGCAGGAGCGATGATTGTTACTGAAGCTGAAGATGGAATTGATGATGTTTTATCGTTGAATGTTCATGCGGATGGTGAGATTGGTCAATATATTTACATGAATATGCCCGGTAAAAATTGTCCTCTTGTGGAACAATCTGATGAAGTGGATTCTAAAATACACATGACAGGGCGTGATGTATATAAATTTGTAGTAAGTACACTGCCAAAATATGTTGATATGGCAATTGAAGATGCAGGTATGACTGCAGATGATATAGACTACTTAATTCCGCATCAGGCAAACCAAAGAATTATTGAGGCGTTACAACAAAGACTTGGTTATTCTGATGAAAAAGTTATTTCAAACATTAAATATTATGGTAACACATCAGCCGCATCAATTCCAATTGCTTTAGTTGAAGGTGTTGAAAAAGGAACAGTAAAACTTGGCTCAACAGCAATTTTGTGTGGTTTCGGAGCAGGTATGACATGGGGTGCTGCAGTTGTCAGACTTCGTGACGGTATTTGTTAGAGTTATTTTAATAAAAATAGTATAATTTTATTTAAGAAATCTCCTGAGTATTCGGGAGATTTCTTTTGTCATTCTATGAATGTTATATCACCTGGAGCGCCTGTTTGTTCACTCTGAACTGACACTTCATCTTGAACCACGCTTAGGATGAAAGACAAAGCTTCGAGCAAAAAGATTCTTGATGAAAATTTGTATATAGTTCTCAATTTCTTTATATTGATAAAATATAAAAAATTGTGTATAATGGCTTTGGTATTATAAAATAAGGAGAAGAGTATGTCAAAATTCAACAATATCAAGAAAATGGGGGGGGGGTAACCTTTTAAAGCTTTACTCTGACAGTATTCTAAGGTCTTTAAAAATATTTGTTTTAAATTTCCGTCCTAATGTAATCCCGCACCGTCCCCCTGAACTGACGGAACGTCATCCTGAATTGACTAGAAAATTAGTTGAGTATACGAAACGTAATTTTCTGTTCCTACTCGGTATTTCAGGCTCCCAATCAAAATGTCCAACAAATAGATTCCGAAACAAGTTCGGAATGACTATGCTTGCTCAAAAAACAGCATTCACCCTTGCAGAAGTATTAATAACATTAGGGATTATAGGTGTAGTCGCAGCATTAACTATTCCGGGGTTGATTACAAGCTATAAAGCTCATAGATTTAGGAGCCAATTCTTAAAATCTTATTCAACTGTTCAACAGGTTTTTAAGCAGATGGAGGCTGATGATGTATCATTAGATCCAGAATCATACCCGACAAGGTCATTTTATAAAACTTTTATGAAATATCTACAAGCTCCTTTTGATTGTGGAACAAATTCTGAAAATAATTTTAAAAGAGTTTTGCCATGTTATGACACTAAAGGTATAAAGCATTACATGTCTTTAGATGGACAATCCACAGTAGAATATAACTGGTTTGACGATGGACAAATTGCAATTCAAGATGGAGAACTTTTTCTAATAGAAAACGATACTGTTGCTAATCAATTATGGGTTTCAGTTGACTTAAATGGTTTTAATAACCCGCCTAACAGATGGGGATATGATTTATTTACTTTTCAATTTATAGAGGGCGAGTTATTAACGATGGGAGACCAAAAAACAAAATACAACGATATTGAAAAATATTGCAATTTAAAGGGTAAAGGAGTCTTGAATGGTATTGCGTGTGCACAATTAGCAAAAGAGAATCCTGATTATTTCAAAAATTTATTAAGGCAAAAATTTAAATAATATTGGCAAAGTTTAAGAAATATTTTTGATAACATCCATCAGCTAGGTAAACTTATACTGTACTTGTTGCTTCTAAAATCCGTTTACCAAAGGTGCTGTTCTTAAAATTATACCTAATATAATATTTTGGGTCAGTGTAGTAAGTAATATTATTAAACAGGTAAATTTTATTACCTGTTTTTTGCTTTATTTGGGTATTTATAGTATAATTTGTGTGATAAATTTATAAAGTGAGAATAATAGTAGGGAGTATAAATATGACAAAAAAAGTAGCATTTATTTTTCCAGGTCAGGGAGCTCAATCTGTTGGAATGGGGAAAGATTTGTATGAAAATTTTGAAGCAGCAAAAAAAGTTTTTGATACTGCAAACGAAATTTTAGGAAAAGATATAAAAACATTATGTTTTGAAGGTCCGGAAGAAAATTTAAAACAAACAGTGAACACTCAACCTTGTATTGTTACTATGTCAATTGCAGCATTAGAAGCATTTAAGTCTCAATTGAACATAACGCCAAATTTTACAGCAGGTCATAGTTTAGGGGAATACTGTGCAATGTATGCTTCAGGTGTTATGGACTTAGAGACAACATTAAAAGCAATTCAAAAACGAGCTGATTTAATGGGCGCGGTAAAAGGTGGTACAATGGCAGCTGTTTTGAATGCTCCTGCCGGGAGTGTAGAAAAAGTATTAAAAGAAGCTTCTGAAGTTGGATATGTAGATGTTGCCAATTACAACTCACCTGCTCAAATTGTTATTACCGGTGATGAAAAAGCTGTTGCAAAGGCTGGAGAACTGTTGTCTGCTGCCGGAGCAAAAAGGGTTGTTCCTCTAGCAGTTTCAGGAGCTTTCCATTCTAAATTTATGGAAGAATCAGGCCACAAGTTTGCAGAGTTTGTTTCAGAGTTGGATTTGGATAATACAGCAATTCCAGTTGTTACAAATGTTGATGCTTCTGAAACTATTGCTGCAGCTGATTTCAAAGATAAAATGCCTCGTCAAATTTATTCATCTGTTCACTGGACACAAACTATTGAAAATATGATAAGTAACGGGGTTGATACTTTTGTTGAAATTGGTCCTGGTAAAGTTTTGGCCGGACTGAATAAAAAAATTAACGCAGAAGTTAAAACGTTTAATATATATGACAAAGCTTCTTTGGAAGCTACAGTTGAAGCTTTAAAATAATAAAAACAATAATAAAATAAGGAGAAAAATTATGACAGATAAGAAAGTAGCATTGGTAACAGGTGGTTCCCGCGGTATTGGTAAAGCTTGCGCGCTAGAACTTGCAAAAGCAGGATGTGATGTTGTTATTAACTATGCCGGAAATTCTGAAGCTGCAGAAAAAACAGTTGAAGAATTAAAAGCTCTTGGCTCAAATGCTTCATGTTATAAATTTGACGTATCAAACCAGGCTGAAGTTGATGAAAATATTGCAAAAATTATTGAACAGTATGGCAGAATTGATGTTTTACTGAACAATGCAGGTATTACCCGTGATGATTTATTCATCAGAATGGATGCTGATAAATGGAATGCAGTTATTAATACAAACCTAAATAGTGCATTTTATGTATCAAAACCGGTTGTAAAATTGATGATGAAACAAAGAAGTGGGGCTATTATTAATACTTCTTCAGTAGTTGGTCTATACGGAAATCCAGGTCAAGCTAACTATTCAGCTGCTAAAGCAGGGTTAATAGGTTTTACAAAATCATTGGCTAAAGAACTAGGTTCCCGTGGAGTTAGAGTTAATGCTGTTTGTCCAGGTTTTATAGCCACAGATATGACTAAAGATTTACCTAATATCGATGAGTATTTAAAAGCTATTGCTCTAAGAAGACTTGGTGAAGCTGAAGATATTGCTAAAGCTGTAAAATTCTTAGCTTTAGACGCTGATTACATTACCGGTCAAGCTTTAGAAGTTGATGGCGGGATGTTAATATAGTAGGTAAAGATTTTTAACAAAACTGTATTGGAATTGTAAATTTCTTGCAAAATAATATTCATCAAGTTATAATGTAGCAAGAAAAGTATTAAGTAATACACAAATAATAAAAGAGGAAAAAGAAGATGAGTACATTAGAAACAGTAAAAAAAGTTGTAGTAGATCAATTAAGTGTTGATGAAAAATTAGTTACACCAGAAGCTCGTTTCACAGATGATTTAGGTGCTGATTCATTAGACACAGTTGAATTAGTTATGGCTTTAGAAGAAGAATTCAAATGCGAAATTCCTGATGAAGACGCAGAAAAAATTCAAACAGTTCAAGATGCAGTTAATTACATTGACAGCAAATTAGGTAAGTAATTATCTCACTATTTGAATTTTGAATTATTCAAACTGATTTTTATATTTGCGAGAGTGGGATATTTTATATTTCATTCTCGCATTATTTGTTATTAAAGGGGATATCTTAAATGGATAAAAGAAGAGTAGTTATAACGGGATTAGGAGCTGTTACACCATTTGGTGTTGGTGTTGATAAATTCTGGGAAAGCTTGAAAGCTGGTAAAAGCGGTATAGCAACGTCTACAGCAATTGATATTGATAAGCATGTTGTGAAAATTTCTGGTGAAGTTAAAGATTTTAATCCGGAAGATTACATGGATCCAAAAAAAGCTAAAAAATTGGATAGATTTACTCAATTTGCAATGGTTGCTGCTGATGAAGCAATTAAGGATGCAAAACTGGAAGGTGCAGATATCGATCCGTATAGAATTGGTGTTATCGTAAGTTCTGCTGCCGGCGGTTTTAAAACATTTGAAGAAAATCATATTAGAATTATTGAAAAAGGACCTAATAAATGTTCACCATTTACAGTTCCTATGATGATTGTTAATATGCCTTCTGGAAATATTTCTATGAAGTATGGTTTCAAAGGTATAAATAAAGTTGTAGTTTCTGCTTGTGCTACAGGTTCTCATTCAATTGGTGATGCTTTCCGTTCAATTCAATACGGGGACGCTGATGTGATGGTTGCAGGTGGTGCGGAAGCAACAATTTGTGATGTTGGAGTTGGTGCGTTCTCTGCGGCAAGAACATTATCAAAACGAAATGATGAACCGCAAAAAGCTTCTCGTCCGTATGATAAGGACAGGGATGGTTTTGTAATGTCTGAAGGTTCAGGCGTATTAGTTTTAGAAGAATATGAACATGCTAAAAAACGTGGTGCTCATATTTATGCAGAAATCGTAGGTTATGGTCAAACAGCTGATGCTTATGATGTTGTGGCTCCTGCCCCTGATGGTTCCGGTGCAATCAAGGCTATGGAATTTGCTTTGAAAGATGCAGGAATGAAGCCAACTGAAATTCAGTATATCAATACTCATGGTACAAGTACTGGTTTAGGCGACAAAGCTGAATCTCATGCTGTTGCTAAAGTTTTTGGCGATAGAAAAGTAAATCCTGAATTGTTTGTAACTTCGACTAAGAGTATGCATGGTCACATGCTTGGTGCAACTGGTGCAGCTGAAGCTATAGTTTGTATTAAAGCAATTAATGAAAACATTGTTCCTCCAACAATTAATCTTGATAATCAAGATGAAGAAGTTGCAGATTTGAATTATGTTCCATATAATGCTGTTAAGGCTGAACTTCATGCAGCATTGTCAAATTCATTCGGATTTGGTGGTCAAAATGCTTCATTAGTATTTAAAGAAGTTTAAACAGTTTTAAAATTCTAAAAAAGGGCGCTGATTTTTCAGCGCCCTTTTTGCTTCTTTTATCCGATAGGCATGGCAGGTATGAGGAGTTTTCCTTATATAAATTTTGTAAGTCTTTATTATATTTTAATGGAATTTAGCAAAAAATTTTCTTTTGGGGTTTAATATAAATATGAATGTCATAAATACCTCATTTCGACAAAATATTTCACTTTTCACAAACTGGGTAGATTCAACTCCTTTGCCGGATATGATTGATACTGTTACTTATGATTTATACGAGAGCAATAATCCGTTTCGTGATAATAAATTTAGCAAAAAACAAATAAAAAATGATAATATACGGCATACTGTTAATGCGACTACTGCAGTTGGTGCAGAATTCTTTTCTGTGTATACAAATCCATTTTATTTGACTCACAAAATTGTTCATTTGCCGTCTATGTATAATAATGTTGTTGATTTTTATAAAAAACACACTAGAAGTAGTGAGAAATAAATTTATAGATAGTTTTAATCTTGAAAATTAACTAAGTTTTCCAGTTTGAAATGAAGTTTGTTAGCTAGTTCTAATATTTTTCCAAGAGACATATTTTGTCTTCCGTTTTCTATACAGGCAAAGTAATTAGCGCTTACGCCAAGTATTTCTGCACATTGTTCCTGCGTTCTTCCTTTTTTAATCCGTTCAATTTTTACATTTCTTCCAAATCGTTTTAAAAGTTCTTTTTTATCCATTATTACAATTGTAAATGAATCCTATGTGAACTTGTATTCTGCTATAATTTATAATATTATAAGTTATAACTTATAGCTAGCGTGGAGATTGTAGTTTTTATGATTAAGAATATTGAAATACTCAGGTTTTTGTTTTCATTAACTATAATCTGTGTGCATATAAAAGGTATGATTTTGAAGCCTTTAGCTGAGCAGATTCCTTTTTATCAAACGCTAATTGATAATTTTAGATATGCACATTTACCCGTAGATTTTTTCTTTATAATTGCAGGATTCTTTTTGTTTTTAAAAACGGATTTTTTACAAAGTTTCTGGAGTTTTGCAATAAAAAAATTGATACGTTTAATGCCGGTTGTTTTTTATATTATTATACTTTATTGTTTGGTATCGTTGTTTACGCCGATTAAATTTTTGATGTATGACAATGTTTTTTCACTGCTTAATATTGCGAACTGTGGAATTACACTTAATTATGGAAATAATCATTCTTTATGGTTTGTTTCTGCACTATTCTGGGGAATGAGTTTTTATTTTTATTTATACAAGCTTATTGATAAACAAAAGTTCAATTTTGTTACTGCATGTATAATTTTCTTCTGTTATGCCATGTGGTTGCATTCTACCGGTTCAAATTTTGAAAATAATTATTGTGTTTTTAACAGAGGTATGCTGCGTGCTCTTGCTGGTATTGGTATTGGGTATTTTATCTCAAATATATACAAAGACAGTATTGAATATATTAAAGCAATTTCACTAAATATTTTTCAAAAACTTACTATTACGTTTGTAGAAGTATTTTTATTTTGTTTTATATTCAAGTATACCTGTTTGCATAGAATGAATTACAATAATCCTATGATATTGATTGTAGCTTTTGTGGGTTTATTTATGTTATTTCTTGGAAATCGCGGATATTTTTCGAAATTGTTAGATAATAATATTTCTGTATTTTTAGGTAAATTTGCCTATTCTATATTTATAACACATTTTTTGATAAAAGATTTGTGGGGAAAAGTATTCTATAAAGAATTTATGGACTGGGTTATTGTTCATCCGTATGCAAATCTTGTTTGTTTGTACCTAACGATTATTTTATTTGGAGTATTTACCTATTATTTTGTAGAAAAACCGGCTGTAAAGTTTTTAAAAGAAAAAATCAAGATTGCTAAACAAAAAACTGCGGAGAATTAATGTCTCCGCAGTTTTGGTTTACTGTTATTCGTAATTTGCTGTTCCTACTAGCTGTTTCGTAATCTGTTTTATTAAATTAGACCCCTGAATTTTCTGGCTGCTGTGCATACAGACTCAGTCGACTCATTTCTCTGCGTCGCTTTGCCTTGTATAGTTCAGGGTGACAATTTCTCAGTTTAGAAGCATAGTCATTCTGAGGGAGTGTACGACCAAAGAATCTTTTATTATTAATCTTTGCTTCTGGCTTTGAAACTCTGTCACGCAGATTTAGAGTGAAAATATATTTATAATAGTTCCTTTAGATAATTTGGAAGAGCAAAACGTGCATTGTGGTATTCTTTGTTATAGATTTTGCAGGTTGGAATAATTTCTGCAGCTCTTTCTTCGTTATAGTATTCCAAAGGTTTTACATCTACAGAGCAAAATGCCCATGCCCAATATCCGCCAGGGTATGTTGGAATATTTGAGGTATATGTTGCAACTGTTGGGAATACTTTTTTCAAAAGATTATACATTTTTTTTATTTCTTCTTTGTTTACAAAAGGAGATTCTGATTGAGCCGCTACAATACCGCCTTTTTTCAAAGAGTTTTTAACATTTGTATAAAATTCTTCAGTGAATAAGCCTTCTCCAGGTCCCATTGGGTCTGTGGAATCAATCAAAATAATATCAAATTCGTTTTTTTTGTCTTTAATATATTCAATAGCATCTTGTACTAAAATTTCAACTTTTGGATTATCTAATTCACAAGCAATCGTAGGTAGGTATTTTTTACAAGCTTCAATAACCATACCGTCAATTTCGCATAATACAGCTCTTTCAACGGATTTATGTTTCAAAACTTCACGGATAGTGCCACCGTCACCACCACCAATTACTAAAACTGATTTTGGATTTGGGTGTTGCATCATTGGAATATGAGCTATCATCTCATGATAATGATACTCGTCACCCTCAGTTGTCATCATTAAATCATCAAGAGTTAAAACTCGACCAAGTTGTGAATCTGTTTCAAAAACTTCAACTTTTTGAAATGGTGAATTATCTGAAAATAATACTTTTCCTGCTTTAATTGAAATTCCAAATCCACCAGGAGTAATTTCATGATAATAGCCGTTTTCTATTCCATTTTTCATTGTTCCATGTTCCTTTCCATTTTTATTATAAAAACAAAAGCTACGCTAAAGAATAGCGTAACTTAATGCTATCATATAAAAATTTCATTTCAATTAAGAATTTATGCTTTGTGATATTGCCTTTGCAGCATAGAGTTAAGACCTGGGGTTATTTGTTCCCCATTACATGAATATGTAAATGGAAAACTTCTTGTCCAGCTTCTTTACCTGTATTAATCTGTGTTTTATAAGCTTTTAAACCAACTTTTTTAGTTACATCTTTCACCGTTTGTAAAAGTTCAGCCATAAGATTCTTGTCTTCCAGTTCATTCAAAGATGGAATATGTTCTTTTGGACAAACAAGCATATGAACAGGTGCTTTAGGATTTATATCGTTGAATACAACTGTGTTTTCTGTTTCGTAAACAAATTCGGTTCCGAAATCTCCACGGATTATTTTGCAAAAAATGCAATTTTCGCTCATATTTATTCTCCTTTTATGTTATTAATATTTAGGCTTGCAGTGATATTTAAATACAGTGTTTTCAAATTGTTGCAATTTTTCTAAGTCTACTTGTATAGCTATAATCTTATTTAGATTTTCTGTAACTTCTTCAATAGAAGGATTTTTTCCAAGAGTTAGGGTTGATAATGGTTTTATTACTTTTTTTCCGTAAAAACTATATAAATCTGAAACTTCCATTGGAGCATTGCAATCTTTCTCGTCTACTAGCGTAATTAAACTAAAGTGGCATGAATTTTGTTTTTACCATAAATTGTTGCAACTTTTCCCTTGTATGGTGTACAAGTTTCAAGATTATTAAAAAATGGCAAATATGCACTTAATTCTTGTTGTAAATTTTTGAATTCTGCTATTTGTGCATCTATATTATCACTGTTAGCAAAACTTTTTACAGAGCATAAGACTGTAATAATAGATAATACTAATAGTGTTTTAAAAAAAGATTTTAACAAATTTAGTACTCCTTTTGTTTTATATCTTCATAGCTTTTAATATTTCAGTTATATCTGATGAGGTTTTCTTGACATCAGCGTTAGAATATTTTATGGCATTGTCTGGGTCTTTCAAACCATTTCCGGTTAGAATACACACGATTTTTGAGCCGGTTTTAATTTGATTTTTAACCTTGATAAGTCCTGCAACAGAAGCAGCTGATGCGGGTTCTGCCAGAACGCCTTCACAAGAAGCTATAAGTTTGTATGCAGCAACTATTTCATCATCAGTTACAGAGTTTATCATTCCATTACTTTCATCACGTGCAGCTTCTGCAAATTTCCAACTTGCAGGGTTTCCAATACGAATTGCAGTTGCAAGTGTTTCAGGATTTAGAATTCTTTCACCTTTTACAATGGCAGCTGCACCTTCAGCTTCAAATCCCATCATTTTAGGTAAAGCAGGAATTTTACCCAAATTGTGCCATTCTTTATAGCCTTTCCAGTATGCAGTGATATTTCCGGCATTTCCAACAGGAATAAAGTGATAATCCGGAGCTTGACCTAGTGCTTCGCAAATTTCAAATGCACCTGTTTTTTGTCCCTCAATTCTGTAAGGGTTAACAGAATTTACTAAAGTTATCGGATATTTTTCAGAAACTTCACGTACAACTTCCAGAGCTTTGTCAAAGTTGCCTTGTATAGCAATGATTTCAGCTCCGTACATCATGGCTTGAGAAAGTTTACCAAGTGCGATGTACCCGTCAGGAATTAATACATAAGTTTTCATACCGGCTTTAGCACCATAAGCTGCAGCTGAAGCTGAGGTATTGCCTGTTGATGCACAAATAATAGCACCTGAACCAGCTTCTTTAGCTTTTGTTACAGCCATTGTCATCCCACGGTCTTTGAATGAACCAGTAGGATTGCAGCCTTCGAATTTTAAATAAATTTCAGCATCAATACCAATTTTTTTAGCTAAATTTTCAGCTTTAATCAAAGGTGTGTTACCCTCATTTAGTGTAACAACTGGAGTTGCATCTGTTACCGGTAAAAATTCTCTATATTTGTTTATTAAGCCTTGATAGTACATAATTGTTTCCTTTATTTTAAAATTTAATATCAATATCAACTTTTAGTTTATCTAGTAATGCAGAATTTAGTTGTTTTTCTACTTTTTCTGCATATTCTTTATTTGTATGATAAGAATCCATAAATAAACTTTGCTCTCCATTTTTCAAATATGCATTAATGTAATAGAAATTCCCGTCACTTCCGTATGATGGAAACATTCCTGTTTGATAATAGAGTTTGAATTTTTCTATTTCGTATAAACTAACATTGCGCTTAGTTCTTATCAGGTTGAAAAAAGAGAGTTCTGTGATTTCGCATTTTCTCGCGTTACAAACGAAATGTGAACTTGATGTAATTACAAATTGCACCGCAAATATGCTAAAAATAATTATGATAAGCCCATATTTTTTCATTGTATCAATTCGATATAGCATATTGTGCTCCTATTTATATCTGAACTCTTATTAAGCTGTTAACTTTGGTTATGGCAGAATCTTTGTTAAAGATATCAATAACTTTCTGCATATCTTTTTCTTTACAAATATCTGTGATTACAGTAATATGAGCTGCATTGTCTTTAGTTACTTCTTTTTGAACAATGCTGGCTAAACTTATTTGATTTTCTTCACAAGCTTTACCGATTCTTCCGATAACACCAATACTGTTTTTAGCTGTCATTGAAATATAGTATTTATTTTCTGTTTCTGATATATCAATAGGTTCGGCGCTTTCATTGTGGTGGCATCTCATCATTGGAAGTAAATAATCAGTTTTGCCGATTTCGGAAGCTATAGCTAAAATATCACCAACTACAGAACTTGCTGTTGGGAATTCTCCAGCTCCAGGGCCGGATAAAGTTACACTGCCAACGGGATGACCGGTTAAAGTTACTGCATTTGTAACGTAATCAATATGAGCAAGAGGGTTAGATTTTGAAATTAACATCGGGTGCACTCTTACATCTGCTTTGTTATCTTCTGTAATCTCTGCCGATGCAATAAGTTTAATCTTGTAACCCATTTCATTTGCGGCAAGCATATCTTCAGGGCTAATTTTTGTAATCCCTTCACGGTAAACGTTTTCAAATTTTACCCTTTTGCCAAATGCAATTGTTGCAAGAGTTGTAATTTTGTATGCTGCATCAAAACCTTCCACATCTCCTGTAGGGTCTGCTTCTGCATAACCAAGATCTTGTGATTCTGCCAAAACATCGGAGTATGAAGCTCCTTGAACATCCATTTTTGTCAAAATATAGTTTGTTGTACCATTAAGAATGGCTTTGATTTTTGTTATTTTGTTTCCGGCAAGAATTGTTTTTATAGGCATAATTAGCGGGATTCCGCCTGCAATTGCCGCTTCATAAAGTACAACTTTATTATGTTCTTCGGCAAAATTAAATAATTCTTCACCGTGTTTTGCTAATAATTCTTTGTTAGCAGTAACAATGTGTTTACCATTTTTAATTGCAGTTTTGATTAAATCATAAGCTGGTTGAACGCCTCCAACAAGTTCAGCGACTATATCTATTTGCGGATCATTTACAATTTCATACGCATCATCTGTAATAATACTTTCATTTAATCCTTCAATGTTGCGTTTTTTGTTTTTGTTGCGAACTGCAATTTTTACTACTTCTACATTGTCAAAATTTTTCAGAGTTTTGAAAACTCCAGAGCCGACTGTTCCCAGTCCAATAAGTCCGATTTTAATTTTATTCTTTTCCATGTGGCTATTGTAGCACAAATATCTTTTTTATGTCTAAGTGTGAAGAATGTGTTTTATATGGTTGTTTTTCAAAAACAACGGAAATAATTTTTTCAATTCTTAAAAACTCATTTATGTAAACCATTTTTAACATGCTACTTGCAAAAATCTATTTTTTGGATATCATGGGGATATTGATGTAATAACTAGCTAGAAAAGGAAATAATATCATGGCAAAACATTGTGAAATATGCGGTAAAGCTCCTATTAAAGCAGCTAAATTGACTTTCTCACACAAACAAATTGTTCATACTCAAGAACCTAACTTGCAATCAGTTAAAGCTGTTGTAAACGGTGCAACAAAAAGAATCAGAGTATGTACTTCTTGTTTAAAAGCTGGTAAAGTTCAAAAAGCTATATAAATTGCAGCTTTGTGTATAAAAATTATAAAAAAAGAAAGACTTTTTAGTCTTTCTTTTTTTGTGAATGTATCTTATGCGTCATATCGTTTAAATGATTTTTCTATATTTTTTGAGATAACAGATTTTGTTGTGTCGTATTCTGTTGTTAGAGAAGCAATTTCTGTATCTAAACTTTTCATTTTCATATCTATTTTTTGTTCTTTGTTTTCGATTTTATTTTTTTCGGTGTTATACTTGGCTTCTGCTTTTGCTATTGCTTCTTCGTCAGGGACTTCTGATATGTTCTTGTCAGTTGCGTAGTTACCCTGATAATAATATCCATCATCACTTATAGATGATATATAGACCATACCGGTCTTGAGCATTTCCTGCATGTAGCTTGCATCATCAATTCTGTTATTTTCTGTCCATCCATCAAGACATATTCTGTTGAACATAGTGTCATAGAAACTTGCTTCTAAACAGGTATCAGACTCATCTTCAGCATCTGTATCAACCGGGATTGTAAATTTGAAATCGTCATTTTTAGGATCATACATATTTGATTCTGATTTTTTTCCTACATTTGTGGTATAATCATTATTTTCAGGGCCTTTCATTGCTCCAACATAAGCTGTTAAAAATACATCAACAATATTGTTTAAGTTAATCCCAACTGTAGTATGGTCGTTTCTATCAGGGTGGAACAATCTTCCACCATTGTGTCCTGAAGTATAAGTAAAGCCTAAATACTGAGAAGATTCTTTTACAACGTCAGCATTATATGAATCATGTTTGCCGTCAACTTCGTGTCCAAGTTTTGTACCAACAGTATTCATGTGTTCTGCTAGTGTTTTTGCGCCGCCATCAAAATTTAATCTATCGTTTTTTTCTGTATTATCACATAGTTTTTTGTTATTAGTGCCCCATCTGTCATTAATTTCTTTTGCTGCATCTTGGATATTTGAATCCGGGTAAATGAGGTCATATACTGCATTATATGCAGCCTGTAAAGCTGCATCACTTGCAGAAGTTCCGCCAAGAATTGTGCCGAATTGATCTGTTATCCAGTTCAAGAAGGATGGAGAATTTTCACTTTCTCCAACGATTTTTTCTTGTAAATATGCTGTTTCGTATATTGGAGTTTTTTCACCTTGTGGAGATGATAAACTCAAATAATATTGCGCTTTATCATTTAATAAATCTGCAAGAGTTACTGATTGAGATGTTGCACCTTGTTCTGTACCATTCCCTGAATTGACACAGAATTTTTCATAACTGCCACTACCCGCAGGCAGTTTTGCTCTATCAGCGGTTGTTCCCATTGTCATACCCCATGAGGCAGAATCCTCACATTTTGCAGTGATTAAATCTATCAATTCATCATACGTAATTTCTGTAGTTGCGCTGGTTGAATTGGATGTGGTACCTATACCGATTGTATTTCCATAAGTTATACCTTGTATTGTTGCAGCTTTATTAGGAGTAATAATATTTTGCCCTGCAAGTGCTTCAATAAATTTGTTACGCACATCAGAAGACGGTGTGCCTGAAAGTCCTTCTGCAGGAATTCCGGCAGCTCTTGCCGCTGCTGCGTATGCAGAATTTAGAACTACTCTGTTTTTTGCATCCGTCACTAGTTTTGGATAATAGTCGTTATAAATAGACGGTGTCATCAACAACCCGTATGTCAAATCCATTTGACTTGTTTGTGAGCCATAATAATCGAAAACAAGTTTTGTAGTATTTAATGCGTTTTGATAAGTTGTAGAAACGTTTTCCATATCACGAGAAAGTGCAATTTTCTGGTGAGACAGATTCATAGATTGGAATTCACAGTCTGATTTTCTTGCTGTGATTGTTAATAATCTTGCTTGTTCTGCAGCTAAACTCATTGTATTCCTTTCATTGATTTTCGCATATACTTATTTTTATACGGTTCCATGTAGTATTACGGCTTTTTGGGGGATAAACTTTAAAATGGAGCCTCTTTTTGTAACAATTGTTAATAATTTTTAAAATAAAATATTTACAGTAAAATTGTAGATAAAGAGATACTTCGGCTAAAGCCTCAGTATGACATTTTGCTTATTTTATACATATAGTTTTAAGCAGGGGATAATTGCCAGTAAGTTACCTGCACTGCGTTGTCATTCTGAGCAAAGCGAAGAATCTCCAGATTGAAGTATATTATGAATAAACAAGGATATATTTATATCATTACAAACTGTTCAAATAAAACTTTGTATATTGGTGTTACATCAAATTTAGTAAAAAGAATTTTGGAACACAAAAATCATGTGGTAGATGGGTTTAGTAAAAAATATAACCTTAATAAATTAATATATTATGAAGTATATGATGATATAGGGACTGCTATAAGCAGAGAAAAATATTTAAAAGGTAAAAAAGAGAATTTAAAATAAATTTGATTGAAACAATAAATAAGGATTGGAAAGATTTGTATGATGAAATCATATAAAATATTATAATTAAATAAGGAGAAACATATGGGTAAAAGAATCGGTATTGATGTTGGCGGGACAAATGTAAAAATTGCACTGGTTGATGACAAAGGTAAAATTATATATTCAAACAGTGTGCCGACTTATGCAAAAATGGGGTATGAGTACACTGTTAATAATATTAAACAGGCTATTAAAGACTTGATGAAAGAAACTAATACTACAGCTAAAGATATCGAAGGCATTGGTTTTGACTTCCCGGGACAGGTTGACTGCAAAACAGGTGTGGTAAAATTAGCCCCTAATATTCCTGGCTGGGTAAATGTTCCGATTGCAAAAATGATTGAAGATGAATTTCATATTCCTACACGTATTGATAATGATGTTCGTTGCGCGGCTTTAGGGGAATTGAATTTTGGTGCAGGCAAAGGTTGTGAAAATTTTGTATGTATTACTGTTGGTACAGGTATTGGTTCAGGACTTGTTATCAATGGGAAACTTGTTCGCGGTGCTTCTAATGCTGCCGGAGAAATTGGGCATATAAAATTGCAAATGAATGGCGGACCAATTTGCGGATGTGGTGATACAGGTTGTTTGGAAGCGTTTGCATCAGGACCTAGCATTGTTGCGATGGCTCAAGACTACATAAAAGGCGGAAAGTCTACAAAATTCAGAGAAATGGCTGCAGCCGAAGGCGGCGAAATTACACCTTATATGGTCGCAAAAGCTGCGGAAGAAGGTGATCCTGTTGCAAAAAGAATATTTGAAATTGTTGGAGAGTATATTGGTATTGGTTTAACAAGTGTTATTAACCTTTTGAATCCGGAAAAAGTGATTATTGGTGGTGGTGTTGCAGAAGCCGGAGAGTTATTACTTGAACCAATCAGAAGAACTATAAAAGAACGTGCAATGGTTGTTGCTGGTTCTGCTGTAGAGATTGTTCCTGCCGAGCTCGGAAATTCTGCAGGGGTAATTGGTGCAAGTATGCTGATTGAAAGTTAATTTCTAATTTAAATAATAATTTTTTGGCGGAAAGAAGTTTTAACTTCTTTCCGCCTTGATTATTTTCAACTCCTCTCATTAATCTTACTGAGCTAGATTACAGGTATTATGATTATCAACAGGGGGCAAATTTGCGAGTGTAAGACCCCTCACCCCACCCTCAGCCTAAAGGCACGCAGTTTCACTCGACTCGTTCCTCATCGGTTCAGCTAGTGTCCCATAAGTGGGCGAGGGGGTAACATTTTGTCATTCTGAACTTATATGTGTAGCTTCCCTTGCGGAGCTGTATTTTCTTGTGTTGAGAGTAAATAATTGCTGGCATACTTACATGTGTAGCATCCCACATCCGCCATAACTTCCTCGCCGGAGAGGGAATTATGTTTTTTATCTTTACTTATAAACAAACGGGGCAAACTCTTCTATTCTGGTAAAAAAATTATCTGCCTTTTTTACAATAATTTTTTGCAGTATAAGCAGGTTTGCGCATTCGATGGATGTTGCTTTGCAGCTATCAAGTGCGTAGTGCATTGTTTTTATTAGATCGTATATGTCACAGTATTCTGATTCAAGTTTATTATATGTGTCCTGCATATTACTCCTTAGATAATTAAACTTATCTTTGTGATAACTTTAACATCTGGTTTTAATTTTGTCAATAGTATAGAATAGTTATCATGAAGAATAATAAAGTAACTAAAATAACAAGATTGTTTGGCATGAAAATTAAGATAGAAAGAATAAAAAGAAATCTTTCGCAGGAAGAGCTGGCTGCTTTATCTGGAGTTAGCAGACCTACAATAGGTGCAATAGAAAGAGCCGAAAATATTCCATCTATTGAAACTGCTGCAAGTATTGCCAGAGCGCTTAATTTAGAACTTGATAAATTATTTATTTTTGACGGATTGGAATAAATCTGGTTTTGCACATATCTTCCTTTACTTTAAAATAATTTTTCTATAAACTATTAGTATGATTTACTTTTTCTATGGGGATGAAGAATTTAATATTTCAAATGAAATCAAAAAGTTTAAAGATAAACTTGATAAAGATTTTATTGAAATGAGTTACAAATATTTTAATAACCCTAAATTTCCGGATTTAGTTGCAGCCATTAAGTCGCAGCCTATGATGTTTGGGAAAATGCTTTTAGAAATTAACTGCCTTTCTTATTTGAGTGGAAAAAGTGCAGAAGACGGCGGGCTTGATGATAAGCAAATTAAACAGATTACAGAAGCTCTGGAGGGTGTTAGTGAAAATTTAGATATTATTTTTGTGGCTCAACTTCCACCTGACAGTCAGAAAAAAATAGATAAACGTAAAAAATTCTTTAAAGTTTTATCAAAATATAATGCAAAAGAATTTCCGCAAATTCCGTCATATAAAACTGCTGAACTTGAATCATGGATTAAACAGCAGGGTATATTAAAAGACCTTAAATTGTCTGATACGGTTGTTTCAGAAATGCTTATTCAGATAGGTTCAAATTTACGCCTTTTAGATTCAGAGCTGGAAAAATTAAAGATTTTTGCCGGAGATAATCCTGTAACTATAGATATGGTTAAAGAAATTTGTGTCACAAATGAAGATTTATTTGCATTTGCAGACTTTTTAATTTTGGAAAATAAATCAAAAGCACTTATTGAATACCAAAAACTTTTAACAAAAAAACATCCGCTTGAAATATTATCTGTGCTTCATACTCTTTTGCATAGTAAAATTCAAATTAAAGCAAATTCTGCAAAACATAATGCAGATGAAATTGCAAAAATTATAAATATGCACCCGTATAGAGTTAAGCTTGAATTACAAAAGTTAAAAAATATTTCACTGAAAAATTTAGTAAAACTGAAAGAAAATTTGACAGAAGCAGAATATAAAATTAAGTCCGGACAAGCAAATCTGGATATTGACAGGGAGATTGAATATGCAATATTACAATAGTGAAATTTCTCAAAAATATCCAAAACTTCTTGAGTATTTTGAAAACGGAATTCATAGCGAAGATAAAAATATAAGCCACTGTTTATTATTCTGGGGACCTGATATTATTTCTCAATGTGAACTTGCACTCGAGGTTGCAAGATTGTTAAACTGCTCTGAGAATGGAAGTTTAGGTTGTGACTGCTTAAATTGCAGATGGATAAGGGAGCAATCTCATCCGGCTGTAAAAATTTATACAAGGCTGGATTTTAAAGAAAGTGGAAAATCTTCTGAAGAAGGTGAAGGTTCTAAGGGGAAAAAGAATATAAATATTGAGCAAGCAAAAGCAATAATAAATGAACTTTCAATTTCAAGTGACTATCACAGGGTTTATATTTTTTGCGATAGGGATGAGGATGGAAATTTATTACCATTAAATAAATGGAATTTTCCGGAAGCAACTTCAAATGCTTTATTAAAAACTTTTGAAGAACCTCCGCATAATACTACTTTTATATTTTTAACGAAAGACAAATCAGATATAATTTCTACTGTTGTATCTCGAGCTCAGTCATTTTTTGTGCCAGGTTCAGTAAGTGAAGATTCGGATTATAGTTTAGTAGAAAGTTTAATACAAAATTATTGGATGTTGAATAAAAATCAAGTTTTGGAGTTTGAAACAAACCTTACAAATTTGATAGGTTCAAATGAGGCTAAAGTCATATTTACACAAATGCAAAATTATATGTTATCCGTGATAAAGGCAAATTCCGATAATAAGCAGTTATTCTATCGAGTTATTCGTGATTTGAGTTATGTTGAAGATGCAAAACGTCAAATTGGGTTAACTCCGGCAATGAACATTCAAACAGTTGTGGAAAATTTAAGTTTTAAGATGATTTTATAAGGTGTTTCCTGTTGGTAAATAACGATTAGATATTAACCCAAATCGGGGTTGTATGTATTGGTGCGCAGCAGTCAGAACTTTCAGTGGCTAATCAAAAAAATAGATTCCGAACTGGGTTGGGAATGATAGTGCTTGCTACACCCGATTTTTGGGCGGATTGGGTGAAAATTATATATAAGTCCCAAAATAACAAGATTACTTTACAAATATTTGCAATGTAATCTGCAAGCATGTTATAATTTTATGGCGTGAAAGTTTAAAGATGGAGAATTTTATTATGGATTATGGTGAACTTATAAGGGAGTTGCTTTTGGTAACTGCTTCCTCTTATCTTATTGGTTCTATACCTACTGGTTATATTGTTGTAAAACTGTTTACAGGTCAAGATATTAGAACAATAGGTTCCGGCTCAACCGGAGCAACAAATGTAAAACGTGTAATGGGTAAAAAATGGTTTTTTATAGTTATGCTTTTGGATGCATTAAAAGGCGCATTACCTGTTGTTTTGGCTGCATGTTTTATGTCTGCATTTAAGGAAATTGGTTTATTACCGGTTATAGCTGCTGTTTGTGTGATTTTAGGACATAGTAAGTCTGTCTTCTTGAATTTCACAGGTGGGAAATCTGTGGCTTCAGGTGTTGGTACATTAATGGCGCTTAATTGGCAGGCTGGTTTAATTATTGCTGCAGTTTGGGGTGTGGTTACCTGGATTTCTAAATATGTATCTTTAGGCTCTATTGTCGCACTTGCTCTTGCTCCTCTGATTATGTGGTTTTTGAACGCTCCTATCGCTTATATTATTTATGCTTTAATTGCTGCAATTTATGTAATTTATTTGCATAGGGAAAATATTAAAAGATTGCGTCAGGGAACTGAAAACAAGGTTAGACAGTAAGTATGGGAAATAGTAAAAGAGAATTATTATTTTTAAGCTTTATTCTAATTTTAAGTTCCTTTGGTATACTTTGGTTTTGTGCTTGTAGGGATACATTACTGGAAAAGCTTGTTTTTAATAAAATAGAAGATTCAGTAACGCTCCAAAAAATTATACCGTATTCAAAAGCACGTACAATTGCAAAATATTCTGATGTGGAGTCGTTTGCAATTGTAAATCTGGTAAAAGCTGGTAAATTCAGAAAACGTTTTACAGAATATAATACTGCAATAATATTGAAAAATGGTGCTGAAATACCAGCATATAATATCTCGAAAACAAACAGGCAATGTGTTATTAATTTAAATAATAAAATAAAAGCTTTTGTTGAGGACGATAAAGAACAGCAGATTTCTTTTCTGCGCTTGTCAAATTTTAATTTACTCTGGGTAATTATTTCATTATTTGGATTTGTTTTCGGGCTTAAAGTTTTTGTAGATACAATGAAAAAGAAGTAAAATTTTAATACTTTGGGATTTATAAAATATAAAAAAAGGCGGTTCAGTTTATGATACCGCCTATGTTTATTAAACTATCTCTCTTCTCATACCAAAATTATTCTATTGTAGAGATGTTCTCCACAAAGAATCATTAAATTTGCTTTGTTGAGTGTTAGTATCAGCAGATAACGTAACATTGCTAGGTGCAAATACGAATACTAAATCACCAACTTTTTTAGGATTTCCATTAAGAGCTTGAGAAGCTCCGCAAACGAAGTCGATTGTTCTTTGAGATTGTTCTTTGTCTAAAAGATGCAAGTTAAGCATAACAATTTTTCTATCTTTTAAATGTTGAACAATAGTAGCAGCATCATCAAATGAACGAGGTTCAACAACAATAACTTCATTACCGCCTCTGTTAATGCTAGGGTGGCTAATAACTTTTGATTCTTGACGTTTTTCCATCATAGGAACTGGTGTGTAAGATGGAGCAACTTCTCTTAATGCACTGCCTTCTTCAACATAATCATAACCATCGTCTTCATAGTCTTCTTCTTCATTTATATCAACAAAGGGATTTTCACCACGAAATCCATCCATAACAAAATCTACAACTTTTTTGAAACTATCTGCTATTGCTGCCACCTTTTTTCCTCCGTCCGTTATTTAAATAATTTTCTACCTATTCTAAGCATTGTCGAACCTGTTTGAGCCGCTATTTTATAATCCTGACTCATTCCCATTGAAATCTCTCCCAATTTACAGTTAAATTCTTCTTCCAAAGTATTTCTGATTTGAGTAATTTCTGAAAATAACTTCCTAATTGCTTCTTCATCTATTCCAAACGGTGCCATGTTCATTACACCAACTACTTTTATTCCTTCAAGATTTTTTATTTGTTCAAAATATTCAAAAATTTCTTCTTTTGAAAAACCGAATTTTTGTTCTTCATTTGCATTATTTATTTGGATTAGTATTTTTTGAACTTTTCCAATTTCTAATGCGTGTTGAGAAATACTTTGAGCAAGTTTTAACGAATCAACCGAGTGGATATATTCAAAGATTTTTATGGCCTGCTTAACTTTGTTTGTTTGCAAATGTCCGATAAAATGAAAAGTTGAATTTTCTTTGACCTCCGTGGGAAGATTTTCAATCTTTGCAGAAGCTTCAATTACTCTTGATTCTCCGAAGTCGCGTATCCCTGCTTTATAAGCCGATATTATTGCTTCTTCATCAAAATACTTTGTAACTGCGATTATTCTGGGTTTACAAGGTACGATTTCTTCTTGTATTTGCAAAAGATTATCTCTAATTGTCTCATACATCATTTCACCTCTACAAGAAAACTACTCAAAACGTGAGTATAATTTAATTGTACTCTAACTTTGCGGCATGTCCAAAATATTTGTTTGGTAAGAGTTGCTTATGATTTGACAGATGGCTGAAATCATGTCTCTGACATGATTTCAGCCATCTAAGTGATTCAACTTTGAGCTTAATATATCTTAATATTTATTAAGGTAAATATCTCTTAAAGTCCCGCAAATATTGAAAAGCATGCTTATTAATCTATTAATATTATGAAAGTGATATTTAGTGCTTGGGTAGCAGTATTTAAAACTAATTTTACAAAAAGTTACAGTATGTATTAAAAAATTTTAAATTTTGCTTAAAATTCTCTGATATTGCTCATTTCTGGAATATCCAAGCATTATTCCCAGTATAAAATCTTCATGCGGTGTTATTTTATTTAATTCCTGACTAGAGAATTTATCAAGGATTTTTAAACATTGTTTATTCCCAAAAAATATATTGGCTTTGTCTGCCCCTAAATCTATTACAGAATAAGGAATATTGTATTTTTCTAAAGTTTCAGTGAAAGATTTTAGTTCTTTAATTTTGCATGTGTATAAAGATAAATCCCGCATTCCTTTCTGGTATTCATACAGCAGATTCTTAAATAATTCCATTTGTTTATCCTCTTTATATATCTTCTTATTTTTAAGACTGAATTTTTATAAAAAAGTTTCTTTGTGATAATATATGTTTTGCAAAGGATATAAGCTATGAATATACAAAATAATATGGGTTTGGCATTTAGCCTTACTATGCTGGCCGGATTAACAACTGCAATTGGCGGAGCTATTGCTTTTATAACCAAAAAGGATAATTTAAAAGCTTTATCAATCGGATTAGGCTTTTCTGCAGGCGTTATGATTTTCGTATCACTGGTTGATATTATACCAAGTTCGGAAAAGCTTTTAAAAATGAGTTTTCCTGAATTTTTTCAATGGCTTGTATATGGCGGATTTATTCTTGGTATTTTAATTTCTGTTTTGATAGATTATTTTTTGCCTGATCATATTGATGCAGAGGAATTATTGAATCCTGATGCTCCAGAAGATAAAGAAAAAAAATCTCATTATAAATTAAAACGTGCGGGTATGTTAACTGCAATCGCAATTTGTGTGCATAATTTTCCTGAAGGTATGGCAACTTTTTTAACTACAACACAGGATATCACATTAGGTTTGTCTGTGGCACTTGCTATTGCAATTCATAACATTCCAGAGGGGATTGCTGTTGCGCTTCCTATATATCATGTTACAGGTAAAAAACGCTATGCTATGCTTTATGCTGCATTGTCCGGTATAACTGAACCTATTGGTGCATTGGTCGGGATGTTGATTTTTGGACTTTTTGTACCACAAGTGTTAATCGGTTTTTTAATGGCTTCAGTTGCAGGTATAATGACATATATTTCTTTTGACACCCTATTACCGCTGTCAAAAGAATATGGTAATTGGCATTTAACTATAGTTGGAATTATATCCGGAATTTTATTTATCTGGTTGAGTTTGATTTTGCTTGGTTAATTTTATTCCCCGAGTAAAATATTATCAATCAGTCTAACACATCCTACTTTACAAGCAATAAATACTCTGGTGTGGTTTGTTGCAGTTTTTTCTTCATCCAGAGTTTCTTCGTTCATAAATTCAAGATACTCTAAATCATGGTGTTCATTTAAAAATGTGTATGCAGTTTCTTTCAGAGCTTCTATATTTGTAATTCCTTTTTTGTAGCATTGTTTTATGTTATTTAGAATTTTACTTAGCACCAGAGCATGAATTTTATCTTCTTCTGATAAATATTTGTTTCTTGAACTTAATGCTAATCCTGAATCTTCCCTTACGATAGGGCAAGGTATGATTTCTACAGGAATATTTAAATCTTTTACCATTTTTTTGATAATAATAAGCTGTTGCGCATCTTTTTGACCAAAAAATGCATAATCAGGTTGTACTATGTTAAATAATTTATTTACAACAGTACAAACTCCGTCAAAGTGTCCCACTCTGGATTTTCCGCATAATTTATTTACGTAGAAAAATGGAGGGATTACATATGTGAGAAAATCATTTGTTCTCATCTGATTTTCCCCGTACATTTCATTTGGCGTCGGGGCAAAAACGATGTTAACTCCTGCTTCTTCGCAAAGTTTTTTATCAGCATCAAGAGTTCTTGGATATTTATCTAAATCTTCTCCGGGACAGAATTGAATAGGGTTTACAAAAACAGATACTACAACTTTATCGCATTGTTCAACAGCTTTTTTTATAAGACTCAAATGTCCGTTATGCAAAGCTCCCATTGTTGGTACAAGTCCAACTGTTAACCCTGCTTGTTTCCATTGTTTTATCTGTTCTCTTACTTCTTTTATTGTATGAATTAACATTATGCTTCACTCCTTATGTATAATTCAAGTTGTCTGGCTTCTTCTTCTGACAATTTGAAAATTTCTTCAGTACTTGGATATTTGCCGGATTTAACATCAAGATTATAAGATTTGGCACTTTCAAGTATCAAATTTTTCATATCAGCATATTTTCGTGCAAATTTAGGTTTAAATTCTGAAAATTTTCCAAAAAGGTCATCGCATACCATTATTTGAGCATCACAGTATCTGCCGGCTCCGCATGATATTGTTGGTATTTTTAAATTTTCTGTAATAAATGCTGCACTTTCTTCCGGTACCATTTCTAAAACAATTGAAAATGCTCCTGCTTTTTCTAATTTTTTTGCATCTTCCAGTAATTTTACTGTTGCTTCAACATTTTTCCCTTGAATAAAATGTCCACCTATCACATTTTGAGACTGCGGCGTAAAACCTATATGACCCATCACTGGAACACCCATTTGAGTTGTTCTTTTTACAAGTTCCAATATGTATTCATTGCAACCTTCGAGTTTTACTGCATTCGCACCAAGTTTTACCATATTACCTATATTTTTTAGTGCAGATGGAATATCTATTGTGTAACTCATAAACGGCATATCTGTTACAACCATGGCACGCTTGACACCTTTTGCGACAGCTTTGGTAAATATTGACATTTCTTCTATACCAATGCTATTAGTGTTTTCGTAACCCAGTGCTACCATCGCGAGGCTGTCCCCAATTAGTATTATATCTATACCGGCTTCATCTATATATTTTGCAGTTGAATAATCATAGGCTGTCAATGCCGAAATTTTTTCACCATTTTCTTTTAATTTTTTTAAAGTTCTTACGGAGACTTTTTGGGTCATAATATTTTGTTTTACCTCTTTTGAGTTTTGTTACTTGCAAAACTTATTTTGATTTACGGAACCAGTAATAAACAGCTCTTGCAACGCGGTTTGAACTATGTCTTACAAGTCCTTCTCTGCTATCTTCTATAAGTTTTTTAGCAACAATTTTAATACCCATCTTTTTTACTTCAGCAATATCAAGTTTTACAGGATATGAATCTGATTTTTGATACTTATCAGCCAAATTTTCAGGGAGATAATCATTTACTAAAACGGCGTCTACAATTTTATTTGAACCGGCATGCTGTATTAATGCTTTAAGGTGGTCTGAAACTTTATAATCATCAGTTTCTCCCGGTTGGGTCATAATATTACATACATATATTTTCTTTGCTTTTGATTTTGCAATTTCATCAGCAATTTCTTTGATTAATAAATTAGGAATAACACTGGTATAAAGACTTCCCGGGCCAAGAATAATTAGTTCGGCATTTCTGATTGCATGAATAGCATCTTCCAGAGCTCTGCAATTAGCTGGTTCTGTGAATAGTCTTTTTATTTTTCCATGAGCTTCCGGAATTGTTGACTCTCCATGAATCACTCTTCCATCTTCAAGTTTAGCGACCAGTTTCATATCATCAAGTGTTGATGGTAAAACTCTGCCTCGAATTGATAATACATTTGAAGATTCTTTTACTGCTGTAACCATATCGCCTGTAATTGCGCATAATGCGGTTAAAAACAGATTTCCAAAGCTGTGACCTTCAAGTCCTTCTCCGTTTTTAAATCTGTATTTAAACAATTTTGTTACTAAATCTTCATCGTCTGCCAAAGCAGTAATACAGTGTCTAATATCGCCAGGAGGTAATATTCCCATTGATTCTCTTAATCTGCCTGAACTTCCTCCATCATCACCAACTGTAACAACTGCAGTTATATTATTAGTAATGTTTTTGATTCCGCTCAAAAGCATTGATAAGCCTGTTCCGCCACCGACTGCAACAATTCTTGGGCCTCTGTTTAATTTTCTTCTTCTATATAAATTTTCTAAAAGGATATCATTATTTCTATCTTCATCTAAGTCCAGAATAGACAAATTTGTTTTTTGCCAGCCTTTAAAAAATATGGCGGCTCCAATCATAACAATACCAAACGCAAGCCATTCTGTTGATATTTTATTTGCAATTGTACTAATAAATTGCATGGTATAGTATATTGGTTTAATATCAACAAGTATCAGGATTCCCAGTGTCATCATTACTGCACCAACAAAAATCAGTGCAAACCATCTTTTTACTTGTAATCCCGGAATTAACCAGCCTGCTTGTTTTGGAATTTTTATTTTCTTAATCATACATATCCCTTTATTTAATTCTTGTAAAATTTAGTCAACCCAGCCTGATTTTTGAGCGTTTTTGTAATTGTATGGAATCGGCTCAATTATCTCTTTTGCTAACATTATTAGTTCTTTTGCGTTTGTAAGTTTATTTGAAAAATGAATTGAGTCAGCTCTAACAATTGTTTTACCGCCAGTGTTATTTGTAACTTGTGAATTTTGTAATAAATCTTTTAATCTCTGGATAGAAATATTTGTATTTTCTAAATCTCTGGCTGAAAAATCAATATTACCATTTTCGCTGTATATTTTTTCTAAATGTACTTCATGAGCAACTTGAATGTTTTCTTCTTCAGAGACATTCGCAAGATTTTCACCGGTTGCACCATAGTAAACAAGCCATTTTGAGCATTTTTTTATAGCTTTAGCAATTGTTTTTGATGTTTCAAAGTCTTCTGCAGCCTGACGATACATTGCTCCGTGTGGTCTAACGTGTTCAATTTCCATATTATAAGCTTTTGCAAATGTCATAATTGCACCAACCTGATACATAACAAGAGCTTCAAGCTCGTCACTGTCTAAATCCATTTGTCTGTATCCGAATCCCTGTATATCATGGTAACCTATGTGTGCTCCAATGACGACATTTTTACCTTTTGCTTGTAGCAATGCTTCTTTAATAGTAAGCGGATCACCTGCATGGAAGCCGCAAGAAATATTAACTGAACTTACATAATCTAATAATCTTGATTCTGAACTATTTTTATATATTCCGAAGCTTTGAGCCAAGTCACAATTAAAATCAATACTTTTAACAGCTTTTCTTTCTAAAATATTTTGCATAAATTTTGAATCTCTTTAACTAATATATCCTAGTCAATTATACAACATAAAGATAATAAATCTATTCCTTTACATATTTTTTACACGTATTTAGTAATTGATATTTTAAGTAAACAATAGTATTATTGCAGTATGGCAGAAGTATCAATTATAGTTCCTGTTTATAATGTGGAAAGTTATCTTGCTAAATGTTTAGACTCTTGTATAAATCAGAATTTCACAGATATGGAAATTGTTTGTGTGAATGACGGGTCAACAGATTCTTCTGTGGAAATTTTACAGGCATATTCAAAGTTTGATTCAAGGATAAAGATTATTAACAAGAAAAATGGTGGTTTATCTTCTGCCAGAAATGCAGGAATTGCAGAGGCTATTGGCAAATATTTAATGTTTGTCGATTCTGATGATTGGATTTCTTCTGATGCTGTTGGTAAGCTTTACAAGAATGCTGAGGATAATAATTCGGATGTAGTTATTTTTGATTATGTCAATGGAAATATTAATCCTAAAAAGAAAAAGCGGATTACAACAATTTTTGGTAGTACCTACATCAATAAGACTTTTAACATTGAACAAATGCCACCGAGTTCATACAAACATATTCCGGTTACCACATGGTCTAAATTTTATCGAACAGATTTGATAAAAAATAAAATTAGTTTTTATGAAGATATGATATTTGAAGATGTACCGTTCTGGGCGTCGGTATACTCATGTGCCAGACGAATAACTTATATTCCTGAAGCATTTTATTATTATTTATCGGGTCGCAGCGGTCAAATTATGGAACAGCGCGGAGAAGAGTTGTTTGATGTAATTAAGGCTTATAAAAGAGTTTTTTCAGCGCTGAAATCTGCAGGGTATTATGAAAAATATAAACATCAGGTTCATTTATTGATGATAATGGATTTTTTGTGTAAGTTTTATATAATCAATCCGGAATTTCAGAAAAAATTGTTTTACGCATATCAAGCTTTAGAGTTAGATATAGATTATGATTCCTATAAAACTGAAGAGCTTACCCCTGTTGAAGAACTTAGCCTAAATCATTATAAACTTTTAAAATCTGCAAGTTACGAAGAGTTTTGTAAGACTCCGTTTGAGGTCAGGTATGATAAATAATATAAATCCTAAAATATCCGTGATTGTTCCGGTATATAATAGTGAAAAATATTTAAATAAATGTTTGGATTCGTTGATATATCAGACATATCAAAATTTGGAAATAATTTGTATTGATGATGGTTCGACAGATGGAAGTTTAGATATCTTAAATGATTACATGAAAAAAGATTCCAGATTTGTCGTTTTAACTCAACAAAATTCCGGAACTAGTATCGCAAGAAATTCTGGTTTAAGTGTTGCAACTGGTGATTATATTTCATTTATCGATTCTGATGATTGGGTGCTTTTGACTTTATATCAAAGTTTTGTTAACACATTGCGAAAATTAGACTCGCTTATTGATATTTATGTTTTTAATGCCTCATCTTATATTGAGGGTAAAAATGATATTGAACCATTGTTATTTTATAGTTTGACAGATTGGAGTAATCATGTTTCTCCATTAAGTATTCATACTTTTGATGATTGCTTAAGACCGTTTTCTCGAAATTTATCTGCAGCAAATAAAATTTATCGTAAGGATTTTCTACACGAAAATCAGTTAAGCTTTGAACCGGATTTGAAATATGAAGATCAGGTATTTGCTATAAAAAGCTTCTTAAATGCTAAAAGTATAATTTTGACTGATGAAGTGTTTTATAAATATCGTAATAATACAGGTCTTACTTGTTCAAATGTTATAACTCCGAAAGTTTTTGATATATTCAAGGTCGTTGATTTGATTGAAAATGAGATTAATAGATTTGGGGTTTATGATTCTTATAAATATGCACTATTTCAGTATAAATATAATGTGTGGGTCTCTCATTACTGCTTTTGTCCGGAGAACTTAAAAGATAAATATTATGATTGTATGAAATCTCGTTTAATAGAAGTTATTAATAGAAAAACTCTTGATGCTGTAATTTATACAAAATTGTCAAATTATAGATTGTTTGAAATTATTAGTAAGAATCCACGTGTAGTGTTTGAACATCTTGTTTTTGGGAATAAATAGACATTAAAAAAGTTATTCGTAAATTTTACGAATAACTTTTTTAATCAACTTAAATTTTTTAATTAAGCGTTAGCTGAAAGTTTTTTTACTGCAAGAGTTAATCTTGATTTTTTTCTTGCAGCTGTATTTTTGTGTAAAATACCTTTAACTACAGCTTTGTCACATAATTGGTAAACTTTAGAAACAGCTGAATTTAAAGCTTCTTTGTCTTCTCCTGCAGCCAATTCTAATGCTTTTTTAACAGCAGTTTTGATAGAAGTTTTAAATGCAACATTTCTTTGTCTGTTAGCTTCAGCTATTAATACTCTTTTTTTAGAAGATTTAATATTTGCCATGATTTTGTTTTACCTTTCATTAATTTGTGTGCAGATAATGACTTTGCACTTGTACTCATTTGAGGATGTGAGTATTTATATTAAATCCCAAAAAAATAATTTTTGCAAGTTCATGTGTATTTTTTGAAATATTTGCACATAATTAAGTTTTATTGCGGTAATATTTGCATGCTTTGATGTTTATAGTAAAATAGTATCGGTTACACCAGTCCGATAGGTTTGCCCTAGTCGAGTTAGTTTTTAAAATTGTTCGATGGGACGGTATAGCCCGTAGTACAATACATTTAACATAAGGAGAAAAACGATGCCGGTAGCATCTATGATTGAACTTTTAGAAGCAGGTGTACACTTCGGTCACCAAACACAAAGGTGGAACCCAAAAATGAAACCATATATTTATGGTGCAAGAAATGGGATTTATGTAATTGATTTAAGAAAAACAACAGATTTGTTGGATGAAGCTTATAATCTTGTTAGAGATTATGCGGCTAAAGGTAAAAATGTTCTTTTTGTTGGTACTAAAAAACAAGCTGCTGAAGTTGTTGCTGAAGAAGCAAAACGTTCAGGTGCTTATTTTATCAACAGAAGATGGCTTGGCGGTATGTTAACTAACTTTGAAACTATCAGAGGAAGAGTTAACAAACTGAAAGAAATGGAAGAATTTATCAATAACGGTTATGTTGACAGATTGCCTAAAAAAGAAGTTGCTCAAATGAACAGACAACTTGCTAAATTGTCTAAAACTCTTGGCGGTATCAAAGATATGAGAGGTTTACCTGAATTGATTTTTGTAGTAGATCAGGCAAAAGAAGAAATCGCTATTAAAGAAGCTAACAAATTAGGTATTCCTGTTATCTGCTTAGCTGATACAAATGCTAACCCTGATGGAATTAGCCACATTATTCCTGGTAATGATGATGCTATCAGATCTATTAAATTGATTACTTCAAAATTAGCTGATGCCGTTTTGGAAGGTAAACAATTAAGAGAAAACAAAGCCAATGAAGTAAAAAAAGTTGAAAAAATTTCAGCTGAAGATGCTGGCGTTGTTGCAGAAAAAGCAGAATAATTAATTTAAAGATTTAACGTCATTCTGAGGACGATGTCCGAAGAATCTGATATTTTAAAAGATCCTTCGCGTTGCTCGGGATGACGAAAATCTATTTTAATAAAAATAATAAGAAAAGGAGAAATCATGAATATTACAGCTCAAATGGTAAAAGAACTTCGTGAT
The DNA here is from genome assembly GCA_905211505.1 of uncultured bacterium. Classification (GTDB taxonomy): domain Bacteria; phylum Cyanobacteriota; class Vampirovibrionia; order Gastranaerophilales; family Gastranaerophilaceae; genus Zag111. Next base: position 7,499 of record CAJMAX010000003.1, on the reverse strand, counting down.
AAAACTGGTGCAGGCATGATGGATGCTAAAAAAGCATTGGTTGAAGTTGATGGTGATATGGAAAAAGCGGCAGAATTTTTACGTCAAAAAGGTATTGCTTCAGCAGATAAAAAAATGGGCAGAATTGCAGCTGAAGGTCGTGTTGACTCTTTTGTTGACGCAAATGGCGGAGCTATGATTGAAGTTAACTGTGAAACAGATTTCGTTGCTAAGAATGATGATTTTAAATCCCTGGTTTCTGGTTTAGCTGAAAATGTTGAACTTTCAAAACCTGCTGACGTTGCAGCTTTATTGGCATCTAAATGTGTAAAATGTGATAAAGTTATTGAAGATGCTTTAAAAGAAAAAATTGCTTCAATTGGTGAAAAAATTACTGTTAGAAGATTTGTTAGATATGAAGGCGCTGTAGCAACTTATATTCACAACGGTAAAATCGGTGTATTGCTATCAACAGATAAAAAAGATGACGAATTGATGAATGATATTTGTTTACATATCGCATCAAGTGCGCCTGAATTTGTTTCAAGAGCCGAAATCCCTCAATCTGTTATTGACCACGAAACAGAAATAGAAATGGGTAAAGAAGACTTGTTGAAAAAACCTGAAAATATCAGAGCTAAAATTGTTGAAGGTCGTGTTAACAAGTTAATGGCTGAAAAATGCTTATTGGAACAGCCGTTTGTTAAAGATCCTAATCAAACAATTGCTCAATTAATTGAAGGTAAATTAGAAATTAAAGCTTTCACAAGATATGAATTGGGTGAAGGTCTTGAAAAACGTCAAGATAACTTTGCAGAAGAAGTTATGAGCCAAGTTAAAGGTTAATAATTTATTCACTATATAAAAAAGATGGATTTCTGAAGCAGGAAATTCATCTTTTTTATGTATACTAATTAAATTTGAAAAAATATTATCGATATTTCGCTTTCAAATAGTTTTATTTCTCCTTAACAAAATTACAAAAAGTATCGACAATTTGTTATTTTTGTTGTACATTAGGGCTACATGCAGAAATATAAATATAAAAGGAGAATTTGTTATGCAAGTTATATTGAAAAAAGAAGTTCAAAACCTTGGTGAAGCAGGCGATATTATCAATGTAAAAGATGGTTACGCAAGAAATTTCTTGTTACCACAAGGTGCTGCTGAAATCGCAACTCAAGGTGCTTTAGAAAATAGAGAAAAAAATATTGCTAGAATTAAAGCTAAACAAGAAAAATTACATCAAGAAGCTTTAGAAAAAGCTGCTGCAATTGAAAAATTCGGCCAGTTAGAATTATCTGCAAAAGCTGGTGAATCAGGTAAATTATTCGGAACAATTACTACTAAAAAATTAACTGAAGAATTAGCTGCAAGAGCTGGTATTGAAGTTGATAGAAAGTCTGTTTCATTGAATGCACCTATCAACAAAGTTGGCAATTATACAATGTTGATTAAATTAACTTCAAAAGTTAAATGTGAATTAGCAGTTTCTGTTTCTGCTTCTGAAGTTGTTAAGGAATCAATTGAAGAACAGGTTGAAGAATCTGCTGAATAATAACTAAATCACAGGGAGTGCAGATGAATCAATATTCAGATTTAAAATTACAGGCATTGGCAATTGGTTCACTTCCTCACCGAAATTTAGAAGATGCGATGGCGGTTGTAAAAAAAGATTTTTTTAATATTCCTTTTTTTCCGCAGCTCACAAATATTAACAAAAACGAAGACATGATTATCCAATTTTTGGAGGGTATGCCTTCGTTTTTGCCTTTTAGTACCACTAAATTTTTATTTGATACGGAGAGTGAAGGTTTTTTTGAAGCTTTAGAAGAATTTTTTACTGATTATGAATGCATACTTCTGGATAAAAATTCTGATAAACTAGATAAATATAGAATTAGTCCGGATTTTTCGTGTTCATTTTCTGAATTTGAAAAAATTATTAGAGAAACAAAGCCCGATTATGCAAAAGGACAGATTGTTGGGCCTTTTACCCTTGCAACATCTTTACAGGATAAAAACGGGCAGGCTGCAATATATGATGAAACGTTATCTGATATTATTGTTAAGCTGTTGAGTTTAAAAGTATTATGGCAGATTAAACGTATAAAACTTGCAAATCCGACAACTATTCCAATTATTTTTATGGATGAGCCGTCTATTTCGCAATTAGGAACATCTGCATATTTAACAATTTCGGAAAATGATGTTGTTTCTATGTTAAAGGATATTTCGGATTTAATAAAAGATAATGGCGGAATAAGTGCAGTTCACTGCTGTGGAAAATGTGATTGGACAATTCCAATTAGGGCGGGTATAGATATTATTAATTTTGATGCATTTGCTTTTTCTCAAAATCTTAGTGTTTACTCATCAGAGATAGAAAAATTCTTGCAATGTGGTGGTAAAATTGCCTGGGGAATTGTTCCTACTCTTGATTGTGAAGCCTTAGAAACTGTGACGTTAGAAAATATTATTGACAAGTTCTATAAATCAGTAAATTATTTGACTAAAAAAGGTGTTGATGAGAAACTTGTAATAGATAATTCTTTAATAACATCCTCCTGCGGTGCAGGTTCTTTGCCAATAGGGCTTGCAGAAAAGGCTATGGATTTAGTATTTAAATTATCAGAAACACTAAAAGCGAGGTTTTAAGTTTGACTGTAAAATTAGCAATTACCGGAAAAAGTGGAAACGGTAAAACTACTATAGTAAAAGCATTTATGCATATATTCAAGGAAATGTTTCCTGAAAAATCAATATTACTCTTTGATAATGATTTAACAAGTGAATTGGGTCACAGTTTCGGGCTTGATATCAGAAATACTATTTATGGTATCAGAAGCGGAAAACACGAATATAAAACAGGTATTCCTGAAGATATGACAAAACAGGAATTTATTGAATGGGCTATGGAAGATATTCTTGTACCTGTTGATGAGAATGTTGATATTATTGTTTCCTGGTTTGTTGGGTCAAAAGATTGCAGATGTCCTATAACAAAGCAAATTAGTGCAGCTGTTGCAAAAGTTATAGAACGTTATGATATTGTTATTTTTGACTGCGAATTCGATTTGAAATATTTGAATCAGCTTGTTGATGTTGAAATTGATTCAACAATTATTGTTGCCAAACCTTCAGAAGAATCTGCTCATCTGGCTAAGCGTATTGAGGAATTCAGTGCAAAATATGCTGCCGGCAACCAATTGGGTGTTGTTATTAACAAAGTGGATAATGATAATTTGTCTTCTGTTTATGAATTGTTAAATAAGTATGATTTGGATGTACTTGGAGTTATTCCTTATGATAAAAATTTGAAAGAAAACTCTATGTGCCGTGACTCAAATGTTGTACAAGATGCAATAAAACAATTTTACTTTAGATTAAATTTACCACAGATTAAACAGTAGAGGATAAAATGACACAAATTTTAGACGGGAAAAAACTAAGGGACAAAATTTTAGAAGAATTGAAAGTGAAAATTGACAGGTTTGAGATAAAACCGACTCTTGTTGTGATTTTAGTTGGTGATAATCCTGCAAGTAAAATTTATGTAAATAATAAGAAAAAAACTGCAGAAAAGCTTGGTATAAATTCAGAGATTATAAATTATCCGTCAAATGTGTCTGAAAAAGAAATTCTTGATAAGATTGAAGAATTGAATAATGATGAAAATGTTACAGCGATTTTGGTGCAACTTCCGCTACCGGAACATATATCTAAAGAAAATATAATGAATAAGATTTCTCCGTCTAAAGACGTTGATGGATTTACTCCATACAATTTCGGAAAATTGTTTTCAGGAGAGATTCCGGCAGTTTATCCATGTACTCCTAAGGGAATTTTGTTATTGCTTGATGAGTACGGGATAGCACTTGATGGTCAGCACGTAGTTGTTGTAGGTCGTTCTAATATTGTGGGCAGACCTTTAGCTCAAATGTTATTGAACAGGAACGCTACAGTGACAGTTTGTCATAGTCATACGAAAAATCTTGCACAAATAACAAAAACTGCAGACATCTTAATTTCTGCAGTGGGAAAAAATATTATAGAAGGGGAAATGTTAAAATCTGGTTGTGTAGTTGTAGATGTTGGGATTTTCAAAGATAATGACGGGAAAACCCGCGGAGACGTAGACTTTGAAAATGCCTCTAAAGTCGCATCATACATTACACCTGTTCCTGGTGGTGTTGGGCCGATGACTATAGCATCGTTGATGCTCAACACGGTAGAGCTTTTCGAAAAGGAATAAATAGCCGGTAATATGATTGATACCGGATATTTATCCTCTAAAAATTTTGTTATGAGTTTACAAGGTTCAACGTACAGCTTGTTTTGATATTGTTGTTTACCATTGTCTTTAATGATGAAATTTCGTTTTCAATAGCTGTTAGTTGTGAATCAAGTGAATCTTTTTCGGTATTCAATTGATCATCTAAATCTTGATAATAAATATAGTCTGCATCTTCTGTATAATCAGAGCCATCCTGTCCTGCGTATTCTCTTTCAATAGCTGTCATTTGCGAAGTTGCGTATTGAATTTGGTTCTGAATAGATACATACTGAAATTGTAAAAAGTTTTTTTGTAAAGTCAATAAACTCTTTTGACTTGCTAACGCTAAAAATGCCATATCTCGTCTCCTTATTTTTAAAGTTCTCTCTTCTATATAAAGTTTTTTTAGGTTTATCAATTTCAGGAAGTGTTTTATTTGTAACATTTGTTTACATAATCCCGTAATTATCCCCTTTCCAAGGGGGTGGGGCTGGATGGCGGGAGATTTTTCTATAAGGCAGCTGGTATTTTAATTTTAGATGTATGTGTGTTTGTAAATAACTTTGTAAATTACTTGCCTGAGGTATTTCCTTCGGGTAAAATAAAAGTAATGTTTGGGAGGAATCAGGTTACAATGCCGAAAATAGCAAGACAATATAGTAGTAATTATACTGAATATAATGTTTCAGATTCTTACTCAACAGGGTATGCATACAGGTCTTTTCATACAGAATCCAGAATATCATATGCGGATTTACGTAATGCTAATAGACCTAGAAGAAAAAAAGTGGCAAAAAGAAAAAATCTAGTTCAGTTTCTTGTTTCTTGTTTATTTTTAGCTTTTGTAATTTTTTATGCTATGCCATTTTCTTTTAATAATATAACCCGAGCTATGTTTGTCCCAACTCCGTATCAAAATATTTCAACGGATTTGAAGAGTCTGAGTTTCCCAACGCACGATTATCTTTCAAATGCCTGGTTTATGGGGGAACGATCTTTTAGAATGGCAGCTGATGAAAAACGGGCACAGATGCTTCCTATAAAAGAAAATGTTAATATGCCTGTTTTACAAAGTGAACTTACCAATTTGATGGAGCAATATCCTACAGTTCAACCTGCTGTTTATGTTTGGGATTATGAAACCGGTAATTATATAGATATAAATGCATCAAAAATTTATTCAACTGCAAGTATAATAAAGATTCCTGTACTTATTGATGTCTTCAAATCTATTGAAGCCGGTCAATTATCTCTGGAAGATAAGATTCCATTAACAGAATATTTTAGAAGTGAAGGTTCAGGGAGTCTTCAATTCAAAGCACGAAATTCAGAGTATACTATTGATGAATTGGCTGAAAAAATGATTACTGAATCTGATAATTCTGCAACAAATATGCTTATGGCAAAAGTAGGTTCAATGACTGATGTAAACCAGTCAATTAGAGATTGGGGTTTAAAGCATACAGAAGTTCAAACCTGGCTTCCTGATTTGAGTGGGAATAATCATACTACAGCCCGTGATATGGCGGCAATGTTGTATAATATTGATGAAAATGAAAATTTTCTTACAGTTGCATCGCGTAATAAAATGTTGAATTATATGGGACATGTTCATAACAATCGCTTGATTCAGGCAGGTTTGGGCAGTGGTGCTGTGTTTTTACATAAAACCGGAGATATTGGTTCAATGTTAGGTGATGCAGGTATAGTAATTGCTCCAAATGGGAAAAAATACATTGTTGTAATATTGGCAAATCGTCCTCATAATGCGATTGCCGGTAAAGATTTTATAGTTCAGGCATCCGAAATTGTTTATAATTACATGGTGAGATAATGCTAAAAGAATTATTAGAAACAAAACATTGTTTTAAATTGGTTTGCGGTGCCGGAAATGAAGATGTTGAAGAAATTAAGCGTCTTGTATATATTTATGCTATTGCCGGATGTAGATTATTTGATTTATCTGCAAATGAAGATGTGATAAATGCAGCTCGTGAAGCTTTAGAATTGGCTAAAGTTTATGATGCATATTTATGTATTAGTGTGGGAATTAAAGATGATCCGCATATTAAAAAAGCTGTGATTGACTATGATCGATGCGTAAACTGCGGGGCTTGTGAAGTAACTTGCCCTCAGGGTGCAATAAAGGATGCCAAAATAAAAAAAGAAAAATGCGTAGGCTGCGGAAAATGTTGGAAAGTTTGTTCAAGAGCTGCAATTTCTTATGTTTCAGAAGAGAAAAATCTTGATGAAGTCCTGCCTCCAATTGTAGAAAAAGGGATTGATTGTATTGAGCTTCACGCGACAGGTCTGGATGAAGAAGAAATTTTTTCTAAATGGCAGTATATTTGTGATAATTATGAGGGGCTTTTAAGTATATGTGTTAGTCGTGACAAATTAAGTGATGACGCTTTGATTAAAAGAATAACGCGTATGATAGAAAACCGTTTGGAATATTCAACAATTATTCAGGCAGATGGTTTTCCATTGAGCGGCGGTGATGATAATTACAAATCTACTCTTCAAACTGTTGCAACTGCAGAAATTGTTCAGAATGCCAAATTACCTGTTTATTTAGTGTTATCAGGTGGTACTAATTCAAAAACCACTGAACTTGCAAAAATGTGCGAAATCTCTTATCACGGGGTGGCAGTTGGTTCTTATGCCAGAAAAATTGTAAGAGAATATGTTGAAAGTCCTGATTTCTGGACAAATCCTGAAATAGTTAATAATGCTCTGACATTTGCAAAGACTCTTGTTGATTCTGTTATTTTATAGGTTATTATTGTTCTATGAAAATTTTTTATTTGAAAAAGAGTGAATTTTTACCTGCTGTAGATGTAAAAACCTTGGGGTTTTTGGACGATGGCAGAAATTATCAATCCTTAGATAAAAAATTAGAACATTTATGTGGATTATTTTTAATAAAATTTATTGCTAAGAATGTTTATAATATTGAAAATTTAGAAATAGAAATTAGAAATCACAAACCTTTTTTTAAAGAAAATAAATTTTTTTTCAGTATTTCTCATTCTGAAGATATAGTTCTTGTTGCGGTAGATACTTGTGAGATAGGTGCAGATGTTGAATATATGCAAGATAGAAATTATCTTCCTATAATGAAGCGTTATGGTTGTGAGAGTGAGAATGCTTCTTTGAAAGATTTTTATAGATTTTGGACAAAACATGAAGCAAAGATTAAATTGGGGAAAGATTATATTTCATCTTTTTCCACAATCTTAGA
>CAJMAX010000002.1 GCA_905211505.1 uncultured bacterium | reverse complement strand
ATTTATCAATATAGCATTGATAAAATGCTAATATGCTAGATAATATTTTCCTTAAAGAATTTGGATTACGCCTAAAAATTTATCGTATGAAACGGAACCTGACTCAAGCACAACTTGGAGAACTAATTGACGTATCAGAACACAGATTAAGCCAAATCGAAAATGGTAAATGCAACATAACACTTAAAACAGTAAACAAAATTTCAAATGCTTTAAACATTCCATCCGTTAAACTCTTCCAATTTGAGGAATAAAAAAATTCCTGCTAAAAGGAGTAATAGCAGGAAATAGTTCAGTAAAAGAGACATCTGATAATATTATTATCCCATTTTGAAAATCGTCAAATTTTTAGATTTAAAATGTTACAAAATTAACACAAAATGAATCTCTGGATATTTTGGAAAGTTTAGACTATAATTTTGATATGAAAAATTTACTTATTATATTATTAATATTATGCGGAGCTTTTACTAACACAGTATTTGCCGCCATTCCGTGGAAAAAGAATGAAGTACAAGAAGTCACTGTCGACCCGACTTCAGAACAAGCTAAAGCTCTATATGCTCAAAACGATATTGATGGAGCATTTAAACTTCTACAGGGAAAACCCGAAGAATCTCGTTCTGCAGAAGATTGGCTGCTTATTGGAAATATTCTTCAAGACAAAGACAAAATCGATGAAGCTGTTTATATGTTTAACAAATCTATTCAAACAGACCCGAAATATTATAAAGCACACTATAATTTAGGCTATATTTATCTAATTCAGGAAAAACCTAATATGGCCCTTGATGAATTCAAAAAATCCGTAAAATACAAAGATGATTTTGCCTACGGTTATTATAATATAGGCTGTGCTTATTTAAAACTAAAAGAATACAGAAATGCCAGATATAATTTTTTCAGAGCACTTGATTTAAAAAATAATGAACCAAATATATATTACAATTTAGCATATACATTTAAAATGCTAAATAACGAAAAACAATCTAAAACATACTTAGATTTATACAATCAAATGATGAAACAAGGACAGTAAAATGAGCTACAAAGGTATAATTTTTGACTTTAATGGAACTTTATATTGGGATTCAGACAAACACAAACAAACATGGCGTGAATATTCAAAAAAACTTCGCGGAACTCCGTTCTCCGATGAAGAAATGATAAAATACATGTTTGGCAGAACCAATGAACAAATTATTAAATATGCAATAGGCAAGCAGCCAACTCCTGAAATGGTTGAAAAATTTGGTCAAGAAAAAGAAGCTCTGTACAGAAAAATGGCTATTGAAGATAAAGAAACTTTTCATTTAGCTGATGGGACAGAAGAATTTTTAGACTTTTTAAAAGAAAATAATATTCCAAGAACAATTGCTACAATGTCAGATTGGAAAAATGTAGAATTTTACATTGAACATTTTAATCTTACAAAGTGGTTTGATATTGACAAAATAGTGTACTCTAATGGAATCATTCCCGGAAAACCCGCTCCTGATATTTATGAAATTGCAGCAAAAAATTTAAACCTAGAACCTGCTGAATGTATAGTTGTTGAAGATGCACTATCCGGTATTGAATCAGCCAGAGCAGCCGGAATAGGTAAAATCATTGCAATCTGCTCTGAAGAAAGTCCGGAATTATATAAATCTATCCCTTGCGTCAGCGGAATAATCAATAATTTTAACGAGTTTGATAAAACATTATTTGAAATTCCAAACAAAACATTCTGAACTACTAAATGCCCTGACGACTCCCATTTTGGATAATAATCGAATCCGAATGAGATGAGATTCCGAAATACCGAGCAGGAACAGAAAATTACGTTTCGTAAACTCAACTAATTTTCTAATCAATTCGGTATGACAGATATACTTTGACTTATCAGATGCTGAACTGACGAAACGTCACCCTGAATTTAGTTCAAGATCTTAATCTAAAACAAATACTTAGCAAAAAATTTATATAAATTTTAAAATAAAAATTAATTCCATGGATAATCAGAACTAATTTTCCAACCATCTTTAAAAATTACAGCTGCACAAGCAGTTCCAACACCAGGTCTGGCTCCTCCATAGGCATAAAGGGTCGCTTTTTTATTACACCCTCTGGAAATTCCTGCACTAAGCAGCTCTTTGCGAGAATATTGAACATGTGGAATTCCTCCGGAATTATAACCACCAGGATAAATGCCATTTGCAATCTGAGTAGTTTTAAATGCGGAATAAGAATTGTTAAACAAATAAAAAGAAAATACATCTTTTCCCATAACATTACGGGAACTCTTACCATTAATATCAACAATAATAGAGATAATATCAAAATTTCCATCATCAACCTTATTAAAACCCAATACCATACCATTGTTAAGAACAATACTATAAGGCACAGTATTTGTCATTTTCACACCTGCCAAATCATAATAACCGTTGAAATCACCTGACTGCCAGCAGCCATCAGACATTTTGGTACAAACTTGAGCTACTTTTAAATATGGTAAAAAATATTTTTGAGCAAATTCTTCAATAGGCAAGGTTGTATCAAAAAAAATTGCACCCTCCTCATCGGTTTCAGCAGTATACATTTTAACAGCTTGAGATAATATTGATTGAGCCTCTAAAATACCTGCAACAGCAGCCTTTTTCTGGTATACAGTTATAACATTAGGGATTGTTAAAGCCGCAACAACACCTACAATACCCAGGGTAATTAAAATTTCAGATAATGTAAAAGCAAAACGTTTCATAAATCTCCTATTTAGCTAATTAAGAATAAATTATATTTAAAAACATGATAATTATAGCTATATAACTATAATATGTCAATCACCTTGAAATAATACAAAACAACAATTAACATTAAATAATGGATTATAAATTTGAAGAGATAAAAATTATTGATTTCATAAAAACACTGGCTATTTATAAAGGTACTTCATTGCGTAAACTTATTACTAAACTTGCAATAAACAAAAACACCAGTGATTGCTATTCCAATTTTTACGCAAAACTAAAAAAAGAAACAATTAAATTTTCTGAAGTTGCAGATATTGCAGAAACTTTAGGATATGAAATAATATTTAGAGATAAAAAATAACGATTTCTAATAAAAAAGACTTTCTAAATATTGAAAGTCTTTTTTATTATCTATTATCTATAGCTTAATTACAGATTTATCAGCTTTTTTAGGTCTTTTTATAATCCTGCCACGCTCTTCAATACGCTTTTGTCTATACCCATAAAAAGCGTATATCAACAAACCAACAAACAGCCATAATGCAAAATATGCTGAAGATGTCTTAAGTGTTTTCAAAGAAAATACAATCAACACTCCGCAAATTAAAATTCCTGCAATAGGGAACCAAGGACAGAATGGGACTTTAAATGGTCTTTGGCGATTTGGTTCTGTTTTTCTTAATATCAATACAGCTAAACAAATAATCACAAAGGACGTAAATGTTCCAAAATTACAAAGAGCTGCAGAAATATTTAAATCCATAAACAAGCCGCAAACAATTACAACCAGACCAGAAATCCAGGTCATAACATGAGGAGTTCTAAATTTTCTGTGAATTAATCTCCAAGATTTAGGTAAAAATCTGTCTCTACTTATTGCATAAAGAATTCTTGTTGTACCTAATTGATAAATTAAAAGAACTGAAGTTAGAGCGCATAAAGCACCCACAGATATTAAACCTGCAAACCAATCTTTACCAATATAACTCATTGCATGCGCGATAGGAGCCTGAATATCAATTCTATCAACAGGTACAATTCCTGTTAAAACTAAAGCTACAGAAACATATAAAATAGTACAAATAACCAAAGTTCCAAGAATGGCAATAGGTAAATCTCTCTGCGGATTTTCTGTTTCTTCGGCTGTAGTTGAAATAGCATCAAATCCAATATAAGCAAAGAAAATCAAAAATGCACCCATTATCACTCCGGACGGATCAGTCGGGAAAAACGGAGTCCAGTGTTCAGGTTTAACATAGAAAGCGCCAACTATAATAAATGATAAAATCATAAACATATTTACACCAACCATTATACTTGCAACCCTTGTAGACTCTTTTACTCCACGTACAAGAAGCATTGTTAAAACTAGTACAATTGCTACTGCCGGTAAATTTATAGCAACAGGGATATGCCCGAACAAATAAGGTATTTTATCATGAATATCCCAGTTATTATTATGACATATAGCTGCCATTGTTTTGTAATCGCATCTTAACCATAATGGAAAATTAACAACAAAATCAGGCAATATATGCTTAAAACCTTTTAAAAACTGAACAAAATAACCTGTCCAGGCACTTGCTACAGTAATATTACCAATAGCATATTCAAGCATCAAAATCCAGCCAACCATCCATGCCATAAATTCACCCATTGTGGCATATGTATAAGTATAAGCGCTTCCTGCTACCGGTATCATTGCCGCAATTTCAGAATAACATAATGCAGAAAATACACATGCAACAGCTGCCAACACCATTGAAATAACAATAGCCGGCCCTGCTCCTGCACTTTCTGCACTTCCAGTAATTGCAGTACCAATAATTGTAAATATACCTGTACCAACAACAGCACCAATACCAATCACGATAAGATCAAAGACATTTAATGTTTTTTTCAATTCTGAACGTTTGCTTGTATTTATCAAATCGTCCATACTTTTTTTCTTAAATATATTTCGGCAAATTTGTTTTAAATCCATTTATTTTAATACTTCCTGCTGTTCGCTATTGTTATGTACCAATTCTCTGTGGACTTTATTTTCATTGTTTCTATTTTTAATAAATCCATACAGTAAATAAATTATAGCACCTACTCCAAGCCATACCGGGAATAACAACGCAGAACTGCCAGCCTGTAATGACTTATACACCATCAATCCGCCACAGCATAAAATACCTAGTGTTGGAGTCAACGGAGAAAACGGAACTTTAAACGGTCTTGGACGATTAGGATCCGTCTTTCTTAAAATAAGAACAGCAACACATACAATAATAAATGAAGTAAATGTACCATAATTACAAAGTTCGGCAGCTACATCCAAATTCAATGTTAAAATTCCAACAACAGCTAGAATACCTACAGTCCAAGTTAATAACACAGGAGTTTTAAACTTAGGATGGATAGCCTGAAATCTTGAAGATATAAAATGATCTCTACTCATTGCAAATAAGATTCTCGTAGCAGCCATTTCTAAAACTAACAATACAGAAGTTAAACCGGCTAATGAACCAACAGATATCAACCCAGCAGCCCAATTTTGATGCGCCATTGTCATACAATAAGCCATCGGAGCCTTTAGAAAATCCAATGGAACCGGACCTGATGTTTTTTGCATACCGGTTAAAACCAGAGCTACTAAAACATAAACAACTGTAGTTATCAATAATGATCCGATAATACCTATCGGTAAATCTTTTTGAGGATTTTTACACTCTTCAGCAGCAGTTGCCAGAGCATCAAAACCAATATAAGCAAAGAAAATTAAAAACGCACCAGCAAAGATACCCTCAGCTCCGTGAGGCGCAAAAGGTGTCCAATTTGAAGGGGTAACAAAAAATGCACCTGCAAGTATGAATAATGCAATAACAGCCAATTTAATAAAGACCATTAAACCTGCCATTTTTGCAGAATCTTTAGTCCCTTTGACTAAAATTGCAGTCATTAATAAAACTATCAAAATAGCCGGCAAATTTATACAAACAGGAACTCCAAATAATCTTGGAACATAAAGATTAGGGTCTTCTGCCACAAGCTTAGAAACTGTAAATACATCATTTGTTAACCAAACCGGCGGATGTGCAAGCCAAGCAGGTAAAACCTTATCGAATCCTGCCATAAATTGAATAAAATGATTTGACCACGCGCAAGCAACTGCAATAAAACCAATTGCATATTCAAGCATCAAGACCCAGCCGACCATCCAAGCCGCAAATTCACCCAACGTTGCAAAGGTATATGTATACGCCCCGCCAGCCACTGGAATCATTGTTGCAAATTCAGAATAACATAATGCTGAAAAAATACATGCAATAGCTGCAATCACCATTGATATCATCAAGGCAGGTCCTGCACCCACACTGGATCCATCAGCACTTCCTGCTGCAGCAATACCAACAACGGCAAAAATACCGGATCCGATAATTGCACCAACACCTAAAATAATTAAATCCCAAACGCCAAGCGTTTTTTCCAAACCTTGTTTACTAGCTTCTGCCAGCATTTCATCAGGAGCTTTAATTCTTGTAATGTGTCTTAAAAAACTTTTTGTAAAAGTTGCTCTGTTAAATTTTTCAGCCATCTGTTTTCCTTATCATTTCAGGGTTTTCACCCACCTACAAATTATATATAATTCAAAAAAATAACTTCATTCTCCCGCCTTGCTCCCAATACACAAAAGCAAGAGCAATCATTTAAATTATTTTTTACAAAGAGGGAATCCTAGTTCTTCTCTTTGTTCTACATACAATTTTGCAACGGCAGATGCCATAGTTCTAACTCTGCCTATGAAATTATTTCTTTCATCCTTACTAATAACACCGTGAGCATCAAGCAAGTTAAAAGTATGAGAACATTTTAGAACGTAATCATATGCCGGCAAAACAAGTTTTGCATCAATACAATTATCCACTTCTTTTTGGTACAAGTCAAACATAGTAAATAGAGATTTTGTATCAGAAACCTCAAAGTTATATTTTGACTGTTCAATTTCGTTTTGTAAATAAATATCACCGTATTTCAACTCATCATTCCACATAATATCGTATACGGATTCTTTATTTTGAAGATACATAGCAATACGCTCTAAACCATAAGTCAATTCCAAAGCTACAGGTTTAACCTCAAGCCCGCCAACTTGTTGGAAGTATGTAAATTGAGTAACTTCCATACCATCGAGCCAAACTTCCCAACCTACACCGGCAGCACCAAGAGTTGGTGACTCCCAGTTATCCTCAACAAACCTAACATCATGTTCTTTTAAATCAATTCCCATAGCCTCCAAACTTTTCAAATAAAGTTCTTGAGCATTATCAGGAGACGGTTTTAAAATCACCTGAAATTGGAAATAATGACCCAGACGGTTAGGATTTTCACCATATCTTGCATCAGTTGGTCTTCTACAAGGTTCAATCATTGCAGTATTCCACGGTTCAGGGCCTAATGAACGCAAAAAAGTTGCAGGGTTCATAGTAGAAGCACCCTTTTCTATATCATAAGGCTGTTGAATTATACAACCATAATCTGACCAAAATTTTTGTAAATTAAAAACTAGTTCTTGAAAATTTAATGCCATAACACAATCCATTATTGTACTAACTACACTCGTTCTTTTATCGTATTACGGACATAGTACAATTTCAAGAATTTGATAAAAAATGTTAAGGCATAAAAAAGCCCACTATATTATAAGTGGGCTTTTTTATAAAAAATTTACCAAATCAACTATACTTCCTGATTAATTTTGTTCATCATTTTGTTCTGGCAAGTCTTTAGCTGGTTTATGTGCAAGTTTAAGACCGGCAAATGTACCTAAACCGGCAACAACAGCGGCTCCAGCACCATATAACAAAGCAGCTTTACCTTTCATCCCATTTGCAACATCCACAAATACTTTTCGAGTAGCTTTTAAAAGATCCGTTACATCATCATCCAGCTCACAGTCATTTCCTATTTCTATAAACTTTTTAGCTTTTGAATCCCACATCTCTTTAAATGAACTTTTTATAGATTCTTTAATAACTTTTTTGGACTCTTCAGTAGAAGTTTTACGAATTTCCTCTATAGTCTTACCCGCAAATTGCTCATCAAATTTACGTCCAAACAGATTGACAGCATCGTCAACAGAGTTAACATTAGCTATATCCTCAGCTGAAAACGCTGGCTGATCAACTGTTTTAAGAATATCTGCTGTAAAATTCAATGCACCTCTGATATCTTCAATATCATCAATAGCACTATACATATCTCTTATTGGCTTCAATGAAAGTTCTTTTAATTCTTCAATACTTTCAGCAGAATTAGCTTGTTCTGCAAGCTTTTTCACTTCGGCAAACATCGGATTATCTGAAAGCTCAATATTCTTAGTTTTAGTCATTACATTCTTTATAAATGCATCAGATGGGCCATCCCCATTTAGAAAAGGCTTCGTATTCCAACCTGCAAGAGCACCTGCACTACCACCCGCAACCGCAGCAGCTCCGGTATAAAGACCAATATTAGAATTTCCGTTACCTACACTAGTTACTGACATGTCCATTTCCTTTCATTTTTACTTCACATATAAGTAAATAAGAAAATAATAAAATTTGCTAGAACTAAAAGATATAATTAATAAAAATTAATAATCCCGACTATAACTACTTCCCACTCCAAGGATAATCATCTTCAATCACCCAGCCGTCTTGCATAATAAGAGCTGTACACCAGTAACCTGCTTTACCTTTAGCACACGCTTTAGTATTTGTCCCCATAACAGTACTTCGCTTATATGGTCCAAAACTCCAACTTGCAGGGGTTCCTAAATCACCTAAAGGTCGTAAACCATATTGCGGACTTAAGAAAAATAAAAAGGTATCCCTGCCAATTCTATTAGGTTTGGATAAGCCATTAACATCAATACCAACCCACATACCATTATCCACTGCAGAATTAAGATTTATAGTTATCATTGAACCGTTAATTAGTGTAAAGTGACAGAAATTACCACCATTGTATGTAGTTCCAGTATAATTAGAACCATTTAATATTTTTCTTGGAGCTAATTTATTTAACTCAGAAGTTGAATAAACATTCATAGATTTTACATAATTTTGCATATATTTTTCAAAAAAAGCTTTACCAGTCAGAGTTGTATCCCACAAATCAAATCCACCGTTATCATCTTCGGAAAGTTTTACCGCCTGTTGAAAAATACTATATGATTCTTTTAATTGCGCTGCAACCTGTTTTTTTTGATAATTAGTAATCAGCATAGGAATTGTCATCGCGGCAACTACACCAATAATACCAAGAGTTAACAAAACCTCAGCCAGAGTAAATCCTAAATTCTTTTTCATAAACGCACCTTTTTGTTCTCTTTTAGACTACATCCTTTTGCGGAACCACAACATAAAATATTTTTGTAAACAATAAGACTACAAAAATTTACAATTTAGGGAGAAAGATTTTTGCAAGACGCAAAGAACTCGGATTATCACAAAACACTCTTGCCGAAAAACTTGATATTTCAAGAGAACATCTTGCAAAAATAGAAACGGCAAAACGCACAGTGAGTCTGGACTTATTAATTGATATTGCCGAGGCTTTAGAAACTTCTGTTAAGGAACTTATTGACTTTTAGTATTCAATTTACCCGAAAAAAACTTTATGATACTATTAGAAAAAAGGAGTCTCAATGATAAATAAGCTTATAATTTTTTCAGGAAAACAATATTCGGGAAAAGATACTGTTGCTAAAATAATGCTTGAAAAAATGCCTGAATTCAGACGATGCGCAATGGGCGATATTATAAAATTAACTTATGGAAAAGAAAAAGGTTTAACTCTTGAGGAGATAGAAAAAAATAAAGCGATATATAGAGCTGATTTAATAAAACTTGGGAACCAGGGCCGTGCACAATCACCGGACTACTGGTTGAAAAAAATTATAGAACAAGACGGAAATATAATGGTTACAGACGTAAGAGTTCAACATGAATATGATGTATTCAAAAAAGCAGGTGCAAAAACCATACGTGTTGAAGCTTCAAGAGAAACCCGAATAAAACGCGGCGAATTGGTCGGAGAAAATGATATCACAGAAATAGGACTTGATAACATTAAAGATTGGGATTTTATAATCGATAACAATTCAACATACGAAAATCTTACCAAACAAGTTGATTTAATTATTAACAAGCTAAAAAAAATATTCTAGTTTAGATTTTTCAAAACTTAACACTAAATTAAGGACAAAGAGACTCCCAATCAGGTTCATCAGTATCTTCACCAGGTTCCAAAATATACTCACCACGTTCAAGCATTACCATCAGCGTAAGTCTTAACTGCCTTTTATAATTTTCTCTGGCTCTTGCCAGCGTTTTAGCGCAAAATGTAAAACTTGGAATTTCTTTTATTTCAATATAAAAGTATGGATTCCCGTCAAAATCTAAATCCTGTCCTTCAATCAGCGTCCAATTGAGACCTAAATAATAATCTAAATCTTTTTCTGTCATATAACTCTTTTTAATACCAAACTAATTATCTAAAGATGAATTACTCAAAGGCTGCGACAGCATAATACCTTCACCGCCGACAACATCTGCCTGCTGACCGTCAATATACAAGTATACAGGTACCTTTGAATTTAAATTAACAGTTTTTATTAATTGATACAACCTTTTGTACAAACTATCTGTACCACCGCCATTAACAAAAGCTGAATTCAAATTTACAATCACTTTATTTTGCTGCTCTGTAATATTTATAATTTCCGCACCTGATGGAACTTCCGTATAAACTCCGCGCTGTTTTTCTTCTAATTTTGGCCCCAGAATCAATGATGTAACTGCAAATTTCAACTTTGAACCATCTACATCCTTATTATAAACACGTTTTACAGCTTTATAAACTTCTTCATTATGTTCATTTTTGCCTATAAAATAAATATTAACATATTCTTTTGCTTTAACTTCCGGTTGCTCAGCTACTTCTTCTACAACAGAACGCTCTGAAACTTGTATGTCATCAGCTTTTATCTCCGGTTTTGGCATAAATACATTAAACGCAACAAGTCCAATAACCACCAGCATACAAAAACCGATAAATACTAACATAAATTTTTGATTCTTATTCATCACTAATCCTTTTTAGTCTTTTGGAATTACCACAACTCCATCCGCTACAATTGAGTTATTTCTTATATCGACATTTTCTACAGAAACTTTAGCATCTTTATTATCTAAAATATTAACAGAGAAATCAAGCGGATTTAAATAATTTAAAATAAAATCAACTTTCTTCATATCCAAAACAAATGAATCTGATATGAGTTTTGTATTTACAAAATCAATTTTACCATTTTTAACACAAAGATCTGAATTCATAATTAACCTTTGTTCTTTTCGCACAAAAGGAATAGACAACCCGATAACATAATATAACTTGTTAGCTTTTATAGATATTTTACTGGAAGAAATCTTTAACCCAACACCATACGAATTTGCGATATTATTCAAATCATTAATAATTTTCTGATATCTATTTGACTTAATCGTTTTATTTATGTCTGAATCTTTCATAACAAATTTAAATGCCATTGGAAAATCTTCCATAAATACGACATCACCATCTGCCTGTTTAATATAATTAAAATCACACAATGTAGACATATATAAATCAGACATATAAATATCATTAATATTTACATTTCTTCCTGAAACACTCAAAGATTTAAATATACCATTTTTCAAATCTTTTGAACTATATGAGTCTAATTTAACCTCTAAAAAATCATTCTTAGCAACCTTAGAAATTTCCCGTTTTAAAAGCCTTTGAGCCGCTTTCTCTGTCATAAAATTCAGACCGGAAACACCACTCAAAAAGGTTCTAAAACCTGAATTCATATTATATGGTTCTACGCAATTATACTCACAAGCGGCCATTGACACTGAATTTGTTAACAATAGCATGCCCAGTAATAAAATAATCTTTTTCATAACACCTCAACAAAAAACTTTTTTAACCAGAATTTTATCTTGATTAACCTTACCTACAGCATATATTTTAGCACCATAAAGTAAAATTACAACATCTAAATTATTAAACCCTTGATTTTCAATACTCATACCATGCGAAACTAATTTTTTTTGAGTCTCAACTAATTCAAACACCGGCAAATTTAAAACATCAACAGGATTAATCAAATGGTTAACTACCACTGACAGCTCTGATAAATCCTCAAGCCTTACAGCAGTTTCAAGTTTAAACTTTCCGGCCTTGGTCCTTTCCAGAGCAGTCAAATATCCACCGCAACCTAACATCCTACCTACATCACAAGCAATAGAACGAATATAAGTACCTTTTGAACATGCAACGAGTAGTTTTGCACTTTGTGTTTCTACGTCAAAATCTAACAACTCCAATTTCGAAATAAAAACCTTGCGCGGCTTAATTTCAACATCTTCGCCTTTTCTAGCATATTCGTATAACTTTTTACCATTCACTTTTACAGCTGAATATATTGGAGGAAGCTGCATTATCTCACCTCGGAAATTACCAAGAACATCTTCAAGCTCATCTTGATTAACTCTTTTATCAAAAGTCGCTGTAACTTCTCCATCTATATCATAACTATCAGTATTTTTTCCAAATTGAACAGTTGCCAGATACTCTTTGTCATCCTCAAGATACTCTATTAATCTTGTAGCCTTTCCAATACAAACAGGAAGAACTCCGGTCGCAAAAGGATCCAGAGTTCCTGTATGTCCTATCTGTCTGATTTTTGTAATCTTGCGGAGTTTTGCCACTACATCATGGGATGTTAAACCTTTGGGCTTATAAACATTCAAAAATCCAAAAAGAATACTCATATCATCTATTTTCAAACCTTACCTCGCAAACCTTTATGCACAATTAATTATACACAAAAATTCTCTAAGAAGTAAAATTTATACAGATACATTTATTTATTTTTTATATTATCAACCTGAGCTAAAATATTATCAAGTTTTTCGCCAACAATTTCAACATTTGCATTTGCTTGGGCGGTTAACTCTTTGATTTCATTATGATTTTTGTCATAGACTGCCAATGTGCCAGGTTCTTTTCCATAGGCTACTTCATAGTTATCGCCAAATGCTTTTTGCAGGTCGGCGCGTTTTTGTTTTAATTCTTCACTCGGTTTATGACCAGTTATTACCACTTCTGGTAATTCTACGCCATCAAATGGTTCTTCACTATTTTGCATTGCAGCAGCTTTAATTTTTGCAATTTCGGCAACCTGCTCAGAATGAACATTTGCTCTTGCCTCTTGAGCAGCTTTAGTACCTGCATCCGCAACGGAAGCCTTAGGTTTTGTATCAACTTGAGAGTTATTAATTGTCGAATATGATGCTTTTTTAAACCATGTATCTCCTGCATTCTTTTTTAAAGGAACGAGTTTACCATCTTATTTTAAATACCCAACTCCATCTTTATAATAGATTTGAGTTTTTTTGCCATCAACATTTCTCGTTCTTACTTTGTAATTAATACCATTTACATCTACCATATTTGCTCCTTTGTGTTTTATACATCACTCAAGCTATCGGCAAGACAATAGAATTTCTTTACTAAAAAGAATAGATTGTTACAAACATTAACAATACTAAAACAAATACACTTTAAATACTATTAACACAAATGCACTAAATTTAAATAATATAAATTATACCAGACAATTAAAGTTCACCGCGAGAGATTTTATTAATAAGCTCTGTAACTCTTGCACCCTCTTCAAGACCGTTTGAATATACAAAACGAAGTTCTGGGGTAAGACGGAGTCTAAGCATTTTGCCAACATGGTATCTTATATTCGGAGTACTTTTTTCTATAACCGATTTTGATTTTTCAATTTGTTCATCTGAGCCAAGAACACTGTATATAACTTTAGCATAAGAATTGTCATGTGAGACTTCTACATCAATAATAGATACAACACCTTCTAAACCTCTGACTTCTTTTCTCAAAATTTCAGAGATATCGCGCATCAATTCTTTTCTAACTCTTTCGTTTCGTAATGTCATAAATTTCTCCTTAGTTAAAAAAATTATAACATAAAATAAGATATTTTTACCTACCAAGTCTAATCTCATCAAAGTCAATATAGATTCTATAACCCAAAATTTTACAAATTAACTTCATCTCAGAATACTTTAAAGATTCATCTTTAAGTTTATGAGAAAGCAAACTTTGAGAATAATTTTTCCCACTTAATTCAGTCATTCTTTTTGCCAAATCAGTTAAGGTCATACTTTTTGATGTTAACATAATTTTGACTTCTTCCCGAACGTTCATATATAAATTATAAATTCGATTGACTATATATGAAATATATTCATATATATTTATTATATTCATATTCAAGTTACAAAGGAGATGAAATAAAAAAGGGTTTTACGCTGTCGGAAGTATTGATTACACTAGGCATAATAGGTGTTGTAGCGGCATTGACAAATCCCGGGCTTATTACAAAATGGCATAAACAGGCTACAGCTGCAAAAGTAAAAAAATTTTATTCATCCATTAACCAAACAATTCGACTTTCTTCTGTAGAAAATGAAGAGCCTGAAAGCTGGACACTTCCGGCTAAGCGTAATAACTATAATGAAAATAAACTTTATTATAATACATATTTTGCACCATATATGAAAACGATGGCAATGAAAAAAGTGAAAGTCGGTTCTTCTGATTATACAAACTCTCTGGCTGTAGCATTAATGGACGGCGGGGGGGTTATGTTAAATCTGGAAGAAACAACTATGAAATTTTGGTATATTACAGACTATAAAGAATTAGAGAAACCAGATTTTCATAAAAACCCAAGAATATTCTTCGAATTTCAATTAGGAAAAAGAAACAGCAAAGCAGAAAGTTCAAGAACAGACAAAAATTTCATTGTTCCATTCACCTTTCAATGGGACGGAAACTACGAAAGTTTGAAAACCAATCCTAAATATGGTTGCTCAAGATCGGCAACCAACAGAGCTACTTACTGCACAAAACCATTAATGATTAATAACTGGGTTATTACACCTGATTATCAATGGTAGTTACCCAAATTTACAAGCTTTTTCTTTCAACTTCTTCTTTGGTTGAAACTTCGATAATATCACCAACTTGGATATCATTAAATTTACTGAACGAAATACCGCACTCAAAACCTTGCGCAACTTCTTTTACATCATCTTTGAAACGTTTCAACTGGTCAATTGCACCGCGGAATATTTCTTCACCGTTACGAACAAGAACAGCATCTTTTGAACGCACAATTTTACCTTCTGTAACGTAACAACCCGCAATTTTATTTGTTTTACCGATTGTAAATACCTGACGAACTTCCGCTTTACCAAGTTCAACTTCCTTAATTTCAGGTTCAAGAAGTGATAACAAAGTTTTTTCAACATCTTCTAACAATTGATAAATAATTTCATATTTCTTAATTGTAACCCCTTCTCTTTCTGCAGAGGCAAGAGCATTTCCATCTTCTTTAACGGTAAATCCAAGGATTAAAGCACCTGATGCTGAAGCAAGCATTACGTCCGCCTCAGAAATATCACCTACACCAACGTGAATAATTTTTGTAGTTATTTCTTTAGATTCAACTTGAGCAATAGCTTGAGCTACAGCTTCAGCTGAACCATGTGTATTTGCTTTAATAATCAAATTCAGTTGCGGAATATCTTCATCACCAGCAACAGCTTCACGTCTGATATGAGCCGGAAGCATTGCTTCAAGACGTTTGTCACGTTCTTTTTCTTTTCTATCAGAAATAATAGCTTTCATTTCTTTTTCATTCTTAACAACTTCAAAATAATCACCGGCCTGTGGAACTTCTGACAAACCTAAAACCTCAACCGGTGTTGATGGCTCAGCCTTTTGAATTCTTTCGCCGCTATCAGACAACAGCGCACGAACTCTACCGCAAGCCGTACCGACAACAATACAGTTACCGGCTCTTAATGTTCCATTTTGAACAAGCAATGTAGCAACAGGACCTTTACCTTTATCAAGATTCGCTTCAATAACAACCCCTGAAGCCTCAGCTTTTGGGTTAGCTTTCAAATCCTGAACATCAGCAACAAGCAAAATGTATTCTAAAAGTTCATCTATACCTGTACCCTGAAGAGCTGATACCTTAACTGTAATAGTATCCCCACCCCAATCTTCAGGAACTAAACCGTGCTCGGTTAATTGCTGCAAGACTCTATCCGGATTTGCACCCGGTTTATCAATTTTGTTAACTGCAACAATAATAGGTATTTCTGCAGCTTTAGCATGGTTAATAGCTTCAATTGTCTGAGGCATAATACCATCATCTGCAGCAACAACAAGAATTGCAATATCCGTAGCCTTAGCACCACGCGCTCTCATTTCTGTAAAAGCCTCGTGACCAGGAGTATCTAAAAATACAATTTTCTTTTCATTCTTATCACCAAGATAAACCGTATAAGCACCAATAGATTGAGTGATACCGCCGACTTCTGAAGCTACAATTTTATGCTTTGATGCTCTGATACTATCAAGCAAAGTAGTTTTACCATGGTCAACGTGCCCCATAATACTGATAACAGGAGCTCGTTTTTTCAACAATTTTTTATCCACTTCTGTTAAAGCTTTTGCTTTTTCTTCTTTTTCTAATTCTTGCTCAATATACGCATCCAAATCCTCTTCTAAGACTTCAAGACCGTATTCAGCACAGACTTTTTTAATAACATCAACATCTATAAGCTGGTTAACAGTTGCCATAACTCCATTTAGCATTAAAAATTTTACAATTTCTGCCGGAGTCTTTTTAATTTTTTCAGACAATTCTGAAATTGTCATAGCCTGATTAACTACAATTTGTGTAACTTCTTCAACAGCTTCTACTTTTTGAACTTTCTTTTTATGGTGTTGTGCTGCCGCTTTTTCAAGAGAAATTCTTTCTTGTTCTTCTTTTTTAGAATTAAAATCTTTCTCTTTCTTCTTACCGTCAGATTTACGCTTTACAGGTCCTTTATTATCATAAATCTCCTGCGGAATTATGCGACGTTGAAGAGGTTTCTTCCCTGAAAAATCTTTACCGTCAGATTGAGCAGAAGCAGGTCTTTGCGGTCTATCACCTTTTGGAGTGAACTTTCTGTCACCCGATTGAGGACGTTCTCCACGTGAAGAAAATTTCCTTTCTCCATCTTGGTTTTTACCATAACTTTTCTTTGTCATTTTATCTGCTGTATCTGATTCTGTTTTTACAACGGCAGGTTTTCTAGGGGCACGTCTAACAATTTCTAAGCGGCTAACAGGTTTTACAACTTCTACTTTTGGACGCTCAACTTTTTCAACGACAGGAGCCTTTTCAACCTCTACAGGTTTTTCTTCCGATTTTTTTGAATCAACATCTTCTTTTTCTACCGAAGGTTCAGCATGTTTTGCTTTCTTAACAACAAAAGCTTTTGGCTTCGATACTTTCTTCACACCGCCATCTGCAATAAAAGTTTTAAGTCTTTTTATTTGCTCCTGAGTAACAGTACTTGAGTGAGTTTTATTAGTAACTCCAATTTTTGCGAACTTCTCAACGACTTCTTTGCTCGGAAGCCCAAGTTCTTTTGCTAATTCACTTATTCTAACTGTTTCGTAACTCATCTAGTAACTGTCCTTTCAATTCGTTTGGTATAGAAGATTTCAGATGTTTCTCAAGTCTATTTTTTTTGAATGCCGATTCTATACAAGCTTCATTATAGCAAAGATATGCAGATCTGCCAAATGTTACAGAATCAGGATTTATAACGACATTTCCGTTAATATTACTTGCGGTAATTTTAATTAAATCTTTTCTATTTTTGATTTTCCAACAACTAACACAACGTCTGTCTGTCAATTAATATCTCCTACTGTACCTGTGCTAATTTTTCTAACTTTAATTTTTGGTCGTATTCAACAAGCATATCAATAAGTTCATCCAATTCACCATCAATTACAGTCCATACATTCAAATTATGATTCAACCTATGGTCTGTTAGACGTCCTTGAGGGAAATTATATGTTCTTATTCGTTCAGATCTATCTCCGGAACCAACCTGAGAACGCCTCAAGTCAGTAATTTCCTGAGTTTGCTTTTGAACTTCCATATCATAAAGTTTTGCTTTCAGAATTTCCAATGCTCGTTCTTTATTTTGCAATTGCGAACGTTCTTCTGTACAGAAAATCATTATTCCTGTAGGTTTGTGAAAAACTCTGGCCGCGGTTTCTACTTTGTTTACGTTTTGCCCGCCTGCGCCACCAGATCTTGCTGTTGTAATTTCAACATCATTCATATTAAGGTTAACTTCAACATCATCAACCTGTGGCATAACAGCAACTGTAGCTGTTGAGGTATGAACACGACCTTGAGATTCTGTAGCAGGAACCCTTTGTACTCTATGAACACCTGACTCATATTTCAAACGGGAATATATACTATCCCCTTTCATAGAAATAATAACTTCTGAAACACCGCCTGCTTCACAATCAGTTTTACTAAGAATTTGAGTTTGCCAGCCCATTTTATCAGCGTATCTTAAGTACATACGCATCAAATCACCGGCAAATATATTTGCCTCATCGCCACCTGCACCGCCTCTGATTTCTAACATAATATCCTTGTCATCCATAGGATCTCGCGGCAACAACAATACTTTCATTTTTTCTTCAAAAACAGGTATCTTTTCTTCATTAGCTTCAATTTCAGCTTTTAAAAATTGACGCATTTCATCATCTTTTTCTTCGTGAAGCATTTGTTTTGCATCATCTATGGCTTCTGTTGTTTTTTTCCATTCATAATACAACTCAACAGTTTCTTCCATAGCTTTGCGCTGTTTGGAAAGGTCCCTGAATTTGTTATAATCCTGAATTACAGCAGGATCTGATAAGGTTTCACCTAATTCTTTATATTTCTTCTCAATTTGAAGAATTTTATCTAACATATCTTTCATAACTGCATAATAACAAGAACATGAAAATTTTACAATCTTTCATCATAACAAGACTACATTTGTAAAATAAATGAAATAACATACCCTATCTTATAAGCAAATATAACTAATTTTTCTTGGTATTCTGTAAACGTAATGCGGCAATTTCTTCTCTTATTTCGTTAGATTTATTTGCCAATCTATTATAAACTTGTGAATTTATTTCTCCGCCGATTAAAAGCAAAATTGAAGTATAATAAATCCATATCATCAGAATAAAAAACGCGCCGATTGTACCATAAACCATATTATATGTACTTAAATTGTTTACGTAAATCGAAAATCCCCAAGAGCCAACTAACCAGAATGTAGTAAAAAATATAGTTCCAGGGAGCGCACTTCTCCTTTTAAAAGTTTCATTTCCTTTCAGATCTGGTAAAATATAATAACTTAAAAATGCCATCACATATAATGCCAAAAATGAAACAGGCCAACGCAGCGTCAATATTGTTATAGCTACAGCTTTCGACATTCCAAAATGTGCAACTAAAAACATTATAATAACTTTACCAAAAATAATTATATTAATTGTTAAAAACAAAACCAGAATATTAACAAAAACCATCAAGAACGATAATATTCTTGTATAAATAAAACTTCTTGTTTCCTCAACTTTATAAGCCCTGTTCAAACCTTTCAAGACAACAGCAACACCATTTGTTGAAAGAACAATGGTTGTTATAATACCAATAATCGCAAGGAGCTGTCCGTGATCAAAAATCATAGTTTCTTCAAGAACCGACTTTAACAAATTCATAGCTTGCTGAGGCATTATATTTGACAAAACATGCAAAATAGAATCAAAATATGAACGGTTTCCTAACCAGCCAAAAATAGCCATTAAAAATAACATAAAAGGAAAAATCCCAACAACAAGCATAAAGCCCATTTCAGCAGCCATTCCGTAAAAATCATTTTTGATTATTGAATTAACCAGCCTTACAAGCACCCTCATGTATTTATTTTTAAGTAGTTTTTTTAACATAATTTTTGCTTTGAAATTTCTTCCAATATCATTTTTACAGAATCTTCGACTTTAGCCCTTATAACTGCTCCTGCAGCGAGCTTATGTCCACCACCGCCAAATGCAGAACAAACATTTGCAATATTCAAATTTTTACTTCTCATTGACAATTTTGAAGTAGTCGCATTCAACTCTTTTACCACAAATGCTATTTCTGTTGATTGTATCGCCCTTAATTTTTCAGTCAAACCATCGGTGAAATCTTCACCATTATAATTATATTTTTCTAAATCTTTTTTATATACAACCGTATAGGCTATTTTATCATTATTCAAAAACTTTGTCTTATTTACGCAATAACTCTGAAATAAAACCATATCTTTAGAATTAGATTCATAACACTTTTGATAAATCACAGATGGCTGAACTCCGTAAGACAATAATTTACCCGCATATTCCATTGTTTTTTGTGTTGTATTAGAAAACCTAAAACACCCGGTATCTGTCATTATACCGGTATACAAACAAACAGCAGTATCATTAGAGATTTTCCAATTTAAACTTTGAGAAAGTCCCACTATAACTTCTGCCGTTGCAGAAGCTTCAGATTCAACAAAATTCAAATTTCCATAATTTATATTTGTTTCGTGGTGGTCAATATTTATTGTTTTCTTTGCTTTATTAAACAAAATCTGAGCATCGCCACATCTATCCAAAGCCGCAACATCTAAATTTATAACTAAATCGTATTCTCTCGACAAATCGAAATCTTCAATATCTCTAACTTCAGATATATATGGTAAAAATAGATATGTCGACGGAATTTTTGATATCGCAACCATATCACATTTATTCTTATAATTATCTTTTATTAAGGAGTACAAGCCGC
This sequence comes from uncultured bacterium, assembly GCA_905211505.1. Classification (GTDB taxonomy): domain Bacteria; phylum Cyanobacteriota; class Vampirovibrionia; order Gastranaerophilales; family Gastranaerophilaceae; genus Zag111. The sequence goes on along the minus strand of CAJMAX010000002.1, from coordinate 31,737 downwards.
ACATCGAACCCAAAGTATCACCATCAGGATTAATGTGAGACACTAATAATACATTTTTAGAATTTTTTATGCTAATATCTAATTGCTCAATGGTCATTTCCAGATTTTAACACAAAAAAGCCCGGATACAAAATATGAAAAAAATTTTATACACGAAATTTCAAAACATGGACGAAATAATTGCAAAACTTATGGAGCGAGCCGAAATAAGAAAAGCCATTACTAGAGCTAATTTGTGTAAATTCTGGAGAAAAGTTGCAGGCGAAAAATTCGCACAGAATTCAAAACCATATTCAATGATTAAAGGTTCAATAATGGTTATTGCCTGCAAAACACCAACTGTAGCTCAAGAATTAATGTTAAGAAAAACCCAGCTGCTGGTAAAATTCAAGCCATACGTAGAATCACTGCATATGAAATTAACAGATTTAAGATTTGATGCTAAAAAGTGGATAGACGAAGAAAAAAGTAATTAATCGCGTAACTTTTCAAAAAAGCTTCTCAACAAATTATCGCATTCATACTCTTTTATCCCGCCATAAACTTTGAGCTTTGAACCGACAGCCAGTTTTCGCAAATTAAATTTCGAACAAAATGCGCCATAATTTACGTCATAACTTCCAAAATATAAATTTCTTATTCTGGATTGCAATACAGCCCAGCCGCACATCGGACAAGGTTCCAGAGTAACATATAGATCACAATCCTCTAGTCTCCAATTATTCAAAACTTGTTCTGCTCGACGAATTGCAAGGATTTCGGCGTGCGCAGTCACATCATTATCTTTTTCTCTGGTATTATGAGCCTTGCTTATAATTTTACCATGTCTGACAACCACAGCTCCAACAGGAACATCCAAATCAGCTTTTAAGGCTTCTTGTATTGCTGCTTCCATAAAATTATTTATCATTCCAGATCTTCTTTCGCAAGATTTAACTTTATAGTTGCACAGAACCCATACTCTTCTGTTGATGACAATTCAATAGTCCCTTCCATTGCTTCGACAAGTCCTTTTACTATAAACAACCCTAATCCTGTACCGCGGGTAGTTCTTGTCATATTATCATCCAACCTTACAAATTTTTGGAACAATGTAGCCAATGTTTTATCCGAAATCTTATCACAGAAATTCTTTACAGTTATACAGGCTTTTCCATTATCAAAATTTGTATCCACAATAATTGGAGTATCTGGATAAGAATATTTAATAGCATTTTCATATAAGTTAACAAACACCTGTTCTAAACGTCCTTTGTCTGCATACACTGCTGGAAAATTCTTATCCAAATTAACGACAATATCACGTCCATCACGTTTACGCAGGAGCAATTCAGCTTGCTCCAGAACTTCACTCAACCAGACATTTGTACATTCTGTACGCAGTCGCATTCCCTCTATATCAGGAATAGTAAGCAAATCTTCAATTAATCTTTTCAAACGTTCTGATTGCTCTTTTATAATACGCAACGATTTTTGCTTTGTTTCATCGTCAATAACAATATCTTGCCTCATAAGACGAGAAGTATACCCTTGAATACTTGTCAGTGGTGTCCTTAATTCATGACTAACTGTATCCAATAGATTAGAACGAAACTCATTCAATTCTTTCAGTTCTTTATTTTTACGTTTTAACTCTTTATACGATTTATGAATTTCTGAGGCCATGTTATTAAATTCATTTGCAAGAAATACAATTTCATATGGAGTAAATGATGTTGTCAGCAGACGAATCTGGCGTTGATAATTCCCTTTAGAAAGAGCTATTACTGCTTTAAACAACTGCCTCATATTTATGTATAAATAATAAATATAAAACCCAATTAAGACCATCATCGATAGAATTGCAGTCAAAACTGACAGAATAATTTTTACTCTGTTATCAAGAATTGCGTGTTTTGCAATATTTTCAGTTGTATTCACAACAATTGTCAAATCAGGATTTGTACGATGTAAATACACTATAGGCTGATTTTTTTCATCTCCAAAAATAACTGGAGCCTCTACTGCCAAATCTTTTGGTAACAAATCAAGAGTTTCTTTAAATACTTCCGGCGTAAAATTATGGGAAGATATTAAATGATTGTTTTTATCCATTATATAAACTTGCCTGTTATCATTTTCCAGCGACTTAAATAATTGATTATCCCAATTTTTAGCACTAAAAATAATTACAAGAAAAGCACCATCTCGCATCTGAGTGGACAAAATAGGTTTTTCATTAATATACGCGTCGTCAGTGACTTTTTCAAGCTCATCCGGATTTCGTACAATTATAATATCTTCACAATTTGGATATTTTTTTGCCACATCTTTTATAAACTTTTCCTTCAATTTATTTGATGGAAGATACTCTAAAGTATCTGCAATTTGAGCTAAAGTTGTCTCATTTGTTTTTAAGAAAAAATCGATTTCATCAGATACCATGCTTGCCACTAAAATCGCAGATTCTCTAAGCTGATGGCGTACTGACTGCTGGTTAATATTATTAATAATAAAACCACTTATAGACATGGGAATAACAACCGCAATAAAAAAGACTATTGCTATTTGTTCAATAATTTTTAATTTTTTTAATTCGTATTTTTTCATATTTAATCTTGCGCAAACGGAGTTAACTTATATCCGACATTTGTCACTGTATGTAGATACTTTGGTTCTTTTGCATTTGGTTCAATTTTATTTCTCAATCCCCCAACATGAACTCTAAGCATTCGAACATCTTCGTTGCTGTCATACCCCCAAACTTCATCTAATAATGTTGCCAAGGTCACAGGATGATTAAAATGCTGAAGCAAGCAATACAAAATTTCGAATTCTGTAGGTGTAAGCTTAACTTTTTTATTAACAATAACAGACTCAAGCGACTCAGGAAAAATCTCAATATCACCGCAATGCAATATTTCATTCGATAATGGGGACTCATCAATATTCACAGAATTACGACGAAGCAACACTCTTATCCTTAACAATACCTCTTGGATATCAAACGGCTTAACCAAATAATCATCCGCACCACAGTCAAAACCTGTTGTTTTATCATCAATTGTACCTTTTGCAGTTAACATTAATACTGGAATCGAAAGTTTTGCCTGTCTTATATTCTTGCAAACATCAAAACCATTCATCTTAGGCATCATTACATCTAATAAAATCAAATCATAAGTATTGTTTAAAGCCTTATTTAACCCTTCTAAACCATCTGTTGCTGTATCGACAAAATATCCGCTGCTGCGTACATCGAATTCTAAGAGTTCTCTAATTTCATCATCATCATCAACAATTAATATACGCTTTTGCATTTCGTCCATACAATACTCCTTTTGTTTAGGATTATTGTACAAAATTCAAATATCTTTTTCAATATTATATAAAGATATATAATATTAAAATTCAAAAAGAGCGCAGGCAACAACCTACGCTCTTTTTTATTCAAATATGTCCTAACCTGTAACTAAGTGATGGAAACCGTAAGCAAAACAAATACCAAAAATTGCACCTACAAAAACTTCTAAAGGAGTATGCCCCAAAAGCTCTTTTAATTTTCCACCGACAGATTGCAAATCATGGTGATAAAAATCTTCCATCATACGATTTAGGCAAGCTGCTGTTTTTCCTGCCGCACGTCTTAAACCTGCAGCATCGTACATTATAATCAAGGAAACTCCTAATGATACTGCAAATATAATAGAATCATAACCTTCTAAAATTCCAACAACAGTAGATAACCCCATTACCCCTGCGGAATGAGAACTAGGCATACCGCCTGTAGTTGAAAATATTTTAAAATTAACCTTTTTACTCTTTATCGTAAATAAAATAAATTTAATAACTTGAGCACAAAAAGCAGATGCTATACCACAAAGAATTACCTCATAGCCATTATTTGCTATTGTATTTCTAAACACATCTAAAAACATTATATACCTACTCTCTTATTTATATTTTTAATAATATCTTTGAATAATTCTGATTCAAAACTTTGTTCTCTCATTATATCATGGCATTTTTTAAATAGGCAAGAAAGTTTACATTTCGCTTCATCCAAACCATATAAAGAAACATAAGTTAATTTTCCCTCAGCTTTATCTTTTCCGAGCGTCTTGCCCATTTCTTCAAAAGTTGAAATCTCATCTAAAATATCATCTGCTATCTGGAAAGCAAGTCCAAAAGCCTTGGCAAAGTCTGTAACGGCATTTAGTTTTTCATCATCTGCTCCTGCAATAATAGCCCCAGCTCTCATTGCCAGCTGAAATAAATCGGAAGTTTTATGAATATGCAAATATTCTAATACTTTACTACACTCAATTCGGGAATCTTCGTTTGAGAAATCTAAATATTTACCCTCAGACTCTATATCAACAACCTGTCCAGCTATAACACCTTCAGCACCCGCAAAATGAAAATATTCGTTTAAAACACGTATTAATATAGAAGGTTTTAAATCTTTTGAGTACCTTGTTATTACCAAAGGTGCATATGTTAAAAGAGCATCACCGGCAAGAACCGCAACAGCTTCCCCAAAAACTTTATGATTCGTCAGTTTACCTCTACGATAATTATCATTATCCATGCAAGGTAAATCATCATGAATCAATGTTTGAGCATGCAGCATTTCAATTGCACAAGCTGTCGGTATAGCATCCTCAATATCACCGCCAAGCATCCTGCAGGTTTCCAAACACATTGCAGGTCTCAATCTTTTACCAGGAAGCGTAACAGTGTATTTCATCGATTTAAATATATTTTCGGGATATTCAATCGGAATATATTCATTTAACTTACTATTAACCAAATCTACATAATCATTCATCTGCATTGTTTTCATATTCCTTATATAACATCTGTTTTCTTGTATTGCGAGAAGCCTGACGTTTTTTATCACTGATTTTAACATAGACTTTATTATTTTTGAACTTACGGGCAGTTTCTTGTTTCACACCGTTATACTTAACTTTTTCCTTATATTCAATTGCCTCATTGACAAATTCTATATAACTTTCATATCTGGATTCATCAATATACTCAATATTTTTTAAAACTTCACAGCCATCCTCATTTATATGAAGGCAATTTCCATATTTGCAAAAATCTCTATATTGCACCATTTCCTCAAACAACAAATCCACATCTTGTGGAAGTAAAAAATCGAATCTCACATTACTAAATCCTGGAGTATCTACAATACTTGACGTTTTGTTCAATCTAATAATTTCACAATGTCTTGTTGTATGAGTACCTCTATTTAATTTTTCACTAACAGCTTTTGTTTTTAAATTTAAATTAGGATTAAGAGCATTGATAAGACTTGACTTGCCAACACCTGAATTCCCGCACAATGCACTTACTTTACCATTTAAAAGAGCTTGAAAATCTTCTATACCTTTTTTTTCTAATGCAGAAGTAAATACTATTTTATACCCTAATGGCTCATAAATTGACAAAATTCTGTCCTGTTCTGTAGATTCCAAACCTAAATCTTCTTTATTAAAACAAAGGGCTGTAGGAATTTTATAATATTTTGCAAGAGCGATATATCGATTAAGTTGATGAAAATCCAAATCAGGATGTTTCAAAGCCGAAACTACAACAATTTGATCAACATTAGCAACAGAAGGACGAGGAATATAAGTTTTTTTAGGAAGAATTTTAGAAATTACACCATCACAAAATTCAACAAAATCACCCACGACAATTTTTTCTCGCTGTTTTTTTAAAACTTCTCGAATTTTACATTCATACGAAGAATTTTCATACTGCACATGGTATAAATCAGAATGAATTTTATATATTTGTCCTTCCATAATAAAATCAGTTTACTAGAAAGAGTAAATCATTGCAAATATTGTATTTACTTTTACCTATATTGTGCAATAATTTATATATGATAACAAAAACCGAACTTGACAAGCTTGTTGAATCATACGAAACCACAGATTTTATCAAAGATGATCCTGTACGTTTTCCTAAGAAATTTAAAGAAAAAAAGGACATTGAAATTGCAGGTTTTATTGCATCACTGGTTGCTTATGGCAGAAGAGATGTTTTTACAAAAAAACTTGATGAGTTATTTAATATTGCACAAAATGAACCGCTGAATTTTATACAGAACTTTGATTCTAAAATAATTGGCGACTTCAACTACAGGTTCGGCAAGAGTGAAGATTTTTCACAAATATTTTCTATACTAAAAGAACTTTACACTAAAGACGGCGGACTGGAAGAACTGTTCAAATACGGTTATAACAACAAAATCAAAGATAACATGTTTATTCCGGTAACAGATTATTTTTATTCCAGAGCAAGCAAAACGTCAGGGCAAGGTTTTTACTTTATGATACCAAACCCTCAAAAAGGCGGAGCTATGAAGCGTATGTGCATGTTTCTTCGCTGGATGGTAAGAAAAGGTCCTGTTGATTTTGGAATCTGGGATTTTATGCCGGCATCAGATTTACTCATTCCATTAGATGTTCATGTAGCAAGAATCTCAAGAGAAATGGGCTTGTTAACGAGAAACGCAAATGATTTTAAAGCGGTAATAGAATTAACCGACAATTTAAAGAAATTTTGTCCAGAAGATCCGACAAAATACGATTTTGCAATGTTTGGTTACGGGGTGAACAACAAGGGGTAACCCTTATTATTAAAATCCCATTACATAATGTTTATTATGGGTAGCACCATTTAATGTCATTCTGAGGGAGCGTGCGACAGAAGAATCTCTTTTATTATATAATTCAATTTGAGTCCTCAACGAGAGCGAGCAATCAATGTTAATGAAACAACAACAAAGGCAAGCTTTGTTTGAGCGAAGCGAGTTTGCTTGCCTCAGGTTGAATTTTACAATTGATTAGTGAGCGAAGTTCAGGACTCTGGTTTTGAGGCACTTTTGCCATCAAAATGCAAGTGAGCAGAGGGCGTACGGTCAGGGCGTTGAGCCTTGCCGAAAGTCCCGTTTAACGCGAACGAAGCAATTCAGGCTCGTCTGGAAGACCCATCAGAAACGAACAGATAATTTTTCTAGTTTTAAATATTTATATATTGGGTATTGTGCATACCCAAACCCGCACTTACGATTCTTTTTCTTTGTTGCGAAGCAAAGAAAAAGAATGTAAGCCAAGAAAAAGAAACTCGCGACCTAATAATACGAGTCATCAGAAACTACGTTTCCGAACCTTCCTTAATGTTACCCATAATAAACATTATGCAAAACAAAAGGCGGTAGTGATGTTACCGCCTATTAACCAGATTTACACTATGTAAGTGTTCAGAAAGGATTTTTTGCATATCCTGAAAAATCAGAATATCTGCTATTCTCCCAAATTCAAATGAGAGAATTGTACAATTTTATTTTTTCCGCGTTTTTTAGCATTGTATAACGCGTGTTCTGCATAACGAATAATAGTGTTTGCATCTTCCTCTGTATCAGGTAAGCAAGGGAATGTTGAAATTCCACCGGATATCGTAATAGGATGACGTTCTTCTTCACCGGCTGGAATAAATTCCATTTTCTCAATATCTTTTCTGAATCTTTCTGCAAATAAAAACGCATTATCTTCAGAAGTATTAGGAAGAACAACTATAAACTCTTCGTCACCATAACGTGTTAAAATATCTTCTTTTCTAATTAAACCTTTTAATTTATCTGCAATGGATTTAAGTAAAACATCGCCCCATTCGTAACCGTAAATATCATTTACAACCTTGAAAAAGTCTAAATCAAATAACAATACAGAAAGAGCATTGCCATAACGTTTTGAACGAGAAATTTCCTGCTCCATACGTTCAAGCAAATATTTTCTGTTATGTAAACCTGTTAATTCATCAGTTGTAGAAAGAGTTCTCAATTTATCTCTCAATTCTCTGATTTTTAACATATTTTTTACACGAATAATCAATTCCTGATTATCTACAGGAGTTTTAATATAATCAAAAGCAACAGCTCTAACAGTTGAGCCTTTGAAAGTTTCTCCAATAAAGATTACTGGTGATTTAAATTTCAACACCATCAAAACGTCTTTAATATCAGGAACGCTTTCAATGATAATTACTCCCGGGTTTAATGTTTCATAATCTTTTAAATTTGCAGCGTTTTCCAATCTAACATTAGAATCTTCAATGGTAGAAAGAGTTTCTGCCAGTGCCGATGAATTTTTATCTGTATATATAACTATATTTTTCATATAATATCCTTTCATTAATAAATTAACACATTGTTTTCAAGCTAGCAAAATTGTTACGTTTTTTAATATTTTATTTACTCACAACTAAGAAATCAATCAAAAAGATGGGGAATTTAAACACTAAAATGCTAAAATATATTATTATTTGAACAAGGAATAAATATTTATGAATTTTGAAACCCAAAACAATAAAGAAAGAGAATACTACAAACAAGATTTTTCAGAAATAAACGAACTTTTAAAAAGAATAAGAAGAGCTCTCAACTCAACAACAAACCTCTCTATAAGAGATTTAAACATTGATAAAATAATAAAATTCAATCCTAATATAACATTTGCGTATATCACACTATTTCAAGAGGGATTAAAACCTATTCGCTGGGGTTCTTGCAGAAAAACACTTGAAGAAACCCTAAACAGAGACATTGAGCAATTAAAAAAACATAAGTTATTCAACAAATTCGATATTCAAAATTCAGATAAATGCAGAATAATGCTTGAATATATAACAGATCAAACTCCGGTACAACTAAGTCAGTTGACTCATTTTGAATTTAGCGAAACTCGTTTTGAACCGGGTATTACCGGACTAAAATTTATAATTGATAAAACTCCATATATCTATATGCCAACAGATGCTTGGGTAAACAGTCAAATGGATTTAAAATCCGTACTGAATACAATCATTAGAAAAACACATATAAAAAACCTGACAAATAAAATTTCAGAAAGAATTTCCATTTTAAAAGACACACCTCATGAATGTTTCATTATAAATAGCAAAACATTTATAACTTACCAAGATGAAATACTTCCACTGTATAGAGGCAATATTTTATACGAATACACTACTGAAGAAATTAAAGAACAGGCATTAAAAGGTGCAAATTGGATAATAAAAAACATTAAAGATGATGGCAGATATTTATATTATTACGATTGCAAAGATGATAACTACAAAGACCATGAACACCCGAATGCTCCGGAAGATAACCTCTACTACAATGACCTGAGACACTGTGGCGGAATAATAACCCTTATCAGAGCATTCCAGCTTACAAAAGACTTCAAATATCTTAATGCTGCAAAAAAAGGACTGGATTTTATTACAACAATAACAAAAGAACACAATACTGACTATGGAACAGGAGCATACGTTTTTTATAATAAGAAAGCAAAGCTCGGCGGTACAGGAATGATTCTTATAGCAATGATGAAATACCGATGCGAAACAAACGACAAATCATATGATGAATTCATCAAAAAATACGTTAGACATATACTTTCAAGAATCCACAAAACCGGAGAAATGCTCGGTTACTTTATAAATCCAAATGTACAAAATGGAAATGAACTCATAAATATGTCTGACGAAGAAAGAAGAGCAACATTTTCATTCTATTATCCTGGAGAAGCCCTGCTTGGGCTTGCCTTATTCGCAAATTATTTTAAAGAAGACGAGGAACTGACAAATATAGTTACTGAAAAAGGTAAACTGGCTCTAGATTGGATCGTAAATGAAAGACCTGAGATTTATGCGGATTTATTTACCCCACTACCGTCAGACAGCTGGCTAATGCAAGCAATAGAAGAATGGACGAACAACCCTGATTTTATCAAAGATAACTATATAAATTTTGTATTCAGAGACGCAGATACAATGATTGAAAAATCTTATAAAAAAGATGATTCACCATATATAGATTATGAAGGAGCCTTTTATTACAACTACGGGGACCATTTTTATCAGGATGGAGCACGCTCAGAAGGGCTAATTGCAGCATACTATCTTGCAAAAAAATTACAAAAAAATGAACTTGCAGAAAAATATCTTCATGCCTGCAGAAAAGCAGCACTGTCTCAAATGTTTTTATTTAACTCTGAAAAAAACAATTATGCCCATTTAAATCCCGAAAAATCAAAATATTCCATAAGATTTAAAGCGACAAGACAATGGGTAAGAGTAGATTCAGTACAGCACGTTGCCTGTTTTTTCCTTAGACTATATTTTGCCGAGAATAATATCAATGCACTATAAATGTTACAAATATTTAACATTTCAATTTAATTTCTAAAGTTCAATAACTAATACGCCGTAAATACAATTAAAGCTACGGAAATTATTGAAAGGAAAGAACACTGAAATGGGCTTGGCATCTTCACAAGGAAAATTATTATTTATGACAGCAAGACTGTCAAATAATGAATTTGCTCAACAGTCAATTGCATATTCTAAACAGCGTCTTGCCGATCGCACCGATCAAATTAATAGTGCATATTTAGAAGCCTTAAGCCAAACTAAGTATCAGGTTCTAACCGGCTACAACGGCACCGAAGCAACTTATGCAGATATTACATATAATCAAATAACAGGTTGTAACACTGTTGCTTCCGGGAAGCAATATCTTGTAAAAGATAAAAACGGAAAAGTTCTCGTTACAAACGAAGTTGCAAAAGCTTTTAAAGAGAACAATGGTGATTTTAATAAATTTTTAAGAGACTTAAAATTAACACAGGCTAATATTGATGTTTCAAAACACGAAGAATCAGAAGAAGCTATCCATAATGCTTGGGACAGATATTTAGAATCTGTAGGAAAAAGTATTGATGATGCTGATAGTCAACATATTTTAGGCTTTGGTTACAAATCATTCAGTGATGAATCTTTTGATGGCTATCCGACTTACAATACAGCATATGCCGCAACTGCTGATGGACAAGAAACATTAAATCTATACAAAGACAGCAAAGGTTACTACACAAACAGAAACACAGTAGAAGCCCGAGAATATACTGACGAAAACGGTGATAAAAAAATAGGAGTATTCTACCAAACAAAAGAACAACAAGGAACAGATGATTACACTCAACTTTTTGATGTAACTTATAATACTGCTGACAAAAAATTCACCTACACAAATGCCGATGGTGAAAAAGTAGAAACAGAAGTTCTATATGCAAGTGAAGGTCCTAACGGACAAGCAATCGTTAGCGAAGATCAAAAAAACTATTTAACATTAGTTGATAAAAACACTAATCAATATAAATCAGAAAGCGGAATTATATATACTGTAACAGATGAACCTAAAGCTCTTAATTATGAAGGTACAACTACTGCGCAAAGAGAATTATATGATTACGCTGTAGCTTTAACTGAAGCATATTATAATAACCAAAATTCAGGAACCACAACAAATGGAAATTTAAAATATGATGCAGTTCAAATAAACTATTATAAAAACATTTTTAATGAAATGAGAACCTGTGGTTATACAACTACTGACGATGAAAAGAATTTCAAAGATTCAAACTGGCTATTAAACAGATTAAAATCCGGCGAATTATTCTTATCTTACTATTCAACAACTGAAAAAAGTTTCGTCGGCACTACTCTTGATGATGACGAATCAATAACCGAAAAAGAAGACAAATCCGCAATTGCTGTGGCTGAACAAGAATATCAAACAAGTCTTGATAAAATTGAACATCAGGAAAAACAATTTGATATGCAATTAAACAAACTTGAAGCTGAACATTCTGCATTACAAACCGAATATGATTCAGTTAAAAAAGTCATCAGCAAAAACGTTGAAAAAACATTTAATACATTTAACGCATAAAATTATTTATTTATATTTCCCCTACACATTTAATTTTCGTAACTTTTCCCTGCCACTTGATTATACAAAGTGGTATTTTTTTTGCTCAAAATAGAGTAATATTAAGTTTCTTTAAGCTGATTAAAAAATTAATCAATTTCTAAATAATATTTTTGTTTATAAATATGTAGGTTAGAAATTAATTGTGTATTAAAAAGGTGGTAAGTTATGAATTTAGTATCAATGATACCTAAAACTAAGGTGCTTGATTATGCAAGAAGAATTGCAAATGTTACACCTGAAATGATGTTGGGAACAGGTAGTGATTTAATCGGAGAAGCAGCGAGAAAGGTAGATGGTTCTCTTTATGATAAAGCTAAGGCTGGTTTTTTAGCTTTAGAAGATGACATAAAACTTAAGAAAGATACTGAAGGTGGCTTTTTCAAAAGATTATTTAACAATTTAAAATCAACACCTAAAGATATAAGTACAGCAACGAAAGAAGGTTACGATGCAGCTAAAGCTGCCGGAAAAAATAAAATTTGGGGAGGCCTCAAAGGTTTAAAAAAAGGAATTGTCAAAAAAATGCCATTCATTGGTGCAATTCTTACTATAGCATTTGAACTACCTAATATTTTGACAGCAACCAAAGAACAAGGTATTGGACAAGGTGTAAAAGAAACATTAAAAACAGGTTCAAGACTTGCAGGAGGCGCCCTCGGCGCAGCAGTAGGGTCTGCAATTTGTCCTGGTATCGGTAGCCTTGTTGGTTGGGTAGCAGGTGAATGGTTAACAAGTAAAATTGTAGGAAAATCTTATTCTGAAAAGAAAATGGATGCTGAAATGCAAGCTCAAGAAGCTATGCAGCAACAAGCTGCTCAACAAACAGCATTTCAAGGAACAAATCCATATGGAGCTCAAGGAATGACAAACCCTATGTACGGTTATAACGATTATTCAGCAAATCCATATTCCGATGATATAATGATGCAGCAACTAAACTTTAATACATTAGCCTAATATAAATATAAATTCAAAATCAGGAGTTTGAAAATTCAAGCTCCTGATTTTTATTAAGAAATATTAACCTTACAGCAAAAATTTAAGCAATTTATAACTAGAAAAAAACTTAAATAATATACAGGGGATAAAATGGGGAAGAAAAATGAGTTTTAGTAATTTGTCTGTAAATCAAAATAGAAATGTTCAAGATTTATCAAAATATGTAATCGGTGCAAGCATCAATAAACAGGAAGAATCGTCAGGCATTGTTGCAGGAACTGCGTTAATGGGCGGGATTTCCGGCAGTGTTTGGGCATATCAAAACAGAAAAGACTTAAAAGGCGGATTCAAAAAATTAGCAAATGATGCACAGAATCAAAAAAATCTAGTGAACTCTGCAAAAAACAAATGGACAGGTGCAACCGAAGTAACAAGCAAAGCTGAACTTGAAAAAATTGCTCAACAAGCAGGGAAAACAGATAAAAAAACAAAATTACCTAAAAATGCAGCACTTCAAACAGAAGTTCAGAAAGCATTAGCCAAAGGAAAAGATTTTACAAAAAGCTTAAAGCAAATTGAAGCAAAACAAGCACTTGAAACATTAAAGAATTATAATACTAAAGTTGCATCCCAAATGGCAAACGGAAGCAAATTAAGAACAATTAAAAATGCAACAGGTATAACAAAACTTTCAAAAGCTACAAAAGAATTAGCCGCAAAATCAGGAAAATTCAGAGGCCTACTAAAAGGAATAAAAGGGAATGCAGGGTTTGCTGCAATTTCTTTAGGCTTAGGAGTTTTAACAGATGTAGTTCCTGCATTTGGCTTGAGCACAGAAAAAGGCTTTAAACAACTTGGCAAAACCGCAGCAAAAACAGGATGTGAAGTTGCAGGATGGGCAGCAGGTTCAGCACTTGGAGCTAAAGCAGGAGCTGTTATAGGAAGTTTCTGCGGACCAATAGGAACTGTTGTTGGCGGAGCTATTGGACTTGTCGGCGGATTCGTAGGAAGTTTCTTAGCAAGTAAAGCTGCAGATAAAGTAATCGGACCAAGCGAAACTGAACTTGCCGAACAAGAAGCTGCCAACCAAATTGCGCAACAAGCTAATTCCGATGCTCAAACGTTAAATGAACTAGCACTGGCTTCTTATGAACAACTTGTAACCAGAGCCGCTAACGGAGAACTTACAGAAGACGACATGGCCGCAAAAAAAGCCCTTGAAGGAATCATTGGCTGCGAAATCAATCTTGAAGAAGCAGTTCGAACACAGCAAAATGTTCAAACTGCGCAAGCCAAAGAATCACCTCAACAAGCTGATGTAAAATCTCAAGAATTATTAGCGCAAAATAAAACCGAAAAAGAAAAAATAACAGAAGATACAGAACCTCAAGGTACATCTAAAACTGAAGAAAGAAAAGAACAACAAGCAAATATTCAAACTCCGATGTACAATCCTATATATGGATTCAATCCATACATGACAAACAACCTTTATGCGATGAACAACTTCAATCCATATATGATGAACAATCTTTATACAATGAACAACTTTAACACAAATCCATATTCTAATGATATTTATTTCAAAAACACATTTGCATATGTAGATCCAGCAAAAATGAACTTTCCAGGAATGAATTTCCAACAGGTATCTTAAGATTATATAAATGCAACCCAGACTAAGCCATCAATTTTATTGATGGCTTTTTTAAATAAAAAAATTTTAAATAATGTTTGCAATACATTTTTTATACGATTCTTTATCTTTATTATCTGATATTCTTAATATACACGATGGGAATTTACCCCCCACCCCTAACAAAATAAAACCACATTTTTAAAAGGAGTATTTAATTTATGAAAAAAATAGTAATATTGCTATTCACTATTTTGCTGTGCAAAAATTTTGCAATTTGCACCGAGACAACAAACTTAATTCCAGAAAATACACCGGATTTGAATGAGGAAAAAATTCTCTCATCTTGCCCCCTTGTAAATACCACACAAGGAATAGACGAACAATTCAAAAATATAATTAATCATCCATTTGGCTGTCTTGAGGGTAAAGAATTAGAAGCTATAAGACTAGACAAAGGGAGAACATTTATAGTCAGATCACAACAGCCTATGTCTTCTGATACTCCGGTTGGTACACTCATTGACTTTGAATCAGTAGGCAATGTTAATATTTTCGAAAATAAAGAACCCTCAGAAGTAAAATTCACAGGTGAGATTATCGAAAACAAGCCACCCAGAGCAGGCGGAAGAAGCAGCACCCTAAAACTTGAAATCAATAAAATCAAAGTTGATAATGTAACATATCCTGCAACTGCGTACATATCAAAAATGGGTAAAAAACAGATTTTTTTAGGAGTCTTAGCAGGTGCCACTATATATCTTGATAATCTTGCAGATGTCGCAGACAAAGGTACAGTAACTATAGATAAAGTATACAAAGATCCATGTCAGTATAGCTGCGAAAGCATAAAAACTCCATTAAGGCCATTCTACTACGCAGGTGGAGCTATACTACAAGTTGCAGATTTACTCTTAGCCCCGATTATCTGCTTCTTTCTTCCCGGAAAAGAAATTCAAATACCAGAAAATACAGCATTTGAAATTAAACTTGGAAATGACGTCTCATTATTAAAAATATAAACAAATTTTAAAATCAAATAGCGCGAAATTTTGTAATATAAAATTTCGCGCTAAACACAAATTTTCAGTCTAGAAAAACCTAAACTCCACAAACATTAAAGTCGCGTTCTGAAACTGATGATGTACATTCTAACAATTGAGTAAGAAGCCGTTCAATTACTCTTTCAACTGTTTTTACTTCACATTTTAAAGCTTCAAGACTCTCTTGTTTTGCTTCTTTTAAAGCCTCTTCATAAACTTGATCCTGGTACATAAATTATACTCCTATGCTTTTAACTTACCTAATAATATTCGGCCATATTGAATGAAAACTTTAATATTAATAAAACTTTTGTTACAAAATTTCATTAACAATGGATGTTTAAAATATTTTCAAGTAAAATATTTATATGTTTGTAAAAAGGAAGTGCTAATGCTAAAGGATTTTGAACTAACAAATTACGATTTCTACTCAAATAGACGAGATATGGAAATCATCTCAAATATCGTAGATGCTCTAAAGAAAATATTGGAAGAAGATAAAAAACAAGAACAACCATTATTCTTAAAAATTTCAGATAACTTAATCCTAAATATTGCAAGAAAAGTTGTTCAAGAAAAGAAAAAAACATTCTTAATCGGAATAACAGGTGAAAGTGCTTCCGGCAAAACTGTTTTTGTTGATAATACTATAAAAGCCTGCATTAAAGATAAAACTGAAGGCATTTATACTGTTATAAGATGCGATGATTATTATAAAGATACCTCTAAAGAGCTTAAAGAAGCTGGGAGTTACGAAGAATTATTTAAAACCGGCTTTAGCTTTGATACTCCGGAAGTAATAGACCTTGACCTTATGAAAAGTCATCTTGTGTCTTTAAAAGAGGGCTTAACAATCAAATCACCAAGATATAATTTTGTAACCTGTGAATCTAACCCAAATGGAGATGAAAAAAAGCCTGCAAAAGTAATTCTAACAGAAGGACTTTATGTTTTAAATGAAGGAGTTAGAGATATCATGGATGTAAAAGTCTATGTATTTACCCCGTTGGAAGTTATAAAAGACCGCTGGTACAGACGTGCAGCAGAAAGAGGTAAAACCGGAGCTGCTGCAGATTTACAATTTGCAGATGTAAACAAAACTGCCCAAAAATATATTCGTCCTGCTTATCAAATATCAGATGCTGTAATTAACGGCATGGTAAGTCAAGAATATATTCAGGAAATTACAGATAAAATATTCATTGCTCTTAAAAATATTGAATATTAAACAAACAATATAAAAAGGCGGTTGGATTTATGTATAAATCCAACCGCCTTTTTGCTGATAATAACTAAAATGCTTTTTGACAATCCGTACAATTATTTCTCATTGGAACTACTTTTACATATTCCTGAATAGGAGCAGCACAACCACAAGGTTGCCCTTGAACTTTTCTAATTTTTACACCATGTAATTTCTCACACTTTGTCAATTTTGGTTTTTTACATTTTTTTACTTTCTCACACTTATTGCACTGCCTAAATCCGGTAAATGGATTCAAACTATTCAAACCTTCATAGGTCCAAGCAAAAGCTCCTTGTACTGGAATTGTCAAAAAGGCAAAAACTGCTAACATTGAAAATAATTTCTTCATACTATCTCCTATCGTTAAATTGGGTACATTCTCATTTTAGAAGTTTTAAAATATATTTCCATATCTATTTGGAGGTAGCAAATAATCCAATCAGGCTAGGTTTAATTAATAAAATTTTATATTATAACACAAAAAACAGGAAGCCTATATTTCAAGACTCCCTGTTCTATTATCTTCTATATTAGAAATTAGAGTTATTTTGCTTAGAAACACTTGTATCTTCAAGTAAAATAACTCTAATTTCTTCACCCTTCTTAGCACTATAGTTCAAACCAGGAGTAACTAAACCTGTAACTAAACCAATACCAGCACCAACAGGAGTACCAATAGCAATACCAGTACCTATTTTATCAGGGCTAGGAATAAATGAGAAACCTACACCTGCACCGGTACCAATAGCTGCACCACCAACTGTATATAATGCAACTTTACCTGTAGTCATCCAAGGCCCTTCTTTTAATGCATAATCTTTATAGAACGGTTTTGCATTCAAATTAACAACTTTACCATCAGGTGTTGTAATTTTATTTAATTGAACATAAACTCTTGCATTTTTATTGAACCATTGTGGATCTTTAATTTCAAGAACAGAACCTGAGAATACAGAACCGGCAGGAATTAACAATGTTCCTTCATCTGTTGTTATATTTTCAGGGTTAGTAAATGTTACAGAATCACCTGCTGCGTGTAATTTTGATTTGAATTGTTCATTAAAAGCAACCTCTAATACGTTACCTTCAAGAATAATATTTCTTTGGTTTGTGATTGTAACATCATGACTAGGCGCTTTTTTAACCATAGTTAAATGTTCAGTACCCAAAATTGTTTCTGTAGATTTTTTGTATTTATCTTCAACTAAATCTAATCTTTGTCTTAATCTGTATAACAAGACTGCAGCTTCTGCTCTTGTTAATTCATCTGTAGGTCTCAATTGATTTTCATTCGGATGATTTACATAGATTCCATAAGATAGTGTTTTAGCATAAACATGTTTTGCCCAAGCAGGAACTTTTGAAGCATCAGAATATTTAGATAAAACGTTATCTTCATCTACGTCTCCCTCAATGGTAATGTGACTGATAACAGATTGAGCTTCATCTCTTAAGATAGGTCCTTGAGGTTTAAACACGCCGTTTGGATAACCGTAAACCAAACCTAATTGTTGGGATCTTGCAACAGCATCATGGTCTGGGCCTGATTTAGCTACATCTGAAAATTTGACTTTTGTTTTAATTTCCATATCATAATTATCTAAAACTTTTAATAGGGCTTTTACAAAGTCTACTCTTGCAATTCTTCTTTCCGGATAGAAATTACCGTTATTTAATGTCATAACAGAATCTGTTACAACACTTGCGATTTCAGGTTGAGCCCAATAATCTTTGTTAACGTCTTCAATACCGTTGTAAGCAAATACCGGCATTGTATTGATAGCTATCATACTGCTAATCAATAACCCCGCTAATAGTTTTTTCATTTCTTCTTTCCTCATATTTTCTACTTCCACAAAACCATTATGATTTTATTTGATTGTAGTATAATTATTATAAAAAGTAAAGAGTTTACCCTATAAATTTAATTTTGGAGGAAAAAGATATGAGAAATTTGACCGCAACAAAGATAGTGTCAACGCTAGGCCCGGCAAGTGCCAACGAGGAAACAATCAGAAAACTATACAAGGCCGGTGTTACCATGTTCAGAATCAATTCTTCACATGAAACAGTTGAAATTCACCAGAGGACACTCGATATTATAAGAAAAATAGAAAAAGAAGAAAAAGCAATTATACCTGTCCTACTTGACTTACAAGGACCTAAAATCAGAATTGGCCAACTAGAGCAGCCTATACAAGTTCAAGCTGGTGAAGTATTAAAATTCAAACATCAAACAAAATATGAAAATGAAACTATACCTGTTGATTATAAGGGTATAGCCAGTGATGTACGACCAGGGGAAAAGATTCTAATTGATGATGGAAAAATTCAATTAGTTGTTCAAAACGTTGAAAAAGATGTTGTTTTTGCCGAAGTTTTGACTACCGGAGAAATCAAAGCTCGTAAAGGTTTAAATATCCCTGGCGGAACCGGAAGTATTGATATTTTAACAGAACGTGACAAAATGTTTGTTGATTTTGCGCTAAATAATGATGTTGACTATCTTGGTCTATCTTTTGTTAGAAACAAAGAAGATATTTTAAATTTACGTAGCATTTTAGATAAACACAATTCAAGACTTCGAATAATTTCCAAAATAGAAAAACCTCAGGCTCTTGAAAATATTGATGAAATCATAGAACATTCAGATGGCATAATGGTTGCCAGAGGAGATTTAGGTATTGAAATCAAAACAGAACAATTACCAATCGCTCAAAAAACAATTATAAAAAAAGCAAACATAGCAAGAAAACCTGTTATTGTCGCAACTCAGATGCTTGAAAGCATGATTGAAAACCCGATTCCGACAAGAGCAGAAACTTCAGATGTTGCTAATGCAATTTTAGACGGTGCAGATGCAGTTATGCTATCAGGTGAAACTGCTATGGGTAAATACCCTATTGAAGCAGTAAGCACAATGAAAAAAATTGCAGATGATATTAACAAATGCCAATTCATTAAAAAGAATGAATTTCCAAAACCAATTTTAACAAAAAGCAATGCAATACCTATGTCTATAGCTTTGTCAATTGCTGACATTGTAAAAAATCTTCCTAAAGCAAAAGGAATAATAGCCTTAACAGCAACCGGCTATACTCCGGCATTGATTTCAGAATCCAGACCATCCGTTCCAATCTATGCATTATGTTCAGATTTTCAAATTTGCAGATTTTTACAGCTATACAACAGTGTATTTGCCATAAAAATATCTGATAAGGAAATCAAAATTGATACAGAAACTCTTTTAGACTTGAATGTATTCCTAAAAAAAGATTTAAAAATGAAACAGGATGATAGCGCAATTATTACAGGCTCTATACCGCACTTAATGTCCGGAGAATCGACTAACTTTATCAAAATACATACTATAATATAACAAAAGAGTTACATCAATTAATAAAAATAGCGGAATTGAAATTCCGCTATTTTTTATTAGTAATATTTTCAGGATGCGCTGAATTTGACATAATGATTTCATAATATTCATTTTTATCAATGTTAACACCCATAGTCTTTACATCACAATATTTTTTCTTCTTTTTATTCAATAACTTTTTGTAATCTTGTCCCATAGTGTAAATATAGCACAAATGCATAACCAACAAAAGCTCATAAGTAGTTCTTTACAATTAATAACAATATTTCCAGTTGTTGCTTGCAAAAATAGTTTATTTATTATACGATTTAAACTATCAACGTGCGTCGATGGATTTTTGTGTGGAAAAAGTCATTTAAACATCGATAAAGGAATTATACACATTTAGTAATAGATTAGAAATATAAAGGAACACAAAAATGAATAACCCTATCATTGATGAATTAGAAAAAAGTTATTTAGGCAAAGAGCTTCCGGAACTTAATGCCGGAGATACAGTAAAAGTTTTCGTTAAAATTATCGAAGGTAACAAAGAAAGAATCCAGGCTTTTGAAGGCACTATTATCAAAATGCATGGTTCAGGACTTAACAAAACTATCACTGTAAGAAAAGTATTCCAAGGTGTTGGTGTTGAACGTGTATTCTTGGTTAACTCTCCAAGAATCGACAAAATCACTGTTTTAAGACGTGGTGATGTTAAACGTGCAAAACTATACTACTTAAGAGAACGTTCAGGTAAAGCAACTCGTATTAAGGAAAAAATTGAAAAAAGATAAGACTCATATTCACTGGTATCCGGGGCATATTGCCAAAGCAGAAAGGAAACTCAAAGAGCAGCTTTCTTTAGTTGATGCCGTAATAGAAGTTCTTGATGCGAGATTACCGCTATCAAGTTGTTATGAAGATATAACGAGGCTTTTAGGACAAAAGCCTCGTTTAATTTTGCTTAATAAAGCCGATTTAGTTCAAAAAACCGAATTAATAAAATTCATCAAATATTTAGAAGAACAAACAGGTTGCCCTGTAATTCCTACTGACGCGAAGAACTCCAGAGATTTAAAAATAATAGTAAATAAAGCTGTAGAACTTTCTGAGCCAAGGATTCAAGCAATTATGGCAAAAGGGCTCCTTCGTCGTCCAGCAAGAGTTATGGTGGTTGGGATGCCAAATGTCGGCAAATCAAGTGTAATTAATAAATTAACTCGCTCCTCAAAAACAAAAATCGGGGCGAAAGCCGGAGTTACCCGCCAACAGCAGTGGGTTAGGATTAACCCTCAATTAGAACTTCTTGATACTCCGGGGATTATTCCTATGAAACAAGAAGATCAGATAAAAGCAAGAAAACTGGCTTTTGTTAATGCAATATCCGAAAATGCATATTCCAATGAAATTATTGCTCAAGAGCTTTTGGATATATTAGATGAGATGCAGGCAAAAGCTTTCAGAGATTATTACAACTTGCCTCAAGATAAAGAACTTAATATTGATAATATATCAATCGAACGTAATTGGCTATTAACAGGAGGCTCAACAGATAGAGAGCGAACTTCTGTTTATATCTTGCGGGATTTTCGAGAGGGTAAAATTGGAAAATTTATTCTTGACAAATTCCCAATTGTTTAATCTTTATTTCTTACAAACTCTATGTGATATCCTAACACATCCAAAATTTCTTGGACTTCTTCAAACTTAATTGTTTTTCTGCGTAACTTATTTGTAATATTATTTCCTATGTAATTTTTTTTATATTTTTGTGTCAAAATTTCGCAAACCTTTTTCAAAGTAGCTCCATTTTGTGCTATTAGTGCTTTTATTTCATTGCGAACATCCATTTTTTTATTATACGAATTATTGACACAACAAACCAATTCTGATATTATCAAACCATAATGCAACATAAATTACTATTAAGTTTGATAATATATAGAAAGACTCTGCATATGAGTAGTTTAAAAAGAGGATTTACACTATCCGAAACTATCCTAACTTTAGGGATAATTGGTATTGTAGCTGCCCTGACAATCCCTAATTTGTTTCATGTGTATAAAGAAAAACAAACAGTTACAAAGTTAAAAGCAGTATATTCTATATTATCAAATGCAATAAGAACAGCGGAGGAAGAAGAAGGAGAGTTTTCTGGATTTAATATTAGAAGTGATGAAGCTGGAGCAAAAGAAGTCGCAAAACATTTGTTGCCATATCTAAAAGTTGCTATTGATTGCGGAACACTTGACCCTAATGGAAATTGCGCACCGAAAGATACATATCTGGAGCTTAATGGCAAGAAAAGAATTGGTTATTTTCTAAATCCAACATATTATAAATTAGTTTTGCTAAACGGTGTACATGTGTATTTAAGAGGCCCTGACCCATTAACTTCTTACAATGGTAAACATAATATATTGGGGATATATATTGATATTAATGGAACTAAGAAGCCAAATCAATGGGGAAAAGATTTATTTCATTTTATGTATTTGGCTGATGGTATTGGACTTGTACCTACTGGTCATCCTTATGAGCGAGGACATTCGTATAAAAATTCTTGTTCAAGTAAATTTCATACTGGTATTGGTTGCACATATTATGTTTTAAAATTTAAAAATATGAATTATCTAAAAAAATAAAAATGCCGGATGCACACTTGCTGACCGGCTTTATTAATACTCTCTTCTTATTTATAAGCTAAAATTTCTCTACTTCACGGCGGATAGATTTGCCTTGATACCTGCATCTGAATTTATCATTGCAGCATTTGAGTACGCCAAACTACGGCGCTTTTTTGCTCCTCTTAATATTAATTCAACACATTCGCATCTGTTTTTTGATGGTGTTGTTATCTTCTTTAACATTTAAAAATACTCCTTAGAAACTTCTGATTACAAATAATATATCGACTGAAATAATATAATCTTTAGAAAGTTTCATAAAATATTAAAAAATGTTAAAATTACCAAATTAAAATAAAGATAACTGTTTCTCGAAATGCTTTCTCAAAAACGATGGTCTGTGATACTTAGACAAACCATATTCATCAATAGCCTTAATATGTTCGGGAGTCAAATAACCTGCGTTGCGGTTCCAACCATATTGAGGAAACTTAGACGCTAGTTCATCCATATATCTGTCTCTGGTAACTTTAGCTAAAATACTTGCTGCCGCAACTGAGGCAGATTGCCCATCTCCTTTAATTATAAACTTCTGCGGATAAATATAATCTTTGATAAGCTTATTCCCATCAACAAGAGTTATAAAATCATCTAAACCGGCTTCTTTTATAACATTTTCACAAGATATCCTCATAGCTTTTAGCGAAGCATTTAAAATATTTATTCTTTCAATCTCATCCACATCCACACAAACAACCGAATTTATAGAACTCGTTAAAATAACATTATACAATTTTTCTCTTGCAACTTTCGAAAGCTTTTTAGAATCATTCAACCTTTCTAAATCTAGAATTAAGGAGTCTGTAATTTCTGGAAAATAAACAGCAGCAGCAAAAACACCGCCTGCAGCAGGGCCGCGTCCTGCCTCATCTGTACCGATTACACTTCCAAAATTTTTATCAAAACCAAATAATTTATGCATGGAATAATTCTATTATAAAAGTTAATGGCGGGCAAGAAAGAAAATATGCCTTTTCTCCAAAACAACAAAAAAAAGTTGCCAGATTATGGCAACATTAAATAAACACGAGGATATTAAGAGAGAGAGAGTATAAAAAAACTTTTTTAAATATCCTTTTAAAACTTCATTTCAAAACTTAATTGATATTTTTCTTTTTCCTTAGAATGTCTTTTGCATTCCCCTTACATATATATAAACGTTTTTTATTTTGAAGAATTGCCTTTTTTATTTTAATGTTGTTAATAATTCTTAAACCTGAGTGCAATGTATGCTTTAAATATATAGGAAATATATATAATATGTATGCTTGTTAAATTTTAGCTTAACAATTATGATTTAATATATAAAAAGAACTTCCATGAATATCATGGAAGTTCTAAAGTTTTTTATTGCAATCTAGGTTTTATTTGCTCATAGCTTGAGAAACTGCAACAGCACATGCAACAGTAGCACCTACCATTGGGTTGTTACCCATACCGATAACACCCATCATTTCTACGTGAGCAGGAACAGAAGATGAACCTGCGAATTGAGCATCACCATGCATTCTACCCATAGTATCTGTCATACCGTAAGAAGCAGGACCGGCAGCAACGTTATCAGGGTGAAGTGTTCTACCTGTACCACCGCCTGATGCTACTGAGAAGTATTTTCTACCGTTTTCCCAGCACCATTTTTTGTAAGTACCTGCAACAGGGTGTTGGAAACGAGTTGGGTTAGTTGAGTTACCGGTAATAGATACATCAACGCCTTCATGAATCATTACTGCTACACCTTCGTTAACATCATCAACACCGTAGCATTTTACTTTAGCTCTTTCTCCATCTGAGAACGGTGTTTCTTTTTTGATTTTTAATTCACCTGTTTTGTAGTCATACTCAGTTTCAACAGCTGTAAAACCGTTGATTCTTGCGATAACATAAGCTGCGTCTTTGCCTAAACCGTTTAAGATAACTCTTAAAGGTTCTTTTCTAACTTTGTTAGCGTTTCTTGCAATACCGATAGCACCTTCAGCAGCTGCGAAAGATTCGTGACCTGCTAAGAAACAGAAACATTTAGTTTCTTCTCTCAATAACATTGCACCTAAGTTACCATGACCGATACCAACTTGTCTTCTGTCACCAACTGAACCGGGTACTGCAAAAGCTTGTAATCCTAAGCCGATAGCTTCAGCAACTTCAGCTGCAGTTGTAAGACCTTTTTTAATTGCAATAGCACAACCTAAAGTATATGCCCAAGAAGCATTGTCAAATGCGATAGGCTGGATACCTTTAACGATTGCATCAACATCAATTCCTTTTGATAAGCATATTTCGCGAGCTTCTTCCAAGTTTTTTAGACCATATTCAGGTAAAACTTTTTTCAAAGTAGCTTCACGTCTATCTTGTCCTTCAAATTTTACTGTCATAATTATTTTTCCTTTATATTTGTTATACATAATTTAATATTATGTCATTCTGAGCAAAGCGAAGAATCTCTTAATCATTTATGAGATACTTCGGGCTATATAACCCACAGCATGACTAATTATTATAATTTACCCCTATTCTTCACGAGGGTCGATATATTTAACAGCATCAGCAAATCTGCCGTAAGTACCGATATTTTTCTCGTAAGCTTCTTTAGGGTCAACACCTTTCTTGATTGCATCCATAACTTTGCCAAGGTTAACAAATTGGTAACCAATAACTTCGTCATTTTTATCAAGACCCATTTTCAAGATATAACCTTCGGTTAATGAAAGATATCTAACACCTTTTTGAGCTGTAGAGTGGATTGTACCACACATAGAACAAAGACCTTTACCTAAATCTTCTAGTCCAGCACCAACAGGTAGTCCGTTTTCAGAGAAAGCTGATTGAGTTCTACCGTAAACGATTTGTAAGAATAATTCTCTCATTGCAACGTTGATAGCATCACAAACAAGGTCTGTGTTTAACGCTTCTAAAAGAGTTTTTCCAGGAAGGATTTCACCTGCCATAGCAGCAGAGTGTGTCATACCTGAACAACCAATAGTTTCAACCAATGCTTCTTGGATGATACCATTTTTTACGTTTAAAGTTAATTTACAAGTACCTTGTTGAGGTGCACAGCATCCGCAACCGTGTGTTAAACCAGAAATATCTTTAATTTCTTTACACTTTGTCCATTCACCTTCTTGAGGAATTGGAGCAGGTACTCCTTTTACACCACGTGCAACGCAGCATTTTTCTTGAATTTCTTGTGAAACTTGTATATTAGTCATTTTCTACTCCCTTCACCTTATATACACTTAAATTTTAACTTGCTCAAAATATCCAGTCAAGTGGATTTATATAGCCATTTACACTGTAAAGAGCTAAAATTGTCACACTAAACAATTAAATATACTGGAATATCACCCTGAACCAGGTTCAGGGTTTAAACAAAAACACACAACATAAAGATTCCGAAACGAGTTCGGAATGACAGATATGTTTGCCATCACCTGTCAATATTTTAAACTTATTAAAATTTCATATATAAGACCACAGTCAAGACAATTGAACTTTTTGCAAAATAATGTTAAAATAAATATATACTATTAAGAGGATTGGTTATGATTAAGATAAACAAGGATGGTTTTACGCTCAGTGAAGTCCTTATTACATTAACAATAGTCGGAGTTCTGGCTCTATTAATTGTTCCGGGATTAATAAAAGACGTTAATAACAAAGCAATGATGTCATTGCTGCAAGGAACGGTAACAAACATAAATGATATTGTTCAAACAGAACTGGTAAATACTAGAGCAAGAAAACTCTCAGATACAGATATATACAACGACCCTAAAAAATTTTTAGAAAGACTTGATTACAGTAAGAGTCAAGGGACAGGTAAACCAATATTTTACCCAGAAAAAGTCTATAGAAATATTAATGGTGCAGATGTTTCCGGTATGGGTGCAGGTACATATAATGCCTCTGCATTATTAAAAAACGGAGTTGGCATAGCTATACTTTCTCCCCGCTCAGCCGCAGCAAAACAATATGCGGGCAGAGACTGCGTATTGATTACAATAGATTTAAACGGAGCAAAAGAGCCGAATATTTCAGGGGTTGACCTTTTTGAACTTGAACTTTCAAATGAATCAGATCTGGATAATGGAATTCATTTAGGAGACAATCTGGAACACAGTCAAACTCAAAGTGTAAATCTTTCTGACTGCAAACAGTCAGGGGCTCCTTATGCCTGTTATTCAGCAGCAGTATTATCAGGGTTCAATCCAAATTATTTATTTGAATAGTAAATTAAAGGAGATAATATGAGATATAAACTAAAAGCGTTCACACTAACAGAATTACTTGTTGCTCTGGGCATTATTGGGGCTATTGCCGCCTTATCTATCCCGAGTTTAATGAACGCAATTAACAATAGAATGATGGCAACACAGATAAAAAGTAATGTCACTGCAATACAGCAACTTATTTCTGATCAACTTGTTTTACATAAAACCAAAACGTTAGAAGATACAGATATCGCTTCAGCTACAGCTTTTTATAGCAATTTTGATTTTGCAACTGCCTGTTCAGCTAAAAACAAATGCTGGGGAGATGAATATAAAACTATCTCAGGCCCCCTAGTCACAATTGAAACTCTCAATACCAGTGCGGGGATTAAACTAAAGAACGGGACATCCATTCAATATCTGACTCCTGAAGATACACATAAAGATAAATTAGCAAAAATTTACATAGATATTAACGGTGCAGATTTTCCAAACATTGCAGGACGAGATTTATACGCTTTTTATATAACAAAAGATGCAAGAATACAAGGAACACACTCCCCTAACCCAACACCATGTGACGCCGCCACCGAATGTTTTCAAGCTCTTATGCAAAACAACTGGACAATGCCGGAAAACAATGAATATTACGTAAAATAAACATAATCCACCATACAAAAAGCACCAGAAATTCTGGTGCTTTTTGATTATTAAAAGTTTTTAAATAAATTACACTTCAACAAACAAACGGCGGCCTACTATATTTTGTTTACCGTTATAATAACCTGCAAAATATCCGCCTTTCACCGGTCTATTCTGAGCATAAGTTTGAGACGAAAATCTATTGCCATTATAATTAACAAACGGATTATTGCTGTACGGATTACTTGACGCCTGTCTTACTACAGGTGCTGCCACTTTTACATTTTGCGGCTGAAATACATTCGATAAAAAATTTACTAGTCCTACCATCTACTAAAAAACCTTTCTACTATAGCTTTTTATTAACTATAAATTTCATTTTGTCATCATTATATCATATATTTTTCAAAATTTTTAAAATAACTTAACAAAAATCATATAAAATATGTAGTATAATCATTTTATGAATCAAACAAAAAAGAATATACTAATAGTCGGGCAGGGTGCAAAAGCTTCAGCCCTAGCAAAAAAATTGAAAAATAATAATTCAGTGGATAATATTTACACTGCACCGGGATTATGTGTAGAATCTGAATATTGCAAGAATATTGACATAAGAGAAGATGATATAACAGGACTTTTAAAATTCGCACTGGAAAACAATATATACCTGACTATTCCGGTCGCAGAAAAAGCTATAGCTGCAGATATTGTTACATTCTTTTTAACCAACGGACAAAATATATTTGGTCCAACACTTGATGCTGCGAATATAGCACTAAATAAAGCTACAGGGAAAAAACTTTTATACAAAATACATGCACAAACCTCAAAATTCGGAATATTTGACAAACAACAAGCTGCAGAAGACTACCTTGAAAATGCAAACTTTCCTGTTACTATAAAATGTACAGAAAACGAGGAACTTGAAGACCGTCTGGTTTGTACAACAATGAGTTTAGCAAAAGAATTTTTGCTAAATTTAACCTCTAAAAATGAACAAAATATTTTGATAGAAGAATTTGTTTATGGAGAAACTTTTACAATCTACTATATCACAGACGGTTACACAGCCTTGCCAATAACAGCGACCTCCGATTACAAATTTTCACAAGACGGAGACTGCGGAATTTTAACAAAAGGAGTTGCCTGTTATGCTCCGGATTTTAGAATATCCCAAACAATATTTTCAAGAGTTGAAAATATTATAAGAAACATCCTAACATCGCAGGATAGAAAGGGTTCACCATACGTGGGAATTCTAGGAGTAGAATGCACACTTACAGGAGAAGATAAGTTCTTCGTTAATGAACTAAAACCATTTTTGCAAAATCATGACGCAACTGCAGTATTAAACTTGATTGATGATGATTTGATTGAAATATTTATGTCCTGTATTAACGGATTTTTCTCTGATGAATACCTGCAAATCAAAACAAATAATTTTTCATCTGCCGCAATCACTGTTTCAGCCAGACAGCATAACAAGGTCATAAAAGGTTTAGATAATATTCAAGAGATTGAGAATATTGATTTTTCAAATATAAAAACCACAAATGACGGCAAATACTTAACTTCAAAAGGTGAAGTATTTACATTGACCAGAATGGCAGGAACCTTATCACGCGCTCTTGCAAATCTATATGATGACCTTAGCGAAATTAATTTTGATGGAATTAAATTCCGCAAAGACATTGGAAAAACAATTACTATTCAATAACCTGCTAATAATCATGTATATTTAGTAATTTAGAGATGTTGAAATTTTATAATTTATCATTAGATAAATTATATGGCGTTTAATAGTGTAAAAAATTATTATGAAATATTGGGTGTAAATGTAGATTCAACAACTTCCGAAATAAAATCTGCATACAGAAAACTTGCACGAAAATACCACCCGGACATAAATAGAGAACCTGACGCTATCGAAAAATTTAAAAATATTACTCTAGCTTACGAAACACTTTCTAACCCGCAAAAGAGAGAACAATATAACATTCTGCAAGGATTTTTCAAATCCGAAAAACAAACTACGTCCTCACAAAAGGCCGAAGAAGAATATCGACAGAACAAAAACAAATCTGCCAATGCAGATTCAAAAACCACAAGTGAAGAATATAAAACGAATAAAACTACACAAAAATCAAAAACAGACAATTCAAATTCATTTTTCAAAAGCATAAAATTTTGGCTGTTAAAAATCAAAAAAAACAAAAAAACAAAAGAAAATCGCAAACCCCAAAAAGGAGATAATATAACAACTGAAGTTTCGATATCCACAGAAGAAGCTATTACAGGCAGCAAAAGGATAATAAATATCCTTACCACGCAAACATGCCAGCACTGCTACGGACATAAATTTATTAATGGAGACAAGTGCAAATATTGCGACGGAAAAGGTGAAATAAAAAGAAAGAAAAAAATTACTGTAACAATTCCAAAAGGTGCAAAAGACGGTACAAAATTAAGATTAAAAGGCGAAGGAGCCTCCGGTAAAAATGGGGGTGCTAATGGTGATTTATACATTATCGTAAAATTAGAAGCTCCGCATAAAATTCATTTTGACAGGCTAAATATATATTATAACGTTCCTATAACTCCTTTTGAAGCTGCTCTTGGAGAAGAAATTACAATACCAACTTTAGATGGAAAAATAAAACTAAAATTACCTAAAAATACCTGTTCAGGACAAAAATTCAGAATTTCAAAACAAGGAATAAAGAAAAACGGGAAAATCGGTGATTTAATTATAACTGTAAGTATTGAATTTTCTCATGATTTGTCAGAAGATGAAATTAAGCTGTACGAAAAGCTTAAAATTTTATCAAAAGACGACGTCAGAAAGAATTTAATGAATGAAAACTAAAGTAAATGAAATATTCGCATCTATTCAAGGTGAAGGACCCGTAGTTGGATATAAACAATTATTTATAAGATTTTGCAGATGTAACCTCAACTGTTCATACTGTGATACCGAATTCAAAACTGGAATTGAATATACACCTCAAGAACTCGCTAAAAAAATAATCTCAGAATATGACCTGAAATCTTTTCATTCTATCTCCCTAACAGGCGGAGAACCTCTTTTAGAAATCGATTTTTTGAAAGAATTTCTACCATTAGTCCACGATAAAATAAAAATTTATCTTGAAACAAATGCAACTCTTCCTGAGAATTTAACAGAAATTTCAACAATGATTGATATTGTTTCTGCCGATATAAAACTTGAAAAAAATATTTATGAGACGCATAGAGAATTTTTTAAACAATGCAAAGGAATCGAAACATTTGCAAAAATAGTTTTTGATAAAAATATTACAACAGAACAAATTGAAAAATGCTGTCAAATAGGTAAGGATTATGACATTGAACTTATTCTTCAGCCTAAAATGCTTAAAGACAATAAAATGTCTGTGAGCTCTGATTTTTGCAACAAAATTTTGGATAGATTTACTTCAATCTATCCAAAAACAAGACTTATTCCTCAAGTGCATAAATTCATTAACGTAAGGTAAAAGACAAGAATTTAAACACCTATCGTTCATTCAGTATATTATCAATCTCTTGGTTATCTAACATTCTAGCTTTTTCAAAATCCGCCTCTGCATCGGAAATGTCTGAAGTAGTATTAAATTTTAACAGGCCTCGCCACCACATACAACCACCATTATTTGGATTAATACTCAAACAAGCCGATATATCCTGCTTCGCACCTGATATATTATTTAAATCATCTTTTATTGCCGCACGCCAAAAATATGCGTCATCAGATTTTGGATTTAATTGAATTGCTTTATTTAAATCAGCAATAGCAGATTGTTTTTGGTTCAAATCATCTTTGGCCTTCGCTCGATGAATGTACAATTCAGCATCATTAGGATATTTTTTCAATGCAGAATTAATAACATTTATTGCTTCCTGATTTTTATTTTGATATTGTAACTCCGATACTCGATATTTTATATCACTTAACTCATCTGCATACACTATTTGAGTAGCAACGAACAATGCAATCAATGACATTAATAACTTCTTCATATCATAAACTCCTTTTGCTTTATCTCTATGAAGAATACTGTTCCAAAATTTAAGGTTAATATTTTTAATCAAAATTTTCTTACTAATTATTA
>CAJMAX010000001.1 GCA_905211505.1 uncultured bacterium | reverse complement strand
AATAAAAATTTCGCAAGTAGTTCTCACCGGATAAGAAACAGATACACTATTGAAAGATCTTTAACACGAATCTGTTATATTAGAGATCCTGAAACTAGTTCAGGATGACTACTAATATTTTAGCCAACAAATTAGAAAAACAGAACCTATTCTTTTCCGGTTATTTCCCTATACATATCCATATACTGAACGGCACTGCGTTTCCACGAAAAATCAGCTTCCATCGCAGATTTTCTCATTGCATTGAAAACATATTTATCACTATAGACATACAAAGCACACTTGATAGCATTCAACATATCCCAGCCATTATACTGCCAGAATTTAAAACCATTCGAATTATCAAGAGGATATCCGGTTATCGTATCTTCCAAACCGCCCGTTGCCCTAACAATAGGTAAGGAGCCATATCTCATAGCAATTAACTGACTCAAACCACAAGGTTCAAATTTTGACGGCATTAAGAAAAAATCACTCCCTGCATAAACTAAATTTGCAAGTTTTGCATCATACCCAACATAAGCTCTTATATTAGAAGTATTATTGGACAACCAGATAAATAAATTTTCATACGCATTATCTCCACTGCCCATAAAAATAAAATCAGCATTCAAATTTTGCAACTCGTACTGCATATCTCGAATCAAATCTATACCTTTTTGTCCGACAAGACGAGAGATTAATGCAATTATTGGTCTTTCAGGATTATATTTTAATCCAAAGTATTCACATACAGCTTTCTTATTTTCTTCTTTATTTGCCATAGATTTTACATCATAATTTTTCACAAGAGCCTTGTCTGTTTTAGGGTTAAAAACTGTATAATCAATGCCATTTAATATTCCGCGCAATTTATATTGAATTCCTCGCAGAGTATAATCCATATTTTCTCCATACTCAGAACCTAGAATTTCTCTTGAATATGTCGGAGAAACTGCAACGACTCTGTCAGAATACTGAATAGCTCCTTTCATCCAGTTTACACGATTATAATGTTCACATCCCCACTGATTATATACAATATCTTTCCTCATATTTGCAAAATCTAAAACATCTTCAAACCAGATACCCTGATACGCAAGGTTATGAATTTCAAAAACACACTTTGTATTTTTCCAAAAATCATCAAATTTATAATTCGAATGCAAATACATTGGAATCATAGCAGTATGCCAATCGTTTGCATGAATCACATCCGCTCTAAAATTCAGCGCTTTAGCATATTCCATAACAGCAAGAGAAAATGAAATATATCTTTCATGTTCGTAGCGCGGATCAAGGTACTTTGGATAAACCTCTTTAAAACAAGAAAAATACCAATCATTTTTCACAAAAAACACATTTATATCCGTTCCCGGAAGCTTTGTCATAAAAAGGTTAAACTTATGGGGCTGATTCCCGAAAGTCAACCACATCTCAGAATTTTCAAGCTCTTTTATTCCGAACTTTTCTTTATCTATAGAGCCGTGAAGAGGAGTAAAAATTGCAATTTCAGCATCTTTTTCAAGTTCTTTCGGCAAGCTGCCAACGACATCAGCAAGCCCTCCTGCTTTTGAGAATGGTGCTACTTCAGCAGACGCAAATAAAATCTTCATTTTTCCTCTCTTTCTAAAACTTAAACGGATTAATTAGGAGAAAAAGTCTTCCGGATTAACAACATCCCCGTCATTTTCATCAAAACCGGATTCTGAGGATTGCTCCTGACTAATTTCCTTTTCTGATACACTTTGTTGCTGAGGTATAGGAGTTTCAACGTTCACCTGAGGCATTTGTTGAACTTCAGAACCTTTGTTATTTTGATTTTCTAACATAAGCTGCTTGATGTCAATATTTAAATTGAAAATTAACCCGTATTTTTGAACAATATATGATGCTTGATTCATACAAATTTGCGCCTGCTCTTTTGCGCCTGTACACATCAACACTTTGTACATATTAACTTTATTTAACATTGTAAGATATTCACTTATACCACCGACTTTTTCCATCTGAATATTGGAGTTATTAAGAATTCCATATGCAATATCAAACTTACCTTCTTGGATATTCAAAATACTCATCAAATACCAGGCAACATGCATTACTGAATTCATACCTTTTTCTTTAGCCGTTTTAATTACCTGATACAATATTGCCGAAGCCTTTTTATACGAATTCAAACGAATATAAGAATAAGCAATAAGCATATCCGCAAATAATTCAAATTTATACATATAAGCTTCTTTTGCTATGAGTTTCGTTTTATAAACATCTTGAGCAAAAGCTACAGGATCCTCTTTGAAATTTATAAACGCTCTCATAAAATGATATAGCATTGCAGAAAATACATTACTGCCACCCATATTAGTAGAAACAGTAACTTTTTCTCCCTTTATAAGATTTTGCAATTGCACAAATATTGAATATTCTTTAGGTACAAAGTTAAACAGTTTATTTGATATATCTAAAAATTCTCGAACATCTTCTTTTAAAGATACAACATCAACAATTGCAATATATGCAATACATTCAATCAACAAAGCCTTAAATTCTTCTTTTGAAATAATTGTATATCTAATATTGTCAATCTTCTGAGAATCTAATGCATTTAAAACATTGTATCCGATATCTAGACAATCATCATAAGCTCCGATATTAAATAAAATTTTGATATGAATCATCGACATCAAAAGAAAATTCAAATCAAAATTCTGTGCTGACGGATCAATTGAAACTTTGTCCATTACAGACAAAACCTTATGCGTTAATCCTAGAGCATACATATAATCTCCGTGCTGCATTGACCCTTGAACCATTTTTGTACATAACGATACAAAATTTGCAGTATTAGAAGAATTTTGTAAACTTAATAAGGTCTCTTCTGCAATTTCTCTGGTTTTTTCCGGATCATACTCAAACATATTATTAGAAATATTTTCATATATAGAAAATTTGTATTTTACTAACTCATCAGGCGACCATCTATCAGAATACTTATCCAGACATTTTAAAATTTCACCAGAACAATTCAAGTAAGAAGAAAAATCCCCCATTGAAAGATTTATATTCGCAAGCTTTTCCCATTCAAAAATAACCTGTTCCTGCTCACCCAGTAATTCATATAAAAAGGCTTTAACCGGACTAGGCATATTATCTACAAAAGCAACATTAAATAACTCTTGAGCAATAACTTTCATATCTTCAGAACGAATAACTTCAAGAATATTTTGCCTTAGAAGATTATAATTAGGGAAATACATACAATCATTATAAAAATACACATAACCCATCTCGGACAATTTATCTGCAATTGCTTTCCAATTGGCAAACCCGAAACTATTAAGAGTTTTAGTATCTACTCTTGTTCCTAGCAAAACTGCCATTGCCAAAAATTTTACAGCTCTCTTATCATCTTTTAACAGATTCAATCTTCGCTTCATCAATTTACTCAAATTAGATGGTATAATAATCGTTTTTGGATTAACCATAACTATTGAATATTCTGTATATGAATAAACACCGGATTCTAAAAGATATTGAATCGCAAAATCTAAAAACAGAGTACTTCCGCATGCATATTTAGCTATACGCTGGAAGTAAAAATCTGTCATAATATTTTTATAAAAATCTTTATCAGACTCTATAATATCATTAAAAGGAGTCGGTTTTAATGTAATTTCTGTATAATATGGTCTTGAAAGAAGAAAATGAGCCTGTTTGTGAAGTGAAAACTCTTTATCATAAGAAATCAAATAACTTATATTCAGTTCCTCGAAATGTTCAAATAACTGCTCTAAAACATACATAGAACTGGAGTCTATTTTTTCAAAATTTTCAATATAAATCAGAGAATCCGGAATTGCCTGCAGCAAAGATAAAAAAACTTGGAAATAATTATCTCTGGTATCATCAAGATTATTCATATCACGCTGTGTCAGGGTAACCAAATCTTTTACCAACCCTGATGTATCTATATTTTTAAACATCGAAAAATCATTTGTATCAAATAATTTTTGAGACACCGTATAGTCAAATATAGAGGATACTAAATCCCTGAAAAACGAATATGGAGAATACTTCATATCATCATGACAGGTTACAGGTATCACGTTACTGTACACACCCAGCTCATCGACGGCAGACAACAATTTCAAAGTATAAGGCTGATACATATTTGAAGCCTTTATTGCTAGAATACCCTTTGGAATTTCTTGCAACACCTCAATAACATTATCCAGAACTTTTACATTTTCAGTTGTATAAAATGCGCAATTAATTTCATCAAAATTAATCATATCAATATCATACAAATCATCATCAGCCAAAAGATTTTCTTCATCTAATGCTGCTCTGGTAATCTGCTCCTGTTCCGTTAAAAGAGTTTGTACAAAATGAGGAACTTCATTATCATCAGAAATTTGTTCGTGCTCGGCCTCACTTTGCAAAAACTCATTAATTTTGATAAACTCTTTTAAATTTATTTCATAAAACTGTTTCATTTTCCCGTTTACAAGAGCAGAGTTTAAAGCATCCATCTTATAGCGTTCATGATAAAATTCATAAAAATCTTCATCCGTTATTACCTGAAAAGAATCCAGCGCTTTCATATCTTTATTGGTGTTTTGATAAACCATATTCGCCTGAAATCCGGTATCAATATCATAAGGATTCTTATCAGCATCCCTTTTCATAATCGTAAAATTACATTTTAAAGCAACATCTTTTCTTTTCAAAAGTTTTACATTCAATTTTGTAATCAAATTCAAAATTTCAATAGTTGACATTATTGCGGAATTAGCAGAAGCAGACATTGTATAAACCTTGTTAAAACGTATAACATAAATCCCGCCCTTAAGAATTTGACGTCTTACATCCAAGGATTGTAAATACCCGGCAATAAGATTATCCAAATTTGCTTTAAACTTTGTAAATAACTGATTTGAGCCTAATTTTGCCTTAACTACATCACTATTAGGAAATTCGATTTTTAATACCGCAAAAGATTCTGTATTAGATTCACCTTGAACCGCGCTAATTTCTGTTGGATAACCACATTTTACACATTTAGAATTTTTAGTAAGATTTATTTTTCCACATTTAGCACATTTTGTTACTAAAATTTCACCACATTTACGACAGGTATTTTTTGTGTTTACAGTACGACAAACAGGGCAGATGATTTTAAGCACCTTTTTACAATTAGGGCACACCATCGCATTTTTATCAATTTCAGCTCCGCACTTTGGACATTCCATAATGGAATTATAGCATACTACAACCTTTTTAAACTAATTCAAACAGACGATATTAGAGTAAAAATTCATATTTTCAATCTGCAATTTTTAAATACAATAAATTTATGATATGATAAAATTATAAAGAGGGTGGAATGAGTATTATTTCAGACAATAATGATTTTGAACAGCAAAGAGTTCACACAAAAAATCCGGTTGTAAAACCTGAAGCTGTTGAATGCGACAGGAATTTTGAAAATTGCATTCGCCCAAAATCCTTTGATACATATATCGGACAAAGTGCACTAAAAGATACTCTAAAAATCACTATTGAAGCTGCAAAACGAAGAGAAAAGCCCCTTGACCACTTACTTTTTTACGGGCCACCGGGATTAGGAAAAACGACACTGGCAGGTGTTATTGCTCAAGAAATGGGGGTTGAAATAAAAATCACATCGGCACCAGCACTTGAAAGACCGAGAGATATAATCGGAATTTTAATGTCTCTGCAGGGCGGAGAAATCCTATTTATTGACGAAATCCACCGACTAAATAAAGTGGCAGAAGAAATCTTATACCCAGCCATGGAAGACTTTTACCTTGATATGACAACCGGAAAAAGTCAAACAGTCAAAACTCTTAGAGTTCCGTTACCTAAATTCACACTGATAGGTGCAACAACAAAAGCCGGAGAACTTTCAGGACCATTAAGAGATAGATTTGGGATTATTCACCGCCTTGAATTCTATACAGACGCAGAACTATCACAAGTTATAAAGAGAACTGCCGGAATTTTAAATATTGAAATAGATAATGATGGAGCACTTGCTATTGCACGTCGCTCAAGAGGAACTCCTCGTATTGCAAACCGCCTGATTAAAAGAGTTAGCGATTACGCATTAGTTAAACATGATGGAAAAATTACTCAGGATGTTGCCAATAAATCACTTGATATTTTAAAAATTGATGAATTTGGACTTGACTCCACAGACCGAAATCTTTTAAAACTTATTATTGAAAAATACGACGGCGGCCCTGTAGGAATTGAAACAATAGCTGCAGCTATAGGCGAAGATGTAAGAACTATTGAAGATGTTTGTGAACCATTTTTACTGCAAGCTGGCTTGCTTCAGAGAACCCCGCGTGGCAGAAAAGTTTCCCCTGCAACATACAGACATCTCGGTTACAAAACGTCTGCTGCTTCGAATCAGCAAAGTTTATTTTAAAAAACAGCAAAAAATTTTATCATAAATTTTATATAAAACAGAACAGAAAAATAAAGGAATAAAATGAAAATACAAAATAATATACATCACCCTGCATATCATACGAGTTTTCAAGCAAAATTTTTACAC
Organism: uncultured bacterium; assembly: GCA_905211505.1. Taxonomy (GTDB): domain Bacteria; phylum Cyanobacteriota; class Vampirovibrionia; order Gastranaerophilales; family Gastranaerophilaceae; genus Zag111. The sequence continues at coordinate 80,732 of CAJMAX010000001.1, read as the reverse complement.
AGTGAAAGTCTAAAAATGGTTGCTGATTATGCACTTGAACATAACAAATTTGACAAACTTAATCAGGCTAGAAAAAACATAGATGCATCTTACCTGCAAACCAGATTAAAAATGGACATCTCAGAAAAAGAAAACGGGAATTACATTGTAAGTTTTACCAAATACTGCCCGAAAAAAAACATTAATATTGCATATTCATTAGATGATTATGAAATTGTAAAAACAACAGAATTTACAAGCGAAAATAAAATAAACCCGCTTAAATTCGCACTTGATAAAATTATAAAACTTGGAAATAATGCACCTCATAATAAGATGTATAAAAAGGTTGTTATTTCCAAATAAATACAAAAATATTAAAGATTTCACGCTAATTAAATTGCCTTGATCAATAATTAAGGCAATTTTTGCATTCAAAATGTTTTTATATAAACACGGGGAATTTTATCAAGAAAAATATAGGAGGATATTATGGAAATATTTGTGAATTCTACACCTGAAACTCGGGCATATTATACAAAACAATATTCTGCATCAAATCCAAATTCAAACAACAAAGTTGCATACACTGTAAAAAAAGGAGATAATCTCTGGAACATTGCAAAACAACAAATAAAAAATAAAAATGCATCAAATGCTGAAATTTCAGATATGATGTATTCTATTGCAAAGTTAAATAAGAAAGAAACTATTGAAGCTGCAAATGACATTAAAATAAATGATGTAATATACATACCTGTTTACACAGAAAAACCAAACTCAAATAAAAAGATCAGTAAAACGCCTAATAATAGTATTGCAAAGCCTATAAAAACAGACAACTCAGTAAAAGATATTCAAGAGTCTCCAAAAAAAATAAAGGAAATACTTACACCGCCAAACCCTCATGCAACATACACAGAAAAACAATTATATAAATCTAAACATATAAATAATATTGATAATAAATTATACTCAGATTTTGGGAAATACGGCGCTCAGTATTGGACAAAATTATTAAACAATCCAAATAGCCAACTAATTATTGAAAAATCTTACACAATAGGAAGTAAACCAACAGGCATTATTCTTACCAAAAAAGATAATAACAAAAGATATGGTAAAACTGAAGCTATGCTGTTAATAAGGGCTGATAAGAACGGCAAATTCGACAATGTAGTTTACAACTCTCCAGGAACCGATATCTACAGTACTCGATTTGATTTTGAAGTTGATAAAAAAGGGCAATTAAAAAGACCAAATTCTTTTGGAATATACACAACTATTGATAAAATAGAACAAAAACAGTATCAAGAATTAGTCAAAGGACTACAGAAATATCTGGATGAAAATTTAAAATAATATTTCTAAATACAGGATAAAGAAACTCAATTTTCTGTTCCTACCAGAAATTTCGGAATATATTGGTTATAAAACTTCGACCGAGGAGCCTGAACCAAGTTCAGGATGACAGGCAGTCGGGTGAGGATAACTATTTGACAACAATCTCCGTGCAGAAGAATCAGTCATTCCAAACTCGGTTCGGAATCTAATAAATTACAAGATGGGTTAACCATTAAAAAATTGCATAAATATTACTATTTGTTTTCAAATTAATCTTAATGTAATATAAAATATATGATTGAGAACTTAGACAAAATTAAAGCGGCTATAGATATCGAAATAAAATATCGCTACATTGATATCCATGGAAAAACGCAAAAGTTCTCAAGCTTTATAAAAAAAGAAGCTCAAAGAAATTATAAGAAATCTAAAAAAAATCCTCGCTGGGCTGTTGTAATAGAAGCATTTGAAATATATCCTTATGCATCAGTTCCTGAACGCAGAAAATCCATTGAACATTTGATAAAAGTTATAAAAACAGATATTCAACAGGAAGCAGCGGAGAAAAAAGAAGAAGAAACAATGCAGCTTCAAAGACAAAAACATCCATCCGAAGTTGATGTTATGTACATAAAAGGTGTAGGCCCCAAAGTTGCATATAAACTCAACAAACTAGGAATTTTTACAGCTCAAGATTTGATGATGTATTTTCCTAAAAAACATATTGACTACTCATCAAGAACTCTTATAAAAAAATTGCAAGAAGGACAAACAACAACTGTTTTCGGTTACATAAAATCCGTTTCATCTTTCAATACAAAAAATAACTTATCGGTTACAAAGGTAATGATAGCAGACGAAAGCGGAAGATTTGAACTCAGCTTTTTCAACGCAAAAGGGAACAGATATCTTTTAGAACGAATGAAAGCCCAATTTCCTGTTAATGCCGGAATTATGGTATCCGGAGTAGTTAAAAGGAATAATTACACAGGCCTTTTAACAATGGATAAACCGACATATTCAATTATGACAGGAGAATTTTTAGATAATCCTGATTCAAACTTGAACATTGCAAGAATTGTTCCGATTTATACCGTTTGCGAAGATTTAAGCATAAAAACTCTGCGAAAAGCCATTTTTAATGCGATTGAACTTTATAAAAACGACATAAAAAATATAATTCCGGACTTTATCAGAGAACGTCTAGGAATTATGAATAAAAAAGAAGCAGTAAAACAAATCCACTTCCCGGAAACCATGGATGCTCTGGAACATGCCAGATTCTCACTTATTTTTGAAGAGTTATTCCTAATTCAATTAAAACTTATAAGATTACGAGAAACAACAGCAAAAAATACCACCTCTTATGCCTTACAAGTGCATAAAGACGGTTTAGTGCAAAAATTTATTAACGCACTGCCCTTTGAATTAACTTCAGGACAAAAACAAGCAATAAATGAAATTTTACAGGATATGAATTCTGATGCTCCGATGCAAAGATTATTACAAGGGGATGTTGGCAGCGGTAAAACTGTTGTAGCAACAATAATGCTTCTTGCAGCTATTGAAAACGGCTATCAGGGAGCTCTGATGGCACCTACAGAAATCCTTGCTCAACAACACTACAACAATCTGGTACAATGGCTAACCCCAATGGGACTTAGTGTTGGTCTATTTTTAGGAAGCCACGGAAAAAGAATTCGACAGAAATTTGAAACAGATTTAAAAAACGGTCAAACCCATATTGCTGTAGGAACTCACGCACTTATACAAGAAAATGTAGAATTTAACAATCTAGGCGCAATTGTTGTTGATGAGCAACATAGATTTGGAGTAAAACAAAGAAATGTCCTGAAGAAAAAATCACAAAATCCGCAAATACTTACAATGACAGCAACCCCAATACCAAGAACTCTGGCATTGACAGTCCATGGAGACCTTGATTTAACAGTAATTAATGAACTTCCAAAAGGACGAAAACCAATAAAAACAATATTAACAGGTTCGCACAAACAAGTTTGGGATTTAATAAAAAAAGAAGTAGAATCAGGAAGACAGGCTTATGTTGTTTATCCTTTAATTGATGAAAGCGAAACACTGTCGGCTAAAGCCGCAACAATTGAAGCAGAAAAACTACAAGCAGAAGTCTTTCCACAATTTAAAATCGGACTTTTGCACGGAAAACTCAAAAATGATGAAAAAGATGAAGTTATGAAAGACTTTAAAGCAGGTAAATATGACATTCTTGTCTCAACAACAGTAGTGGAAGTCGGAGTGGATGTTCCAAACGCAACCGTTATGGTAATTGAGAACGCAGAAAGATTCGGACTGTCCCAACTTCACCAGTTAAGAGGTCGCGTAGGGAGAAATAGTCTTCAATCATATTGCATTTTAATAACATCTTCACGTTCACAAGAAACACGAGAGCGCCTCGGAATAATGACGGAAACAAATGACGGTTTTATTATTGCAGAAAAAGATTTGCAGCTCCGCGGCCCAGGAGAATTTTTAGGAACCCGTCAATCAGGACTTCCGGATTTAATAATTTCAGATATTGTACGAGATGCTAAAATCTTAGAAATTGCAAGAAATGAAGCAATTGACTTTGTAAAAAACCACAATATAGAAGATTTTCCTGTACTTAAAAATGTAACTTCTCTTGAGATGTTCACAGGATTGGATATTTAATTAAATTTCGACAACTCTGAAACCGTTGTCTCCATTTTCTCCGCCATATCAATGAGAGTATCCAATGAAGGTTTTGAAAAAGCTACTTCTATCTTTCCCATAAAATTCAAAGAAATACCAAGTCTGTCAGCTAATTCCTGCTGCGTCAAACCAAGCTCTTTTCTTCTCTTTTTTATATTTTTCCCTAAATTTTTATAGAAAAGCTCTTTCATATACGTACAGTTTATACGTAAATTTTTGTAAATTATACGTACTATCAATACGTAAATATAGTGTATAATATTAATTATCGTATTTCAGCAGGAGGATAAAAATATTATGACCCAAAAAGGTTTTACACTATCTGAAGTTTTAATAACACTAGGAATAATAGGTGTTGTCGCAGCAATAACGATTCCCGGACTTATAACTAATTACAGAAAACATGTAGCTGCAACTACTCTGGAAAAATCCATTTCAACTCTTAATCAGACTATAAAATTATCTGAAAACGAAAATGGAGAACTTGAAACGTGGGATAAATCATTACCTCAAGAAGAGTTCATCGACAAATACTTCAGACCATATATAAAAATAATGCAAACCTGCAATCCAATAAAAAAATGCGGATATAAATCTCAAACTCCATGGAAAAATTTAACTGGTGCAGCTGCTGGTATTTATGGTAATCCAAATCACAGAGGAAGAACACCATTTATTGCTATGGACGGAATTTTATATACTTTTGGATTTATTAATGACGGAGGAGCCCCCGATAGTAATAACGACAAGATTATTATTATTGATATAAACAACTCAAGAGGACCAAATCAATTTGGAAAAGATATCTTCTTTTTATACAGAAAAGATGAAGCTTCAATTTATCCATACGGAGCTGATAAATCTTCCAAAGAAATAAGAAATGACTGCTCAAAAAACGGACAAGGATTATACTGCGCAGCCTGGATTAGAGAAAATGGATGGAAAATTCCATCAGACTATCCATGGAACTAAATTAATTTAGTAAATAATTTGAATATTAACTTTTCTTGCTCTTGCTTTATTATCAAAATCAATCAGTATAACCTGCTGCCATTGTCCCAACTGTAATACTCCATCTATTAAAGGAACATGAGTAGAATTTCCAACTATAGACGCTCTCACATGTGCATATCCATTACCATCATGCCACATTTCATCGTGATGATACGGAGCATCTACCGGAGCAATCCTGTCTAAAGCCTCAGGCAAATCAACAAGTAACCCGGGCTCAAATTCCATATTAGTAATTGAAACTGTACTCCCCTGAGCATACACATAAACTACAGCATTTTGTAATCCGTGATTATAAACAACATTTCGAATCTGTGGTGTTATATCTATGATATCTGTATTTCCTTTTGTATGCACAGTAAAAACATCATTCAATATTGTCATAATCAAACCCCTTATCCCTAATTTTACTCTTGCGGAAAAAGATTATCCGGCAGAGTAATAAAACACTTAAAGTAATATACCTTTTAAATTCTACATAAGACACATATAAAATGCAATTACAAATCTACTTATATTACATACGTTTAATAACTATTAAATTTCTGGATAAATCTTCCTCTACCGGAAGTTCATAATCTATGATTTCAATTATCTTAGCATTATATTTTTTCAAAACATTTTTAGCCTCATCTATCTCATCAGGAGTTTTTCTTGATTTATAAGCCACAAAATATCCGCCTTTATAAAGTTTTGGCAATGCATATTCACAGATATTTTTCAACGACGAAACAGCACGGGAGGTGACAACATCAAATTTTTCATCAAGGTTTTCCACCCTCAAACAAACTGGATATAAATTTGATAAATCCAATTTTCCTTTTATTGAATTAACGGCATTTATTTTTTTACCAATGCTATCTAACGCTGTTACCCTAATATCCTTGTATGTCATTGCAATAGGTACGGAAGGAAAACCTCCGCCGGTACCAATATCAAGTAATGTCTTCGGGATACCATATTTATCAAAAAATTTGCTAATAGCAAGCGAATCATATATGTGCTTTTCCCATAAAAAATTTTCTGCATTTTTGGAAATAAGATTCACTTTAGAATTTTCTTCTAAAAAAACCTGCATGTAATATTCATATTTTTTTTTATTTTCCATACCGTTCCTGCAATATTTTAAAATCTTCTTCATTCACTCTGAGCTTTAAATTTTCAATACGCGCAGAGACCTTATCTAAATTATCCTTGCTAAAGGAATGTTTTGCAACATCATATGCAGAAATGAAATATTTATATGCCTGTTCTAAATCTTTCCTAAGCATATAAAAATCACCGATTTCTATATTTGCTCTAACAATATAGAAAGGCTCATTAAGAACTTTTGCATATTCTAAAGCTTTATTTAAAAATTCCAACGAAACATTTGTATCAATTGAAGAATTTATCTCTGCCATATGCATAGCCGAATTAAACAGTCCGTTATAATTTTTCATAAGAGTATCTATTTTCATACTCTCTTTATAATATTTTACAGCTGATTTTGTTTGTCCTGCTTCATCATACAATTCTGCTAAATTAGCCAAAGAACGGGATAAGTATTTATTACTTTGCGGATTAGTATCCAAACCTATACATTTTTTATAATAGAAAACTGCAGATTTTGTATCATTTTTTTCATCACAAGCTCCCGCAAACTTATAATACAATTGGGCAGTAATAGACTTTTCAACAGTCATGTCAACCAGCTGCAAGGATTTTTTATAACAATCATACTCCTCATTCAGATTATTTGTAAGTTTTGCCATAGCAAGATTAACTTTTATATGAAATTCGTTAGATAAATTTTGATTATTATCAAGTTCATTCAGAATATATTTTGCATTATCATGTTTATAAATAATATAATATATATTTGCAATTTCAAGCTTAATTTCTGAAACTTTTGTTAAATTAGACGCATTATAGTAAAAATCCTGAGCCTGAGTATAATATTCTAAAGCTTCATACCACTGGGACAGATGCTTGTAAGCTTCGGCAAGTTTCACATAAATAGTCGGCAGGAAAAAATAAAAATGTTCATCATCTTTTTTTGTCAATGCATTCTGGTACAAAGATACAACATATTTGTAATTGTATTTTTGTTCTTCCTGTTTTGCAAGATTTATAACCTGAGTCAAATTTAAATTAGAACTTTTTTCAACAATCTGTGTTTGTTCAATTTTTTCAGTCACAAAATCCTTAATGGAATCTGCTATACCGTCAAGTATCGCTTCATCTTCAATAATAAAACTTATTTTATTAATTTTTTCTTCTTTTGATTCTTCTTTTTCAGGTATATTATTTCCCACTGCGACAGGAGTAGTCTCCGAAACAACTTCAACTACAGGATTAACATCTATTATCTGAACATTTTTCAGATTTAAAACAGGCTTTTTCGGAATAAATAAAGTATGATACTCAATTTCATTACGCATTGTCTGACGGGAAAGTTTCAAATCTCTTTCCAATGGTTTTAACGGGAGCTGGGTATTATATAAATCTATACAAGCACTGTGAAGTTTTATCTGAACATTCTCAGGAATTTGATGTTCAATCACTTCTCTATAGCAATCTTGCAAATATAAACATTCACCATCAACAGACAATACTGAGTTTGTAACAAAGAAAAACACTCTTTCTTCATCAAACAAGTGCAATGATTTTAACAAATTTACATGAATTGGAACCCTCATAACTGTCAATAATCTGAACAAATGAGCACTTACAGGATCAACTAAAGCCAAAGCCTCACGCAAAATAAAATCAGGAAAAGCCATCAAACTTTTCGAAAACACTTCTAAAAATTGGACAAGAGAATACTCTCTCAAACGCATTATTTTTACAGATAAATTCACATAATTGTAATAACCTTTCGTATGCTTATACAATTCGTTTGACAATAGTCCGATATTTTTTATCCCGTTGGATTTTAAGTACTTTTCAAAAATTGCCTGAGACAATGCAAGTACTGTAACCCTTGCAAAATCAACATTTTCAAAATCCTCAAATTGAAAATTTCTTGACGTAATTATTATTTTAAGATTTTGGAGAGCAGATAAATGTTTTATAAAGCTCAAAATTTCATGCTTATTCGACTTTAAAACAGATTCAAAAGAATGAAGAATGATAACAACCGGACGGGTAATAGAATTAAAATAAGAATTAATTTTCTGAATAAAATTTTCTGTTTTTATCCTTGGAGGAACAAGTTTTCCTTGAACAGTGAACACTCGAAAAGCTTCAAAAAAACTCAAAAGCAAATCGTCCAGAATTGTTGTTTCTAAACAATTATAACGAAGAGTTAAAACCCCTGAATTAAAACAGGTGGATACAAAATCAACAACAAGAGACTTGCCCGCACCTTTAAAGCCATTAACAAGCATTAATTTTTTAGCATCATCTTGCAAGAATTCACAAATCTCACCAATCTGCTTTTCATTATTTTCAAGCAAACACAAGTCAAAAGGACATTCCTTAGGAATATCTTTTACAACTATTTGGTTTTCCAGAAAATCTTGTCTCATGCGTTAATTTACTCTATTTCTTCCGTTCTCCTTAGCATGATACAAACGTTTGTCAGCGGCTTCTATAATATCTGACGGAGTATTTCCGTCTTCTCTAAATGTAGATACGCCTAAACTTATTGTAACATTGCTTTCTCGTCCATTGCTTAATTTAAGTTTCTTAGACGAAATAATTGTACACAATTTATTTGCAATACTTACGGCTTCTTCGTTTTTAGTATTTGGGAGAATAATACTCATTTCTTCTCCGCCGTATCTGCATACTATATCGGTCGCTCTTACATTTTTCTTTAATTCAAAAGCAACTTGTCTTAATACGGCATCACCCGATTGATGTCCATAGTTATCATTAAACTTTTTAAAAAAATCTATATCAATAATAATTAAAGAAAACACAGTTTCATAACGTTCACAGTGAGAAACAAATCTTTGCATTTGTTCTTGAAAATACCTGTGATTATACAATTCTGTCAATCCATCAGTTGTCGCCAGCTTATACTGCTGATCAAAATCTCTTGATTTTATTAAATATTTTATTATCACTGCAGCTACAAATGAAAATATAGCAATAGTAAGAGGGGAAACAATTTCAATCCACAAATTACAGAACTTCATTAAGTAATAAGTGAGCATTATATAGACCATGTAAACAGTCATCGAAACACCTAACGCCACAGGCATTGACTGTATAAGAAAAACAAAAACAACCGTAATTATAAGAAGCACCACTCCTACAAGAATATTCACATAAGAAGGTACTTTGTGTATTAAATTTCCGTCAATAATATTATTAACATATGTAGCCTGGACTTCAACTCCTGGATATACCTTATCCACAGGTACGGTTTTTATATCAAACAAACTTGCAGCTGTTGCTCCAAAATATACAATTTTATTACGAAAATCAAAATTACCTTTTTCCTTGCCCTCAATCGTTTTCAACAATTTATACATAGGAATATTTTCATAAGTTCCTGCAGGGCCATACCAGTTTAAGATAGCTCCACCATCTTTATCCACATCAACCTTTGTTCCATCAGATAGAACAAGTCTTCCTTTTTTATCAACAGTAAAATCATTTTGGTTTTTAATACCAAGGGCATCCATTGCAACCTTAAAACCTAATTGCGGATAATATTTCCCTTGATACTTCAAAAACAAAGGCATCTTTCTTAAAACACCATCATCCGCTCTCAAGACATTTATCATTCCAATATTAGAAGTACTGTTTAAAATCCTATCAAGAACAGTCCTGCAGTTTGAATATTCCAAATAGCCAAAATCAACCTTATTTGAATCATTTTCAATATTAACAGCCAGCGAATCAGGTAATTTTGCAGGAATTCTTAATTCTTCCGGCTGATTATCTAAATTCATAGCAGTGTATAAGTTATCATATTTTTGAAAAGCCTTAACCAGTGCGGCATCTTCACTTGCAGCGCTTTTCATTGATTTTACGAACATCAGGTCAAAAGCTATGCTTTTGGGATTTTGAGCCTCAATATAATCCACCATTTTTGCGTAGACATTTCTAGATAATGGCCATTCTCCATATTGATCAAGAATATACTCGTAACTACCATCATCAATAGCAACAATGACAATATCTTTATTATGAAGCTTTTTATTTGATTTTACCAGAATACTCTGGCGAATATCAAATGTTCTGTTCTCCATAGAATTGATAAACGCTGTATAACTCCCATTCTTTAAACTAAAAAAAATCAACAAAAGTAATATTGAAATCCACAGCGTATATATAAATTTTTTAAACATAACCAAAAAACCTTATGATCTGACCTCTTCAGTATAAGTTAATCCGGAAACATTAGCAAGAATATTTTTTACAACAAACTTTTGCTCCAAAATTTTATTATTAAGTTTTAAAATTTCGGTAGTATATGACAACTCATCAGGAAACATTAAATAACGTAATAAGCATTGCTCGTGTAAATTCATTCTCTTTAATTCCTATAAACAGTGATTACAATTTTATTATTTCAAATTTTATAAATAATTAAATCAACCTTTTATAGAATTTAAAGAAAAATTTCTAATACAAGTAATGTATTACAAAAAAATAAACAGCCAAAATATATGACTTTTTAAAAATATCCATTAAAAGATTGATGAAATAATCCTATTTATATCATATTGTATATGTGGGGAATATGTGCGATATTTCCGGGGATAATTAAGGGATAAGTTGTATGGAAGATAAGCTTCAAAATTCAATAGCAACAAATGAGTTGTATAAAGAGTACAACTGGTATCAAAATACATTTCCTCAGATAGTGCAAAATTCTTATGATGAATTTTTTGAAAAAAACTTTATTGTAAAATTCATTGGATTAAGCAAAAATTTAAATTGCTTATTAAATAATGAATCTTGCTTTGTTACAAAAATTCGTATTGATGAAAACTATGATATGTTCTTCAGGCTCACAGATAGAGCAATTGATTTAATTCTAAGCAAAGCTTTAGGAGCATCAAAAACAAAATTCAATATAAATAAAATATCTGAATTAGAAACAAAAATTATAACTTCTTTTAACAGTTTCATGTTTGACACAATAAAAGAAAATTTAAATAATCCGGAACCAACAGTTGTAAAAAAAACAAACTTTGACGTTATTCATCTAACATTTTTAATAAAAGATACAGATGAATACAATAAAGACGCAGGTAAAATCATCATATCACTACCGCAAGCACTGTTAACTCCTGAACAAATAAACTCTTCAGGCCCAAAATTTTCTGAAAACGACTTTCCAAACTGCCAGACTCTGGCAAAAATTATCGTAGGGAAAACTAAATTTTCTTTATACGATTTAAAAAGCCTCGAAGAAGGAGATTTAGTAGTATTTGAAGACAGCAATATATCGCACTTAACCCTTTCTATCCTTGGAGAGGAAATGAATATAAAAATTACCCCGAATATGGATTTACTTATACCTGAAACAAACAACGGAGGAGATGAAATGAGTGAAACTCATCAAAATATATGGGACACAATTGAAGTTGAAATGAATGCAGAGTTTGATGCGGTAAAAATCTCTCTGGGAGAACTCAAAAATATAGAAGAAGGTCTTGTTGTTGATTTAACATCGCTTTACGATAACAATGTAACTTTAAAAGTCGAAGGTAAACCAATTGCAAGCGGTTCTCTTGTCATAATAAATGACAGATACGGAGTCAAAGTAAACAATATAATCGCTCAAAACAACGAAACTTCGACCCCGGTAAGACAAGCAAACAATATTCAAGAAGAAGATGAAGATTATCCACAATCTACTCTCGAAAATGAATCTTTCAATGATGAAACTGAGGAAGAAAATTACACACCAACAAATGATGAAAACGATGACGAAGAATTTGATTACAGTGATTTTGAACTGGAAGATGAAAATATTTAATAACACTATTATTAAATAACTAAAGGAGATAAAACAGACTTATGGGTAGTTATATAGCAAACTTTACAGTATATACAATGGCAATGCTGGGATTAATATTCTTCGCAATATTCGTGTATAAAAAATTTATGGATGGAGGACTCGGAACCAAAAATTCAAAATTTTTAAATATTGAAGAAACAATGAATATTAATCCAAGAAAATCTTTGCTTGTAGTAAGAGCAGGCAATGAACGTTTTCTTATAGCTTCTGATGTTGATAGGACAACTTTACTATCAAAGCTTGACGAAACAAAACAACCCGTTAAAGATTTCGATAGATTCAAAAATATTGTTCAAGAAGAAAATATCCAAATCCAGAACAACTTTCCTTCACAAAATAAAGTTATAGACATGGACATTGAACAAAAACAGAAAAATCAAATACATCTTGAACCAATTAAAACAAAGAATCCCAATGCCTCACACTTAAAAAGAGGATTGGATAGAAGAGAATCAAAAAATCAAAATTTTCAAAGCAGAACAAATTTATATATTGACACAAACCAAACCAATACAGGATTAGCAACAATCCGGGAAATGGCAAAAAAAATAAACGAACTATAGGACACAAAATATTATGGATCAACTACAAAATTTAAATCCGGTACTTCAAATGCTGATAGTAATGAGCATGTTCTCATTATTACCATTCATTTTTTGCAGTATGACAAGTTTTTTAAGATTTGTCGTAGTTTTTTCAATGTTAAAAACAGCAATGGGAACACAACAAATCCCACCGGCAATTGTAATTATAGGTTTATCAATAATCTTAACTTTCTACACAATGGGAAGTACTTTTCAAAAAATGTATGATATGGGTTCTGTTCCATACCAGAAAAACCACGATATGGTTGCAGCTATTACAGAAGGTTCTAAACCCCTAAAAGAATTTATGCTGAAACAAACCCGTGAAAGTGATTTAACTTTCTTTGTCGAACTTGCCCACAAAACAAAGCCAAAATCACCTGATGACATATCTATATGGGAAGTAGCTCCTGCTTATATAATAAGTGAATTAAAAACATCTTTCGAAATAAGTTTTATAATATTTGTACCGTTCATCATATTAGACCTTGTAGTTGCAAACATTTTGCTGGCACTGGGTATGTTCATGCTATCGCCAACAATTATATCAATGCCTTTCAAATTGTTAATATTTATAGCCGTTGATGGATGGGCACTTATAGTTCAAGGATTAGTTTCAAGTTATAACTAAAAAGGATACAAACAGTGGAAATTTTATTGGAATACTTAGCAAAAGGTTTTATGATAATGCTTGCAATCTCAATGCCATGCGTACTGGTAGCTGCCGGCATCGGGCTTGTCGTAGGTATTTTGCAAGCTGTAACGCAGGTGCAGGAACAAACAATTGCAGCGGCACCTAAAATTCTAGGTGTTTTTCTGGTTATTGTAATTGGCGGCGTTGGATTTATAAGACTTTTAACAAATCTTTTTCAAGAAGGAATGGTTCTTGCATTCAATACAGTTCCACACAGTGAAAATTTTGTTTTAGATGCAAATTATCACAAATACACAACCCCGTTTGATTCTGAAATGAAAGACAAATTCAAAAATATTGATTCTATAGATGAAATTATGAAAAACCCGGGAAAAGTTCCATACATAGACAAATATCAGAGAGAAAAATACACTCCTGCGTCTAAAACTCCTATGCCAAAACCGGATTTGGTTGAAACAAAAAGAATGTTAGGAAGATAGAAACATGGATATACTTCTTGCAGAAATAGTAAAAATGTTTCCAACAATAAACACCTACCTTATGGCAGGTGCACTTGTGTTTGCAAGAATGATTGGATTTTTCAGATTTTGCCCAATATTTAACAGAAAAGATTTTCCTGCACTTGTAAAAATTCCATTTGCAATTATAGTTACCATATTTATAGTACCTTTTTTACACCCTGAAAAATGTTTAACAGAATGTGACTCATTTATGTTGTCTCTTTTACTCAATGTTGTTGTTGGTGCAATGATAGGCTATATGGCTCAACTAATAACAATTGCAATTGATTGCGGAGCAGAAATGATTAATATGCAGATGGGTTTATCTTCTGCAACAACCCTTGACCCTACAACATCAGCTCAAGTATCAATTTTGACAAAAATGATATCACTTATGGGAATTCTTATTTTTATCCATCTTGGTGGTGTTTACTGGTTATTCAAGGCCCTTATCAGAAGCTTTGAAATATTTCCGATGTATTCAGCTCATATACCACTGCCTCAACTTATAAAAATGGATTTACTCATAAAAATGTCATCAAACACTTTGTACATGGGTTTACAAATCGCTTCGCCGATATTACTTGCGACACTTGCTCAGGATATTATATTAGGAGTAATTTCGAGAACAGCGCCACAGGTAAATGTATTCCAATTAAGCTTCCTGTTCAAACCGGTACTTGGTGCAGCCATTATGGTATGGATTCTGCCTATGCTTATGAATGTAATTGAAGAATACTTTTTAAGTTTTGCGAATATTATTTAATTTTTTGTCTTAATAAATTTTTAAAATAATCAGGGTTATCCTTAGCTTTTTGAGCACAAGCAATACCATTATAAGCATTAGACTTATTTAAATCACAATACACATCGGCTTGAGCAAATTTTGTTTTAGGAGCTCCCATAGGTAAAAGTTCACCATCAATAAATTGAAAAGTAAATAAATCATATCCCCAGCGATTTGGAGGATTCACATAGCCATTAATGTCAATATGAACAAGTATAGCGCCACCTGACATATTCTCAAATAAAATTAAAGTTCCGTCCTGAAGTGCTATCTGCCCATCATCCATCCAATATCTGCTTGCTTCTAATTTACCATCCATTGTTTGGTAAGGTTTTGTCCCAGGAACCTTTAAGGGAAAGCACGGTTTTGTATTAACATAACTATAATCCCACGATGCTCCACAATCCAAAGGAGCTTGTAAGTATTTCATAAATATTTTGTATAATGGCTCTTTAGAGTAAGAAGCTGGGTCCAATGATACATCATCAGCTTCCATTTGCTTGAACACCTGTTGCACAGTTGAATAAGATTTTAAGAATTGGCTTCTGAGTCTATGAGCCTTATAGCTTGTAATTAAATTCGGAATAGTCAATGCTGCCACTACACCAATTATCCCGAGGGTAATAAGGACTTCGGCAAGGGTAAATGCGGCTTTTGGATTCGCCATTCCGAACTTGGTTCGGAATCTCTTTGTAATTCGCTTAGATTTAAATCCTGAAATAAATTCAGGATGACAATTTATAAATTCTGGGTTACATTCTGTCAGTTCAGGGTGACAATTTAGATATTCAGCATGACTATTTGTATGTTCGGGATGGGGTAGTAAAGGTTTTAAATAACCGGAGGTACCGGTAGGATTAAAATTTAAAATAAATAATTTCAAAGACCTTAGAACACTGTCGGAGTAAGGCTTTAAGAGGTTACCCCCCCCCGATTTTCTTGTTATTGTTGAATCTTAACATACTCTCTATTCCTTTTTCATTTATAATGCAATAGTTTTAGTATAATTTATTTTTTATTTTTTTGCAAGAGATCTAATAATTTTCCAGTCAGTTTGGAATAACACAATAATTATTGACAAATATCAAATTACTCTTATGCTACTATTTCAAAACTTCTATTACATCATAATCAGCCAGATAAGGAAGGTGTTCTTCTGTTATAAGTTCTCCCGGAAGTAATATTGAAATCCCTGGAGGACATTCTGCAACAACTTCTCCTGACAATCTGCCTACAGCCTGTTCCTTTGGAATAATTTCTTTTTCTGAAAAATATGCTTCACGCAAACTCTTTTTAATAATAGGCGTTAACATTGGCATATGTTTTTTATTTTCAAGATAATAAATATCTTTATAGTCATGAGTATCAATTTTCTTTAAACATTCAACAAGATACTCAAAATCAGAACGTTTATTACCAATATTACTCAAAATCAATATTCCTGCATCTGAAGCACTTTCAACTTCGATACCAAAGTCGATTTCAAGTATAGATTCCAATCTTTTACCGGACAATCCGTCAGCTTTTATGAAAACTTTAGTAACATCTGTTTTATATCCAAAATCAGATTTTAACTGATGAATTGTTTCCATCTTATCAATTTCTGAACGCAGATATTTTGCATTTGAAATCGCTTTAGATAACTGTTTTTGACCTCTTTTGCTCTGTAAATTGGCTCTTGCTGCATCTAAACTACCCAAAAGCATTAAAGACGGACTTGTTGTATGTAAAAGCATCAAAGCCCTTTCAACATCTTCTGCATTAATTTGTGAATGCTCGCTGATATGCAACATAGAAGACTGGCTCATACTGCCGCCTGTTTTATGAAGCGAATGAACAACAATATCTGCACCTAATTTCAGTGAAGTTTCAGGTAATTTTTCATTAAAATTCCACAAACAACCATGTGCTTCATCAACAATTAAAGGTACATTATATTTTTTACAAACCGCAGCAATAGATTTTATATCAGAAACAACACCCTCATATGTAGGATTTGTAAGCCAAACTAGAGAGACATCATCATTCTCTGATAATAATTTTTCAACCGAATTGGCATCTATATTACCCCAAATACCCCAGTCACTGAACTTTTCAGGTATAACCCAGAGCGGATCTGCACCTGAAATAATAAGACCAGTTAAAACTGAGCGATGACAATTTCTATTAACAATAACTTTTTGACCTTTTTTAGTCAATCCCATTGCAATAGCAAGATTTCCAACCGTTGAACCATTCAACAAAAAGAAAGTTTTTTTAGCTCCAAAAGCCTCGGCTGCCAACAATTCAGCTTCTTTAATCGGACCTGTTGCAGGAGTTAAAGTTCCAAGATTATCAAACTCATCGGTCGTATCAACCATTAACGCTTTTCGACCAATAAGATTTCTAAATGACGGTAAAGTCCCAAGTCCTTTTGTATGACCCGGGATATGAAATTGATATGTTGGATTGTTATAAGCTGTTTTTAACGCTTCTACAATCGGGGCTTTTACTATTGTTTGCTTATTATTTTTAACTTTATTCGGCATAACAAAAATATACAATAAAAAAATTATGAAATCTACAAATTTTGTGTTATAATTGTAACATATGAAAACATTTTTAAAACTGATAGTGCTTTCAGCTTTAATAATATCGATTACCCCGACAACTGTAAAAGCACAATACACGGAAGATATAGCTGAAGACCTGCTGGCAACACCTCAGGAAAATGAAATAGTTCTCAAAACAGAGGACGATACAATATTTGATGAAAAAATCCCAAATAGTAAAACCAATAAAGAGAAAAAAGAAAAAGAAAATTCAAACAAAAATAATCCTCAAAATACAGAATATGATGATGACGATTCTATAATGGATAACACAGAAGTAGATTTTGAAATCTTCAGAATGTTTGATAAAGATAATGACAACAAAGTAGATGAAGATACTCTACCCGGGAAAATTATACATAGCAAAATAACAAGAACAGATGTGCAATCATTCTTACTAAAAGATGATTTATCTTTCGAATATAAAAAAGGCCCGCTAAAAAAAATTCAAGTATACGGAGGATATAGAGGGTCTATAAATGCTTTATTTACACCATCATACTCCACTGAATACGATAACCTGACTACAGAAGTCGGAGTATATGGTTCTTTTAGAAATCCTGACTATAAATTTAAAGTAAATGTTAACCCTGTATACAAACATGGAAACAATTTTATTGACGGATTTATGGGAGACGCATACATCATAAACTCGAGCATCCCGAATCACCAAATAGTTGCAGGCTACTCAAGAGTACAAACAGGCATAGAAGGCGGTTCGTCAACATTTATACTACCTTTTGTTGCACGTTCTCAAATTGCAAGAAATTTCGGGAACTCAAGATCAATGTCAGTTAAAGTAACAGGAAATTATAACTATGCCGACTACAGTGTAGCATTTGGTTCTTCAGGAAGACAGATTACAAGCGGTTTTCCCGGGGCAGAATTTAATGGCTGGTTAAACATAAAACCTTTCGGCAGTCATGACACAAAATATGGAAAACTTACAATAGGCGGAGGTTTTAACGGAGGGCATAACGGAATCAACTACGGAGTTGGAAGTGCCTATGTCGCATACAAATATAAAAAACTATGGACAAATTTTGAAGCAGCAATAGCAGACGGATATAACGGTTCAAAAGGAGTAAGTGACAACAAAGCCTGCGGTTACGCCGCAACAGTAGGCTGGAAATTTAACCCTCATTTGCAGCTTATTGGAAGAATAGACCAATTTGACCCGAATAGAGATGTCTCAAATGACTTAAAACGAGAATATACAGTTGGTTTAAACTGGTTTATAAAAGGACAAGCATTAAAAGTTGTACTAAACTATGTATTCTGCCAGAACCAAAACGCTGATGACAGCCATAAGTTAATCATGGCTACTCAAATTTTGTTATAGAAAATAAGATTTGTTCTGGCATATTCGTTGCCCTATTTACGACATTCTGAGCGAATGCAAAAAATCTTCTTATTACTATTAGGAGCATAAGATACTTCGGCTAAAGCCTCAGTATGACTGTTTGTTTGATAGTGAGGATAGAATATTGCAAATTTATCAGATCCTGAACCAGGTTCAGGATGACAATTTAAAAACAGACATTGATGGCACTCCCAACTCGGTACGGAATCTCTTTGTTGAACTCTTTAAAAGTGACTCTGCCCCACAAGTTAAGAGTGATGTTAGAGTTATGGGTTGATGAAATTATATATAAGTCCCCTAGACTTTAGCTGCCAAATAAGGTATAATAAGGAATATAATGAAAGTTTATGAGGATTGGTTTATATCGTGAGTTTAACAAATAAAAAATCAGGTTTTACTTTAGCAGAAGTTCTTGTAACAGTTGGATTGATAGGAACTATAAGCGCAATTACAATACCTACCCTGGCTTACAACTACAGAGGAAAAGTTTTGGAACAACAATTCAGAACTACATATAGCGATATTAAAGAAATTGGTTCAAGAATAAATTCTGACAGAGGTGATGTTGGGCAATATGCCAACAAAACAGGCTTAGCGCAATGGGTTGAAGAATTCATAAGCTATTTACCAGGCGGAGGTCCATACAATAAAGATGTAAACAGTACAAATAATATTGGTGGAGCGATGCAAAACATTTACCGCGAAGCTGGTGGAGGCGCAGGCCCGTTTCAATTTAACATGGTTGGAGGGAAGAAACACGGCGGAGTATATTGCGATAACTATGGAATTTGGAGTGATTCGAAAGGTCGTATCTGGACATTTAACTCTGAAAGTAGAATTATCTGTGTTGATATAAACGGTACAGCTCCCCCAAATACATATAATATAGATTTGTTTGCTTTTATTCCTATGAATGCCCATCAGGTTGGCACCTGGGTTTATAATGACCCGAATCATGATGACAATTATTCAGGGCAAATTGTACCATGTGATGCAGACAAAATACGTGCCAAAGGACTTAGCAATAAAATGTACGGAAGAGATTGCAAAAACCCAGGGAATAAAGGAGACGGATGTGTGCTAGATGCGTGTCCATTCAATGAACCTATTGAAAACATTGCGGTTATGGCAAAAGATGATAAAGGTAACATAACAGGAGATGGACAATCAGCGCGGGGCAGAAAAATGACACTTTCAAATAATTATTGGAAAGATTATATAAATTACAAATAAGAAATAAAGCGGGGAAAAATTATCCCCGCTTTATTTAATTTATCCCAAATAACAGTGAAACATATTTTTAAGATACTCCGGTAAACCCTCATCAAAACTTCAATAGCACTTTTAAAGTTTCTTTTTCTTTATTTTTTTCAAATCCACCAATTGCATCATCAATTGAATAAACCGCAGATATCAATGGGGAAAAATCTACTTTCTCAGATTTTAACATTCTCAATGCCGCAGGAAATTGACCGCAGCGAGACCCCAGAACTGTAATTTCATCAATCACAATCGGCGCTAAATTAAACTCTTTTGAGGCTGCTACTGTACTTTTTAGAACTAAAACACCACGAGGTTTTGTTAGTGCAAGAGCAGTTTCAAACCCGGAAATAGAACCTGTAGCCTCAACTACAACATCGTAAATTTTCTCAATTTTTAAATTTTCTAAAAGACAGGTTGAAACCCCTTGATTTTTTGCAATATCAAGTTTATTTTGATGTTTACCAACTAAAAGGACATCAACATTTTGAGCATTAAGCGCCAATGCTGTAATGAGCCCTAACTTTCCATCACCAAGAACAACAACCTTTTCAAAAGGTTTTATATGGTGTTGTTCAGTAATTTCAAGGGCTGCGGCAAGAGGTTCAACAAAAACAGCCTGAGTATCCGGCACATTTTCAGGGACTTCAAACAACACCTCGGTCGGCATTGTAAAATATTGAGCAAAAACACCATCTTTTCTCCAAATTCCCAGAGTATGTCGATTCGGGCAATGACGATATAATTTTTCGGCACACCACGGACAATCAGCTTCTTTACAGCCATAGCTAATTTCAGGTACAACGCGTTTTCCAACTAACGATTTATCTTCACCGTTAACCTCTTCAACAACACCAACGGCTTCATGTCCCAAAATTCCATCATATCCCATATAGCCTTTTGTAATTTCATAATCTGTATTACAAATACCTGCTAATGTAACTCTAACAAGAGCTTCTCCCTTTTGAGGTACAGGTTTTTCATAATTATTTACTAATTTTAATTCATTATCTTTCGTAAATACTACCGCTTTCATATATTTCTCCTTTTACTTTAATCATTCAACATTCGCCAATCATTTTCCACTTTTTCCAATATAGTTTTTGTTTCATTTTTATTCAACAAGACTGATTGCACAGCATTATTTATAATATTATTTATATCTTTTTGCCCTTTTTGAGTTTTGAATGCCGGCTGAATTTTATTAAGCTGATTTGCACTTATAACTCTGGCTTTTGCCTCCAAATTATCATCATATTTTGTATAAAAATCACTCTTTAATGCCTTTTCATTAGTTGCCAGAACATTTGTTAGTTTAGCCAGTTCCAGTTGATTTTTCTCATTAGTCAAAAATAATGCAAATTTTAAAGCTTCGTCTTTATGTTTTGCTCTAACAGGTATAACAAAATTCATCAAAGAAAAATCATTTTGCCCGAGTTCTCCAGTTATTTGAGGCGCAACATCTGTTACTTCATATGTTGCTGGAGCATTTTCTTTAATCATGTTCAAGAAATTAGGACCTGCATTTATAAGCAATATATTTCCAGACATATATTTTTCCAAAGATTCCTGTAATGTCATTGTAATTGATTCTTTTGGAATCAAATCTTTTATATATAAATTTTTAAACATCTCAAAAACTTCAGCAGATTTATTCGAATTTATTTTATCAACGCCAAAAACTCCATATTTATTAAGAATTTTTAGCATAGTATCGTTTTCTGTAATGTTAGGTAACATTATATAGGCATTTGCATTCTTTCTAACAAGAGGTGCTAACTTCTCTAAATTGGAGTACGTTTTTGGAATATAGATACCTGATTTTTTTAAAATATTTTTATTATAGATTGTTATTGCACTAGTTGCATACCACGGAATAGAATATATTTTACCATCTACTTTCAGCGCATCCATAATTTCCTGATTAAACTGCTCTGTTTCAGCTTTTGGAATCTCATACAATGCACCTTTATGAGCTAAAGTTGAGGAAAAATCAGGATTTAAATTCACCAAATCCGGCGGATTATCACTTAAAACAGAGGCTAAAGTTCTTTTTTCACCCTCGGAAAATGGAACATCCACCCATTTTATTTTTATACTCGGATTTTCTTTTTCAAATTCAGAAATAACTCCGTTTACGTATGGAGCAAAATCATTCATCTGCAATGTCCAAAATACAACTTCATTATCTACATGTTTACTTCTAAATGCAAAAAACATTCCTGTTATCAAAATTAAAGTTGAAACTATAACAATCCAAAAATTTTTATTCAAAATATATCCTCACCCTACTCCTCTCCGATGCTCGGACGAGGAAATACCTCTTGTTTGATATAGTAATATTTATTATAGTATAATTATACTATGAACAATTTATTTACAGAACTTGAAAATCAAAATAAACAAATCCCGTTAGCAGAAATTCTACGCCCTAAAACTATTGAAGATTTTTTAGGTCAAAGTAATGTTGTAGCACCCAATAGCCCTATTTTAAATTTACTCAAAACGAACAGATTATTTTCTTTAATTTTCTGGGGAACTCCCGGGTGCGGAAAAACTACACTGGCACGACTTATTGCAACAAAAACAAACGCAAATTTTATTGAAATTTCTGCAGTAACATCCGGCGTAAAAGATATTAAAGATGCAGTTGAAAAAGCAAAAGAATCACTGCGCGCAGGACAAAAAACAATTTTATTTATTGATGAAATCCACAGATATTCAAAAACCCAGCAGGATGCACTGTTACCACATCTTGAAAACGGTACATTATTCTTAATTGGTTCAACAACGGAAAATCCGTCATTTCAAGTTGTTCCGGCTCTTTTATCAAGAGTTCAGGTTGTAAGACTTAACGCTATAGATGATAAAAGTATGTCTTCAATAATAAAAAAAGGATTCAGTTACCTTGCAACACACTATACACTTATGGAATGTGAAAGCGGAGTTCTGGATTTCATCATCAACCTTGCAAGAGGAGATGCAAGATATGCTCTTAACATAGTAGAAAATGCGTATTTTGCAAGTGACTTAAAAGACGGTAAGAGGATGCTGACGGTTAAAATTATTGAAGAAATTTGTCAGCAAAGAAATACAAGATACTCCCAACAAGAGCATTATGATTGTGCATCAGCGTTTCAAAAAAGTTTGAGAGGAAGCGACCCTGATGCAGCTATTTATTACCTTGCAAAAATGATAACAGCAGGGGAAGACCCGCGATTTATTGCACGAAGACTTATCACCTGTGCGGCAGAAGATGTAGGAAATGCAGATACAAACGCTTTAAACGTGGCACTGAACGCATATAAAGCAGTTGAACTGTTAGGACTTCCAGAGGGAAGAATACCTCTTGCTCAAGCTGTAATTTATGTGGCTAGAGCACCAAAATCTAATGAAACAGTTTGTGCAATTGATGCGGCACTTTCTGATATCGCTCAAGGAAAAGACTATCCGCCGCCAATGCATCTGCGGGACGCGCATTATAAAGATGCTAAAAAATACGGATTCGGCATTGGATATGTTTATTCACATGATGCACCTGATATTGAACAGCAATTCCTACCTGATGAACTATTAGGTAAAAAATATACAAAATAAAAAAGCGGCATAAATGCCGCTTTTTTAACCTGAATACATTGAAAATGTTTTTTCAATATTTTTGGAAAGTAAACTTTTTACTGTATCATACTCAGTCGATAGTGCAGAAATTTCAGCATCTAGTTTTTTAGCTTTCAAATCTATTGAATCTTCTTTATACGTTAATTCTGCTTTTTTACGAGTATATTCTGCTTCAGCTCTTGTGATAGCATCAGTATCTGAAACTTCTGAAAGATATCCAGTTTCGTTATAACGTGTCTGGTAATAATAGCCATCATTATTTAGAGAACTCATAGAATATCTGCCATCTTTTATCATACTCTCAAGATACTCATCATCATCAAGACTTGCATCTTCTCTCCAACCATGTTCACAGATATTATTATAAATCTCGTCATAAAAATCTGCTAATTTTTCATTTAGTGTAGGGGCATCTTCATCGGTTTGTCCTATATAATAATAGCTATTATTATCAGTAACAAACTGCGAAGTTTCAACTGATTTACCAACAACATAATCTGAAGTTGCGCCATTTAAAGAGTTATCAAAAAATGTCAAGAATGTAGATAACATATTTGAAAGACTGACTGCTGTATAACCTTTAGCTTGAGATATCCTGTTATAGTCTGTAGCATTCAAATAGGCACTGTTATCAGTCATCGATTTATCACTACCTCTTGAACCCTCAGTAATCGCATTACCCGGATTTAAAAAGAATCTTTTAGTCATTTCCATAGCATATTTTAATGCGTCATTAGATGCGTCATCAACGTTAAGACCAACACCAGATTGTCCGTACCCAAAAACTTTAGCTATTGATTCTAAAAGTTTTTCAACGCTTTTTGACATATCATCTGCTTTATTTCCTTGCATCATCAACACAATATTATGAGAAAGCAAATCACCAATTGTCATATTTTTAAGTTCGTCTTCGTAATGGTTAATTATTCCATTCTCAACAATTGTAAAACCTGAATCTTTAATTGAATTATCGTTTGTTTGCAAATTATCTGATGGCTTAAAACTTTGGACTTTACCCTGATTATCTGCAATATATTTTTCTTTTTCTGTAGTTAATCTTTCAACTTCAGCCATATCACCGGCTTTTCTGGCATCCTTAATCAAGTTATCGTAGTCTTGTTTTTTCTTCTCGAATTCTGCCTCGGTAATCATATTATTATTTTTATCAACTGTCAGCTGTCCCCAGTCAAGTTTTTGCTGACCGATAGCTTCACTGAAAATCAAATCTTCCAACTGCATAGCAGAAACAGATGTTTTATCCATAGGTTTTGCACCCATACCTGCTGTAGGATTCCAACCAACAGAACCGGTAGCACCAGTAGGTTGATTTTGAGACAAAATAACAGAACCAGGCTTGTTAACATCAGCTTCATACGCATAATCTTTTACGGTAAGTTGATTAGCTGTTTCCTGAGTAATAATACCACCAGGAACCAGAGCCGCAATAAATTTATCTCTTGAATCACTAGAGCCTACGCCACCTGCCATTGATATTCCGGCAGCTTTAGCTGCAGCTGCATATTCTGAATTTAAGACAATAGCCCCTGAAGTTGTTGTTATCATATATGGGTTATAATCATTTATTGCAGAAGGCATCATTAATAAACTGTATGTTAATCCATAATCCTTGCCAACAGCTTCATTAGACCAAATTAGTTTTGTAGAATTCAAGGCGTTGGAATATTCTGCAGAAACACTTGATAACTGATTTGTTATCTCAAGTTTTTGCTGCGCCAATTCAGTAGATTTATATTCACAATCTGCTTTTCTTGCTGTTATGCCTAAAAATCTGGCTTGACATGTTGCTATTCCCATTGAAATCCAAAACCTTTCAATTTTATTACTGTACTTGTCTTTATATACGGTATTTTGAATTCAAATCTTTAAATAGAAAAGGCAGAATTTAATATTTTGTTACAAAACTAATACTCATAATTCATTTAGTTATTATTAAACAATCATAAATTTTATCAATTTTTTCTTTCATTTCAAAAAACTGACATTTTAAATCTTCATGACTATTAATAGTTACAAAACGATTCTCAACATCATTCAGAATTTCTCGATGTTTCTTTTCCAATTGCTCGGGTGTAACTACAATTCTCTGTTGAATAAGAAACACCAAAATAACAATAATTACCGGAGAATAATACAATAATGTGTCCATAAAAATCTTCCTTTTATCTTTTATAAAACTATAGGCCAGTAAAAATCAACAAGATATGAGGCTGCATCAAACGGATGCGACAAAAATTTTAATTCCTTAGATTGTTTAATCTGAGAATAGGTAGGAATATTTATCTTTGAAGAACCCTCCATATAACGTAGATTATAAATGTTATATAGCAGCTTTTCACATTTTGGAGAAACATACAAACCAATTTCACCATCTGCATTTCTTACTTTTGCATTAAACGCTGCTACCCTATTTTTTATAGGAGGGTTGAAAGCCTTAATCTTTATCTCAGCATCGTACCCAAAAGTTTGCATTTTCTTTTTAATAATTACATAATTTGTGTATTCACTTGTACAACTACGATTATCACCTGATGCATCACCATTTATAATAACTTTTCCTTTATGGTCCGGATATCTTTTACAAAATTCCTCACAAGTTTTAGCAGTAGTTGTATTCTCTATAACCAGTTCATCAAAATAAAAAACTTTGTCATCTGTTTTATGAGCCAGTACCCATGCCATAGGATCTACATTGAAATCACAACTGATATGAACATCTAAATCCTGCTGGTATTTAATCTCTCGAACATTATCATCAGTGAAATCTTTTACTACCAAATTTTGATTATAATTACCCGTCTTACCAAGAACAAAAGTCTCGTAATAACTATTATCATAAAGTTTTTTCAATTCATCACAAAAACCTTGAGGCAAATAAATATTCTGTGTAGTAGGTGCACAAATTAATCTATAATTTGGAGGGGGATTATCGAAAAAAGTTTTATAAATCCAGCCTTTTTGAATTTCAGGATTGGTATGTCCAAAAATCCTATATGTAAAATTTTTCCATTGAGGCAAAATTTTCTGACGCATTCTCGCTACAAGCATTTTAAAAGTATCATACGGAACATCAGACATTTCTTCAATTTCTACAAAACCTAAATTCAATGATTTCAATTTATTCGGTTCGTCAAAATGCCTAAATAAAATTTCTGAGCCATTATGAAATACGAGTTTTTGTTCAGAACTTGTCCACCTGTAATCAACACCCTCACAAAACTTCATTTGCTCTAAATGCTCAAAATAAGTCTGTAAAGTTGTATCTCTTACCAGGGTATAAGTTTGTGCCCCTACAAGCCCTCTAATTCCCGGAAATTTCAAAGCCAATAATATTCCGAGCAAGGCTCCGGCAAAAGTTTTGCCGGAACCATAACCACCTTGATACACTGCTACATCCAATGAATAAGTATGAGGGATTTCCAAAAATTTTCTTTGTGCATCTAATAATTTATATTTCATTATTAATAATCCAAACTGTTATTTTTTAGCCAGAGCTCCAGTTGACGCTAAATCAGATTTTTGAACACTAGTATCCTCTATTAAAAAATTATTGGAATTTTCAATACCATACTGCTCTAGCGCGAATTTAAAACATTCAAGCCAATCTATACGTTGAGCAACGGCCTCAACGTTTGCAAAAGATTGGACAATTTCAAACAGTTCTTTTAGCTTAGACTTGCGTTCAAATGTAGCTTTTCTATCACCATAACGATAAACATATGAAGAATTCCGAACATCATCGTCAATTTGAATATATGAACATTGTCCTCTGTCATTTGTGAGAATATTTTCCTCTCCCAGTTTAAAATAAGATATTAATTCTGCAGTTTTCTCTACCATTGGAACAATAACTTTTCTATTAATTGCTTCCAAAATCATATTTAAACGAGCCTCCTGTCCATTAACAGAATAATTAATTTCAGTTGCAGTTCTGTCAAGTGTTTGAATATTTCCTGCCATGTTTTTAAATATTCCTGTAGCACTTTCAATTGTTGATTTAAAATAATTTAAGAAATCCCAACCCGTCATAGCTTTATCAAAAGATAAAGGTGTTGGTGTTGAGGTCATTAATGAGGCATCATATTCAATAATTTTACCTGGACTTACATCTTGCTGCCCCATAAAACACCCTTTTGGAGCCAAATATGGAGGATTCATCATCAAGGCTAGTGCATCCAACTGTTTGTTTAAAATTGTTGAAGAAATATTATTAAGAATTAGTGCAACACGTAATGGCGAAATACCACGCCCCGTTGCCGGACATTCTATAATATTTGCATGAATAAAAGGATTTATTACAAACGGATTATCCTCAAACCGGATAATTACACTGCGTCCAGCCACTACAATAAGTTTATTCTTTAAAACTTTACCATCTGTAAGTTCAATATCTCCCCAGTACTCAAGTACTTCAATTTTCTTGCCGGAAATATTACTATCTTTCTTAGTTTTTTTATTTGCCACCACCCCTTTCAACACTTCCAATTTTTCTAAATTCAGCAAATTATTTGCATTATTTGATTTAATTTCATCAAATGACTGATATGTTCTATATATTTTTGAACAAGAATCCCAATTTGCAGCATCGCTTTTATCAAAAACAAAGTCCTCATAGTTTATAAATTTAACCTTTGCATTATCATAAACAATCTTATCTTCTACAACAAATGAGGTTTCCGTTCTTTTAGAAAGCTGCTCTTCCACAGACAGTGCTCTTCTTACTTTTTTAGTTTTAGTTTCCCAGCCCACAAAAAGAGTTACTTCACCTGTCTCTACAACAGAATCAATAATCTTTTCCATTTCATCTTCAATTTTCATTAGTTCAAATGTATTAACAAGCATTGCCTTTTGCTTGTTTGCATACTTTTGAGTTTTCATATCGACTCCGGAAACATCAAACATACTATCCGGATGAGAATACAAATTCTGAACAATATGAGATTTTAAAGTTTGAGCAAGTTCATAAATTTCAGGAAGCTGAATTTGGCAATCCCAACCGTTTACCCGTGGAATATCCGAATTATATATAGCATGACGAATTAATCGATTATCGGATAGTTGTAAACGACGTGTTTCGTTATAATCATCATACTTTTCAATAATACAACTCATAATATTTTGTTCTTCAACAGAATCAATACCTGTTGATTGAACTTTTGATAATTTTTCCATAATTTACCTCGCATAATAATAATTTCTGTATAGAGAATAAACCTCTATATCTTGTGGCACACCTTGTCTAAGGGTTTCTGCTTTCAAGGTTGATTCGTATTCAAAACCTGAAGTTTTTAAAATAGATTTCACTCTAAAATTATCCGGAAAAATTTGAGCTTTGATTTTATATAAACCTAGTTCATCAAAACATTTCTTTAAAAAAATTTTTGCACCATATCTGCAAAAACTGCCCCAGGCTCTTTTTTCTAAACATACAGATATCTCTCCGCTATACAAATTTTGCCGGCGACCAACAAAATTATCCATAGCTATGAATCCCATAAATGTATCGTCATAATCCAAAACAATCCAAAAATATGGACTACAATGACTTATGTAGGACAAAATATCTTCCTCATATTCAGCAAAATCGTCTTGTAAATATTTATAATACTTACGATAACAGTTTTGAATATTCGGGATATGATGCAAAATGGAGAAAAGATTATGTGGAGTATTCAAATCTACTTCAATAAATTTACACATTTAACTATACTTTTACCTTGAAAAATTTTATATAATTACTATCACTTACAAAATAATCTGTTTTACCTGACAAAAATTTTTCTCTAAGCGCATTCTGCGAACCAAGAAAGCCTTCCGCCTGAACACCATTAATATAAGATTTTGTCTTGCTGTTTTTATTTATTACAAGATATACAGCATCTTTAGAAAAAAGTTTTTCTTTAGGAGCCAGTTTTAAATCAGTTACAAACTTCTTTTCTCTACAGCCTTTATCCTCAAGCTGAGAAGTAAATTCTTGTTCAATCTTTGAATTAAGTAAATCTTCACTTGAAATATCATCAAGAAGAAGCTGCTCAATATTTTTATTATCTTTCATTAAAAAACCTTTCATTGTTAAATTTTTTCATCATCTAAATTTGAAATAGTAATAATTTTCGCTTCATGATACTCATCCTCAGATTTTGCGACAAAAAAGCCAAGATATTTGCACAAACTTTCCAAAGCTTTCAATCCGGAAGAAGAATCTCTCAATTTCTTTTTTCCTGTAGGGTAACCTTCTTTATCCAAAATATCTTCTTCTTCCAAAGAAAATTCTGCTATTTGCAAAAGTTTTTGTATAACATACCCCTTTTGAACATTGAGAGCCTCAATTTGATGTTTTAACATTGTTTTAATCTCGTTTATTATTGAATCTTTGGCAAGTAACTCTAATGCAAAAGCCTTTAAATTCTTAACTTTATAACCAGCTGCTATCAAAGATTTTTCACCATCAAGCGTTTTGATATATTCAGATACAAATTTTTTTTGCTGCATTGTTAACTGTTTCATTTCTTTACATTTCTTATCATAGTTTGTATTTTTACTAAATAATTTGTATAATAGACATGCTATTTATATTTCGGCTAGTGTAAATCTTAACAGGGGGGAATGAAAACGACTTCCTGTTTTTTTTGCTTAGTATCTATGCATTTTCACACTTGGAACAGCCTCCACACTGGTTGAACTTTTTGATTTGAAGTTCAAAAGAGCTTCTTTATACATGCTCATCCAATATGGGAATTTCGGATGCTGTGGATTTGCTTTTATCCTCATACAGGTACCAAATACCAAAATTTGCTCAGCAAACGGCATTGGAATTAATGAAGAATCAGACGGATTCGTCAAATCTTCTTTTTCATTATCATTTTCATCTACTGCGCAATTTTGGGAATAATAGACAATTTCAACATTCTTATCGTGAGGAAATTCAGGCACAAAAATTTTGTCACCACATACACAATATGTATTTGACAATCCTTTTGATATTAAAAAAGGTTCTACATCCTCGGTATATTTATATCTTTGACCGTCAACAATTAAATACCAGATTCTTCCCGGAACAGTATTTTTTACGGATGTTGTTTTTGCAGGAACTGTTATAGACATTCTTCTAACTAAAAATCTCCAGTTTTCAGAATGACAAACTTCTTTGTTAATAACATTTAAAATACTTACAATTCTTTTATGATCATTTTTTATTAGTTCTGAAAAAGAACTTATTTGACGGTAATTTAATTCAAGCAAACATTTATTAATCAGTTCTAAAAATTTCATTTATTCTCCTTTTCGAAATATCCAAACAAGGATTTTTATTAAATCCTTGTTCGGATATTTTATTTACCAAAATTATTTAATTAGACCCTGCTTAACCTGATCCATAATTAATTTTTCATTTTTGGTAAACTCTTCACCACTCATATTGCCGATGTCTTCACGAGTAAAAATCCGACCATAATTACTGCCATTTTGAGCTTTTTGAGCATATGCCGTTAATTTGCTTTTAGCAGCGAGGTTCTCGTCATTCAATGATTTTTCGTGAGCAGACTTTTTCACATAGCCATCTATTGCAGAATTTTCTAAATTTTCAATAAGCTGAGCTATCTGATATATCTCATCTTTGTCCAGTCCGTAATTCTTTATATAATTCAACACATCAGCTCTTCCGGCGCAATTGAAAAAATCGGGATTTTCTTGATTAAATACATCAAAAGGATTTTGAGCCTGAACTTCCGAATCTGGCATTCGATCTTGAGCATTCAACGGAGATACAGCATCTTTGCATTTGTTAATTTCATCCGCTTTTTTAGCCAATTGCGTTATTAAATACTGTCCTTGTGATTGTGATATTACACCTTGTTGCAAAAGTAGCTGTACTCTTTGAACATCCATTCTAATTGCCTGTTCCAGTTGTTGAATTATATCGACATAATCTGTCATTGAATTTGCCTGTGGACTCACGGCAGGCGATGAAATACTTTTTTTATTAAGCAAAAATTGTTCATCTGATTGATTTTGCATGTTACTCTCCTTCTTGTTTTGGTAAAGACTTCATATATAGAACTGCAATTTCTATCGCATCATCAATAAAACTTGAAAGAAATAACGAGATAACTGTTTTTATAAAATCTGAAAAGGGTAAATTTTCAACTATATATTTTATCGCAAGAGTTTTCTTCTCTTGTCCTTTTCCTGTTCCCAGCTCTTCTTCAGCAACTAAAACAGCATTTTTTGCAAGCTCTATAATTTTATTTTTAATTTTTACAAACATTCCTGTCTCCTTATTTTTTAAAATGTACTCTCTTTCCAAAATACAAAAGAGAGTACATTCAGATTCAACCCGACAAACTAAGCTGCTGCAGGAACACTAACAATCATTTTAGCTAAAGCTTTAGGTTGAACAGTTTTAGCTCCGTACAAGTATAACCCTCTAACTAAATCTGAAAAACTATCTTTATCTCTAAGGCTTTCAATTTTCGCAAGTTGAGAGGCAAAAGTAATAGCATCATTTGTACCGGCTAAAACATAATACTTACTATCAACATCTGCTAAATTTGTACTTACAAGAACATCCATCCCTGCAATTCTGCCAATTGCACCTTCTCTCAAGGTCTCATCAGCAACTTTATATGCATTAATAAATTCCGGACTTTGTAACAAATAAGCTTCAATATTTGGATTTATTACAACCCAAGGACGAACTCCAGTGTGCACAGCATCAGAGTTTTTAAGAGCTAAAGATAATTGTACAAAATTTTCATAAATTGTGGATTTATCAAGTGTAACAGGAGCTTCTTCAGAACCAACAGTATTATCTTTGGTTACATCTGTATGCATCGCTAAAAGGTAAGCATCCTGAACTTCCTCAATTGCCATTTTTGCATTTGTTAAATGTGCCTCCATAATATCTGTATTTGATTGAACTTTGGCAACATCATCAATTTTAAATGCAAAAAATTTCTTTTGATTAATTTGTAAATCTTGTGATACCGGAGCTAAAGATGTATATTCTATATTATCTGATGTTAAAGTAGAAACCGTAACAGGTGCTGGAGTAATAATTTTAACAGTATCTCCCTGCTGCTTAATTTCTCCTTCCCAATTCCTGTTAACACACTGCATCATAACACAGTTTTTTTCTAACATTTGATTTAACTTTTTACTCCATAACTGAGGAATAAAAGCAGAATAAGAGGTTGTAAAATCTGACATTTTCTTTTCCTTTCATTTTACAAATAGTGCTAAACAAATAAGAGTGGTGATTTTTAAACTAATTATTCATCGTTATAAATTTCTCTAAATTGCAGACCGATAATTGCACAATTATCATCTTTATCAAAACCTTCCACGCATAATTGTACAGAATAACAGCTGCCAAAAATTTCAGCCTTTTCCAGTACATCTGTATTTATAGACCAAATTGGGCCATCCGAATCTTCTTTTGCCCAACAGTAAGAAGTTTCTGTTGGAAAAGAATCATCAGCCCAGATTAATTTATTATGGTAACGCAAACTTATACATTCTTTATCTTCTGAATATCCACTGTCATAATCTTTAAATACAGAAAATTTAAAATTGTTATCATGCAAATCATCTAATAAAAAATAAAATTCATCAATTAATTTCCTATGATGGACATTTCCCAAAGATAGAAACGGGGATTTCCATAAAAACTTAATGCTTTGTCCGTCAAATGTAGTTCCATAATCTTCATAATAAATTCTGCCTTTATCATCCGCAGTAATGATATAGGAATTAAAATTACAGGCAGTAGTGATATTTTGCGGAAGAACTCTTTTATACCAAGCCTTATTAACATAATCATTAATCCATATAGTATGATAAAATTTATCTCCCAGATACGGAAATAAAAACCACGTTTGATTTTTATTCTGATAGTGGAGAGCTATAGAATTTTTCATTCTGGCAGTATCAAAATTATTGTTAAACTCATCTTTAATTTTTAAAGAAATCTCTGAACCAAGTCGAATTTGATTTAATTCCCCTACCTGTTCAAGAGCAAAGATACCGTTACTTAAAAAATATTGTTTATTATCAACATTAACAACAGATTTTCTTGCAATAGAACCTTTATCAGCAAACAACGTAATAGCAAACGTTTCAGGATTTGACCCAGATAACAGATATACCCGTTCTCGTTTATATACAGCAAGATAATCCTTATAAGCGTGCATGGCTATAATATCTGCAGTATCTGTATGAAAATCATTAATATAACCTGCATCATTGTCCGTTTTAAAATCATTATAAGTTCCTAGAGCCGAATAATAAATAGTTGAATCTTTAGCACACCAGACCCGTCCTTTATAAACAGCTATAGTTTCAGGATACAAAGGATTTCCGGCAACATCTTTCAAATTACAATCTACAATTTCAAATGTTTCATTATCTTTGATATAAAACATTTCATCAGACTCTGTTGCGACCAGCATACCACGCAAGAAATTTGCAAATAGGACTTTTTGACCGTTAAGCGTTTTATCCAGTTGCTTTAATGTTGCAGAAGCATTATTATAAATATATAGTTTACCTGATTCTGTTGTTATAACAAGCTTGTACAAACCATCTGATTCCATTTCGCACATGCCTGTTATTTGTTCTTCCTGAGGAAGAGATGTTAACAGAGTATTGCCTTTTTGTTTAATGATTCCTTTGTTATTATAGATTTCAACATTCTCAGATTCTGCCCAGTAAACAACTTTTGTATCTGCACCTAATTCAGTCTTTGTTGTTGCCTGATTTATACCACCAGCTAAATCAAAATAATTTATATCCATAAATTACCCTCTTAAATTTTTTCTTTGTACCATCTGACTTTTGAGCGAATAAAACTTGCTACATCTTTTTTAGCAACCCATGGATATGGCGGAAGATAAATGATATCTATCTTTCCATAGCTGCTTGTCTTTGGATTATTTTGACCAAATTCATAATGCGTCATTACAGTATTGGGATTTATATCTAAAGAATACTGTTCACATAAATCTGAACAAAATTTCATACAAGATTCAAATTGAATTGGAGTAATTGGAAAATTTCCCGGATTTTCTGCTGATTTAAATCCGTACATTGAACACATTGCAACACCAATAGAACCGGTATTTCCACCTCCTGTATGGGCAGCATAATTTCCATCTTTACAGTTAAAATTATCCTCCGGTTGATGAATTCCGTTATATATACGCCCATCTTTATCTATTAAATAATGATAATACTGTTTTTCAAACTGAGTCGGATAATATCTTCCGGCAGTCCAGTGTAAAATAATTCGTTTAATCATAATACAAACCTCTCTTCTATCTTCCACTTTGGATTGAGGTGCATATAAACAACAACAGCATTCACTCTATTTCTTGCATTAAGTTTTAATAGGATTGATGATATATGTGATTGGACAGTTCGAATCGAAATCTTTAACTTTAAAGCAACTTCCTTATCTGTAAAACCGCAAGCTATTAGAGTTAACACGTCATGTTCCTTTGGCGATAACTTCATCAAACTTCCTTCTGTCTCCGATTTAATTAACCTCATATTACATTAACCCCTCTTTTCATTGTTTAATAATATTTCCGCTTTAATAAAATAAGAGGGGATACAGGGTAGATAGATAAGTGAAAATCCCCTCTTTAACAATTAGAGTAAATGATTGAAGGATTGGATTTATAAAATAGAATTTAAACCTATTTTCAAATTTGAAAAATTTGAATAACACCTCTTTTTAACACCGTATTCGTTATAATTTAAATAAAAAGTACCTCCATGTCGTTTTGAATAATCAAAAATTCTGCGTTCATAGATAATTTTAGGTTTAAATTTTTTCCAAAAATTTAAAGCTTTTTTATTAACATATCTAATAGTTGATATTGCATCTAATTTATCAACTCTTGTTAACTGTATAACTAAATGACCGCAAACCGGACATTTAGCTAAGTAATCTAATTCACACACAACAAACTTATCTGTCGGCGCCAGCACAAAACTTCTGGTTTTACGCAGCCCCCCACAGCAATGAATATATCCCATAAATACACTCTTCCTATACCGTGAATGTCGGCAAACAGTTTTACCATCAAAAGGAAATTCTTTAGGAACTTTTATGTTCCCGGGCTTGAACCTTAACCGATTACATTTCTTAGTATAGCGATTTTTATAAAAAAATAAAGTCCGCAGTTTTACGTAAGTAAAAATACGGATAGACAAGTGGCAAAATCGCCATTTATAAATAGTTTTAGTTAATAAAAACAAGTAAACGCCGATTTTTGTTTAAAATATTTTACTAATTTGCCAAATAAAATCCTCAAATTAAAATATAAATATGGGGAATATATTATTGATAACCGAAAACAATTCTGTTTTCACAAAATATAAATCATTATTTGACAACAAGTTCTATAAATTTAATGCTTGTTGTACTCCTACATCAGTATTCGATTTACTTGAAATCGAGCCCCCTGACATTATTATTATTGACGAGAATATCAAAATTCTCAATTTACAACTTGCGATAAAAAAATTTAAATCAAAACTAGAAAACACTCAAATTCTATTAATTACTGATGGGAATAACTCGAATGAAGATTCTACCAAATTTATCAGTGGTTTCATACTGGAAAATACTCCGGATAATCTTATAACTTCTACAGTAGACACACATCTAAAAACAAAAGAAAATCTGGACTTTTTATCCGGAAAAAACAAAGACTTAGCAGATAGCTTATACCGATTAAATGTTTTATACAACACAAGTTCTCAATTTGCAGGAACTCTCGATACTAAAAAGCTTTTACAATATATGATAGAAGGACTTGATAAATCATTGAGCTTTGATTTGACCTGCACAATATCATTTGGATTTGAACAGGAACCGGTACTCATAATAAATTCACTATATGATATCTCGGAAGAACTCATGAGTGCATTAAAACTGCGAGCTATTCTAAATTATAAATCACTTTTCAAACAAAATGATGTTCCGTTTGAAATTGACGACAAAAATTTAAAAATAATTAAAAATATAAAAAATCCAAATAACAAATTCACATTCACAATTTTTCAATATGATAATATGTTTGCACCAATAGATTTAGGCGATAATTTTTTTGGCTGCATAGAAATATTCAAAGAAAAACCATTTACAACAGATGATGCTACATATTTCCAAACAATTGTTCAACAGGTCTCTTTGCCGCTAAAAAGTGCCGGACTGTATAGAGAAATTATTGAAAAAAATGAAGAGTTAGAAAAGTTAGAACGCGTTAAATCTGAATTTATTTCAATTGTTTCTCACGAATTAAGAACACCATTAACTCCGATAAAAAATGCACTTACAATTTTAGCAAGCGGAAGATGCGGTACTCTTGGAGAAAATGCTGTAAAATTTGTAGATATGGCGAAAAGAAACGTAGAAAACTTAACAAGTATAATCAATGATATTCTTGACATTAATAAAATTGAAGCTGGGAAAATGGACTTCAACTACAAAATCATGAATATTCATTCCGTTATTGAAAATGTTAAAACAAACTTTGAATGTGTTGCCAAAGAGCATGAAATCATATTTACAACAGAAGAACAAAGTGAACTGCCGGATATTTATGCGGATTCACAACGTCTTGGACAGGTTTTAACAAATCTCGTTTCAAATGCGATAAA
Organism: uncultured bacterium; assembly: GCA_905211505.1. GTDB lineage: Bacteria > Cyanobacteriota > Vampirovibrionia > Gastranaerophilales > Gastranaerophilaceae > Zag111. The sequence continues at coordinate 43,675 of CAJMAX010000001.1, read as the reverse complement.
ATTTACCCCTAAGGGGAAAAATATCACAATCAAATCCGAACTAAAAAACGCTCAAGATATTCGTACAAATCACTACTTTGAAAAAGACATAAAATCTTTACTGGGCAACTATATAATAGTAAGCGTAATTGACGAAGGAATTGGAATAAAAGAAGAAAATTTATTAAAAGCATTCGATAAATTTACACAAATAGAAAACAGCCTTTCTCGAAAAGTTGGAGGCACAGGGCTTGGCCTACCTATTGCAAAACAGCTAATTAAAGCACATAAAGGTACAATATGGTGTGATAGCGAAGAGAATAAAGGATCCAGTTTCCATTTTGCACTTCCGGTAAGCATTGAAAACATCGAAGGAAAAACAATACAAAAAGAACTTTTGTAATATAATTATCTTATGAATACACGTAAGAGAAAAATAAGTATACTTGGTTCTACAGGTTCAATAGGAACTCAAGCTCTTGAAGTAATTGAAAAACTTCAAGATAAATTTGAAATTATTGCCATTACTGGAGGCTCTAATATTGAATTATTAAAAGAACAAGCTAAAAAATTTAAACCAAAATATATTTGTATAGGCAAAGATACAAAAGAAAAAATTAACATTGAAGATACAAATATTCTATACGGTTCCGAAGGGCTAGACGAAATATGTTCAAATACAGAAAATGACATTATTCTTGTTGCCGTCTCCGGGAAAATAGGGCTAAAACCAACCTTAAAAGCTATAGAACATGGTATAGACATTGCACTTGCTAATAAAGAAACTCTTGTCATGGCAGGAGACATCGTAATGCAAAAAGCTAAAAACGCAGGTGTAAAAATTATTCCCGTTGATAGTGAACACTGCGCAATTCATCAATGCATAAAAGACATTTCACAGGTTGAAAAGTTAATTATCACAGCAAGCGGCGGTCCTTTTTTACATAAAACAATAGAAGATATGAAAAAAGCAACAGTAGCACAAGCTCTTGCTCACCCTCGATGGAATATGGGAAGAAAAATTACAGTTGATAGTGCAACACTAATGAACAAAGGTTTAGAAATAATTGAAGCTCATCACTTATTCAATATGCCTTATAGCAAAATTGATGTTGTTGTGCATCCACAAAGTATTGTTCACTCTGCAATTGAATATGTTGATGGGAGCGTAATAGCTCAAATCGGTCTACCAAGTATGCATATTCCAATTCAATATGCAATAACATACCCGCAAAGATTTGAGGGAATAAAATCAAAAAGTTTCAGCTTTTCAGAAATTGCAAGGCTTGATTTTGAAAAACCTGACCTTGAAAAATTTCCTAGCGTAAAACTGGCATATCAAGCAGGAAAACAAGGAGGCTCCGCAACAGCATGCCTCAACGCGGCAAATGAAGAAGCTGTTTTCGCATTTTTACAAGATAAAATTCGCCTCTATGACATATTCAAAATAACAGAAAAAATTATGTCAAAACACAATATTATAAAAAATCCAGCTATTGATGAAATTTTTGAAGTAGATAAAGAAGTTCGAGAAAAAACGAATGAGCTTATAAACTTTCATTTTAAATAATTTAAAGCGGCTTTGGTTTAAACCAAAGCCGCTTTCTCATACTATATTTTCTACTTAGCAACAACAAAAGTACCATTTGTTAAACTTTTCGCTACATCAATTGCTTTTTTCAACTGTACATCATCCTTGTTTTTTATATTTTCATCGGTTAAATCAACAACAATATCAGGAGTAATACCTTTTTTATGGATATCAGTACCATTTGGTGTTAAATATTTTTGAATTGTGATATTTATACCTGCATTATCCGGGAGCTTGTTAATCTCTTGAACCAACCCTTTTCCAAAAGATTGCGTACCGACTAAAACAGCTCTTTTATTATCTTTCATTGCTCCTGAAAAAATCTCACTTGCAGAAGCTGAACCTTTATTCAAAATAACAACAAGCGGTTTGGTTGTAAGTACACCTTTTGAAGCCCTTTGAGTTTCCTTATACCCGTCTCTATCAACAGTACTAACAATAGCTCCTCCATCAAGAAACATATCTGATATATAAATTGCATTACTTAACAACCCACCAGGATTCGAACGTAAATCAACAATAAAAGCTTTTTTATCCGGTGAATTTGTCAAGATATCTGAAAACTCTTTAGCTGCATTTCGACTTATAAAAGAACTCAATCGAATATACCCTATATCATTTGGCATACTTATATTGTCAGGAATTTTTTGAGAAACTGATTTTATCTCAATTTCAGCACGTGTAATAGTATACGTTTTAGGTTCTAAATCCTTACGCTTAACCACCAATGTAACCTGAGTACCTTCTTCCCCACGAATCAAATCGGCGGCTTTATCAACAGTTATACCTTTTGTACTTTTACCATCAATAGATAAAATTTCATCATCAGCCAGCAAACCAGCTTTTTCAGCAGGAGTATCCTCGATAGGTGCTATAACCATCAATTTACCATCTTTAACACCGATTTGAATACCAATACCCTTTAAAGAACCCTTAATTGAACCGGTTTCATCAGCAAAGGCCTTAGGATCCAGAAATTTTGTATATGGATCATTCAAACTGGCAATCATTGTATCAATAGCAACATATGCGTCTTCTTCCGTCCTTAAAACATTATCATACTTATGACGCCATTTTAACCAATCCTGCTCATTGTTTGTTTGATCAACATATTTTGAATTAATCAATCGCCATACATTATCATACAATTCTGCAGGAGTTGCCGCATGAACATTTGATCTTATCACCCAGCTAAACATTACAATAAATAAACCTAGGAATATAATACTTTTCTTCATTAGTTTTCTCATTCTTACCTAAACCTCCAATAATTCCCTCTTGTAAACTTAGACGAAAATAATCTGAAAAAGTTTCCGAGTTAAAGAATTATCACTGTGCTTATATTACCACATATAAAAAAAAATGTGAAATTTTAAATTCCACATTCATTACTATAATGTATATATCTTATCTGTGATCAAATTGTAATAACTTAAACCCTGCGTTTTTTTCTTAGCACCAGAGTCCGGTAATTCATAACATCTGACACATCTTGCTTCATAAGTTTCATCCCCGCCAATCATAATCAATGGAGAATTCTTATCTGCAGGCTGACCATCAATTAATCTTTGAGTTCTTGTAGCATGTTCACATCCACACTTCATACAAACAGCATGCAATTTATCCACTTTTGTTGCAATACACATCAATTCAGGCATCGGACCAAACGGCTCAGCTTTAAAATCAAGCTCAAGACCTGTACCAATAACTTTTTTTCCATCGTTCATTAATTGAGTTATAACTTTAACGATATTAGAATCAAAAAACTGTAATTCATCAATAGCAACAACTTCAGCATCACGCACTAAACTCAAAATTTGAACAGAATGCTTAACCTTTATAGCATCAAGCCATAAACCATTCCTTGACTCGATATAATCACCCTTAGCTCTTGTATCTACATCTGGTGAAATAACTTTTACTTTTTTCTTTGCAATAATACAACGTCTGATACGTCTCAAAAGCTCCTCTGTTTTACCGCAGCTCATTGGGCCGGTAATTATCTCAAAGCTATATCCGTCCATGTCCCTTTTATTCTCCCAAAATACATGTTCTATTCACATTTATTCTATAATTATAAACCTTAAATAAACATATAAAAGTAAATATTTATTAAAAAAACGGCATGCTACAAATTGTAACTGGAAGATTTTGTAACAATTTTGTCTTTAAGCTTTCTAAAGCTATTACCATAGAAGTATTTCAACTGTTCAGGGAATTGTTTATTTACATCTAATAAATACATATCGTGAACTATAAACTCTTTTAAAAGATATGCCACGTCAGGATTTTTGGTCCAGGTAACCTGAGATTCTATCCTGCCAAATACACATTCAGTTTCATCAGATAATAAATAAACTAATCTGCTTCCAGTTAAATATTCAACCTCTTTAGCTCCATCATGCTGATAAACAATACCATAAGGAGATGACAAATCATCATATCCTACAAGTCTTATATCAATACCGCGATCATATGCCTGCTCAATAACACCCGCCAACTGTTGATAATCGGCAGCCCATAGCTCCAAATAGATTGAACGAGAAGCATTATTAATAACCTCACTAACTTTCGTCAAGATATTATTATATCCGGTGATAGTATGGATAGGTTCATTATAATCATCTCTAACATCCGGAAGTTTTTTTTCAAGATAATCAATTGCCGAATTAAGTTTACGCTTAAACCTTTGTGTCAATTCTTTTGGTGCTACCGGTGTATACTTTTGAGGCTTTTCATCTGAAGAAAAAACAACTTTCGATACAACTAAAGATTTTAAAGAATCATAAGCCCTTGACTGTGGAATATCTGCAATTTGCGCAACTTCATACCCTGTTGCCGGATATTTTTTCAATAACGCAAGGTAAACCTTTGCTTCATAAGAATTAAATCCAAACTCTTTTAATTTTTCTATAATATCATCCATTTCTCAAATTTTAACAAATTAACTTCCTGTACGCAAGTTAAAATCATAAAGATATTAAGATTATAAACAGCCTTTTATGAACTTTTGTAAATCAACCTAAAACCAAGCATAGAAAGGCTTTCAAACAGAAAACGAATTATTTTACCTGAAATTATTAAAGATAAATTTCTAAAAAACCGATTATTCACATAAAAGGATACTGTGTAAAAATTGTAGAAAGGTTAGAAATGCGTATAAGAAGTAAACCAAATTAAATAAATAACATAAAACTAAACGTTTTATTAATATTTCTTAACATACTAATAAATACACTATATTTGCATTTGAGCTATTTAGTATATAAAAAGTAGATAAAAAAAGTAAATTTTTGAGACAATAAAACGTTTATAAAAACATAGTGAAATTAATGTACAAAATTCTATAAGAGAAAGAAAGGACAAATGATGGGTACAAATGGTGTGAATGGTGCAAACCAAGCTCAAAGAGCACAACTGGTGGCTCAGCTAAATGCCGCCTCTGCAAAAGGAGACTTTGCAAAAGTACAAGAACTTAGTACTGCAATTTTAAAGTTTGATGAAAAATCAAAAACAACAAGTGAAACAACAGTAGAACATGCAGACACCCCACCTCTAACCACTGAGCAACAGGCTAAAAAAGCAGAACTTCAACAAAAATTAGCCGCAGAAGTTGCTGAGATGAAAGCTGCTGCGCAATATAAAGCTCCTGACACAAAAACAGAAGCCCAAAACGTACTGAATGAATTCCAATCCAAAAGAGACAACATAGCAGCAACCGATACAAAAGCTTTAAGAGGTCAAGAAAGATATGATACAAAAGATGAAGCTGCAGTTGAATTTGATGTAACTGGCAGAAAAGCTAAAAAAATTGCAAAAGCAGCTACTAAAAACTTAGAAGCCATGAACCGCTACGATGCAGTGGAAAAAATTTACACAAACGAAGATGAATATAAAGCTGCAGTAAAACAAGCAAAAGAAGATGGAACCTGGGACAAAGACAATCCTAAATACACATTATTAGATGGAAAAGCTTTAGAAGGAGCCAAACGACTTCATGAAAAATCAAAAACAAGTGTTGAAGAAGCATTAAAATCGTACAATAAATATAAAGATATTTATGAAAACGGCGCAACTCCGGCAGATAAAAACAAAGCGTTCCAAGTAATGGTAAAAGCTGCTGAGTACATACAAAGAGACTATAATGCATCTCAAATGTTTAACGAAGATGGTTCAGTTAATACCGAAGCATACCAAAAAACAATGTTGCAATACACCGGTTCTGACTTCAAAGCTGGACTTGATGAAAGAAAAGTTCTAAAAGGCAGTGCTGAAGTTAAAAATAAAACAACAAAAGATATGTTTGAAGCAGCTGGTCTGGATGTAAGAAAGAATTACACAGGTGTAATGAAAGCCGGAGCCGCAACACTAGCATTAGGTACAGGAGCTTTGACCGGATTGCTTGGCGGAGGTGTAGTAGCTCAAGCTGTAGCATCCGCAGCCGCAACAGCAACAGCAACAGCTACAGCAAATGCTACAGCTACAGCAACTAACCATTGGACAGCTTCAAACGGAGAAGAATTCTTTGATTCAGTTGAAGCTACCGATACTCAAACAACAACAGTAACATCTACAGCTACAAAAGTTGCAGAAGCTACTAATAAAATATCAAAAGGCGAAATGGCATTAAGAGGCTTAGCCGGAGCTGTATTACCAGCAGTTATCGCAGCAATCACAGTTAAAGACCGAGGCGAAAAAGACATCTTTAAAGGTGCCAGCGTAGATGAAGTATTATCTCAAAAAGCAAAAGTTTCAGGAAAAGCTAATCAAGCTGTTATGGATAAAATCCTTAATATGGAAATAACAGGCGATAAAAATAGAGATAAAGAAATCAAAGCCGCAATTCTACAAACTTCCATTGGTGAAAGAACCGGCAAAAGTGTTAATACTAGAGAACTTGTAGCTGCTTACGAAGCCGCAAACTTTGTAAAAAATAATCCGCACTTAGTAGAACCGGAAAAAACTAAAGAACCAGTATCTACACCAACAGTAAGTACTCCAACAGTAAGTACGCCGGTAACACCACAGCCTGAAGAAGATTGTTATAATGTAAATGAAGAAAATATTCGTTCTGAAATCCCTGTTATTAAATACGGTGGTCCATGGCACTATTCTAAATTATATGTAAATAGTGACGGTTCTGAACTATCAGAAGCTGACAGACGTGCAGTACAAAAACAATTATCATCTGGAGATAATGCAATTCAAAACTCAAGAGACGAAAATAACAAATTGACAGGTCGAGCACTGAAGAATGAATTCCAATTACCAAACGGTAAAACTGTCAAATTAGCAGATGATGCTGTTGATAGAGCAAACAACATTAAGGGTAAACCTGGCGGTAAAGACAGAAAATACAATACCGCAAGTGATGGCAAATTAATGTGGGCTACAGACTGTGATACAGGCAAACCAATTTCTCCGAGAATGACACCTGATAAATTTGCAGAATGGGAACGCAAAAGAGCTGAAAGTCACAAATAACAAATGCAGCCGGACTTTATAAAAAGTCCGGCTGCTACTTTACAAAATAATAAAAACGCAATTAAACTTCCTTCACTCCATAATTTATTGCTTCCAGACCATTTTTTACCCAGTAACCAGTTTGCTCAAAAAATTCATTCTTTAACGAAAAATACGTAGAACCTGATCCTGTCATCATAGCATCCGGATAATTTTCTTTTATAAACAGCAGCTCTTTGTAATCTTCAATTACTGCCCACTCTAAATCATTTTTATAATTATCTCGTCCTGTTGAACTCAAAGCAATTTTTTGCGAAAATTTTGTATAAGCCTCTTTTGCCGAAATTCCTAAATCTGTTGGTTTAATCAGATTCACTTTAGTATTTTTGAATTCACTAGGCTCCAGAATTTCTCCGCGTCCCCGTGTAAGCATGCAACCGCCAACAAGACAAAAATTCAAATCTGATCCGAGATTTGCACACAGTTTATGAAGTTCTGACTCTGGCAAAATATTTCCAAATAATTTATTTAAACCGTAAAAAGTTCCGGCAGCATCAGTGCTTCCACCTGCTAGCCCTGCAGACACAGGAATGTTCTTATCTAAATATACTACAATTTTCTTATCCGTAATCTTGCAAGTTTCGCAAAACAATTTGGCAGCCTTATAGACAAGATTTTTTTCATTGTACGGAATTTCATTACTGTTACCTTGCAAAATTATTCCAAAATCAACTGACTCTTCTGCTGTAATTGTGAGATAATCAAACAAATTAATAGCTTGCATAATACTTTCTATATTATGAAACCCATCTTCTCTTTTATTTACCACTTTCAAACTCAAATTAATTTTTGCAGGGCATTGAATTTTTATTGATTTAGTTTGCATTTTTTAGTAATTCCTCAGACAAATTTCCAAACATTTCAATAGAAAGTTTTTCTCCTCTGATATTTTCATCCAACCCCATATTCGCAAGGGCTTTCACAACATTATCTTTTAAAAACCCGCCATTTAACAAACAGTTTTTAATATTCTTTCTACGTTGAGAAAAAGCTGATTTAACAGTTTTTCTAAAATGTGAATAATCTGATAGCTTTAATTTAGGTTCAGTTCTAACATCAAGTTTTACAAGAGCAGAATTTACTTTTGGAGCAGGATAAAAACATTTTCGCCCAACTAATCTTAAAATTTTAACATCTGCCCAGAACTGAGACAATATAGTTAGCAATCCGTACTGCTTACCTTGTGAATTTTCATTAGCAACCATTCTTCTTGCAACTTCTTCCTGAACCATCAAAATAATATCTTTAATTTTATTTCGATTTTTATTATTTAAATCATCTATTTCTCCAAGCAAATGAGCAATAATCGGACTTGTGATGTAATATGGAATATTTGCAACAACCTTAAATTGTTCATCACAAAGAGCAGACAAATCCGTTTTCAAAACATCATTATGAATAATTTCCAAATTCGGAGCATCCAATTTTTTTAATTCTACTATAGCTTCTTCATCCAGCTCAATAACAATAACTTTTTTCGCATATTTCACAAGCTGTTCTGTCACAAAGCCGACCCCCGGACCAATTTCAACAATTGTATCTTCCGGTGTTATATTTGCAAATTCGATAATATCCTGAATAACTTCCCCATCTATAAGAAAGTTTTGTCCAAGACGTTTTTTAGTTCTAAAGTATCTTGCCCGTTCGAAGTAATTCATCTTACTAATTATAATAACACACACAGGTAAATGTTTACAAAGTTTTATTTGATATTTTAAATAATGTTATAATAATATGAAAACAAAGAGGTTAGCATGATTAAACTTGAACAAAAAACTCAGTTAGACAGAAAAGAAATTCTAAAAATTTATACAAAAGGTTATAAAAAACCGGAAGATTACAGAATTGGAATTGAATTTGAAAGATTACCCATCTCGGCAACCTCTTTCAAAGCTATAGACTATTGGAGTGATAATGGTATAAAAAACTTTTTAGAAAAATTTGCAAAAGAAGAGACTTGGGATTTTATTCTAGATGGGAAAAACATAATCGGATTAAAAAACGCACATGATACAATAACACTGGAACCAGGGGCTCAAATTGAAATTAGTGCAAAACCTGAAAAAACAATATTCCAGCTAAAAAGCAAAATTGACAATCTAAATTCAAAAATGACACCTTTACTAGAAGATTCAAATATCACACTCTTAAATTACGGAGTGTCCCCATATTCAACGCACAAATCAATAAATCTTATCCCTAAAAAAAGATATAAAGTAATGGCAAAATACCTCTGGGGAATACTTTCTGATGTAATGATGAGAGAGACTGCAGGAATCCAGTGCTGCATAGATTTCAAATCCCAAGAAGATGCTATGAGAAAATTCAAACTGGCAAATAAATTATCTCCATTTATGACTGCAATGTTTGCAAATTCTCCAATTCGCGGCGGAGTAGACACTGGTTATAAAACATTTAGGGGGTTAAGCTGGATAAATACAGATAATGACCGTTGCGGCTTCTGCGGAAAAATCAGTGAAGAATTCTCATTTGACGATTATATAGACTGCGTATTAAAAACACCTATGATTTTTATACAAAGAGATAACAACCCTGTAGAAATTAATGGAGATATAACATTTGAAGAATTTATGAAAAATGGATACTCCGGATACCAGGCCACCATTGAGGACTATGAACTACAGGCAAATCTATATTTCCCTGAAGTAAGAATGCGTAATTTTATAGAAATACGTAATCATGACTGTGTAGGTGGTGATTTAAAATACGCAATTCTTGCTATATATAAGGGGATTTTTTATGACAGTTCTGCGATGGACGAATGCGAAGATTTATTAAAACATCTTCAATACAAAGATTTTTCAGAACTAAGATATAATGTTCCAAAACAAGCTCTGCAAGCTAAAATAAAAAAAGAAAAAGTACTTGATTACGCAAAAAACATTATCCAAATTGCTGAAAAATACCTCAAACAAGCTCAAACAGGCGAAGAACTGTTTCTTGATTCAATTAAAGAATATACAATGAAAGATGTATGCCCTGCCGATATAATTCAAAAAAGGTGGAATGGATCTTGGAACAAAGACATGAAAAAAATGATAAAATATCTCTCTTCAATTACTTAATAACTTTTTCTTCAACTTCAGGCTCAAGATGAATACTCGATGAGACATCTCCTAAAGCTTGAGTGAGTTTATGCTCTATTATAGAGCAAATCGTATGGCAACAATAAATAGTCATGTCTTTAGGAAATATAAGGGTGACCTCAATACTTTTTTGAGGCCCCAATCTGCGAGCCTTCAAATCCTTAAACCCAAGTATGCCATGAGTCTTACAATCATTTAGAATTTCACAAATATTATTGATATCTTCTTCTGGTAAAGAACAATCGAGCAAATTATCCATCGTTCTTTTTGAAATAGAAAATCCGGCTTTAAAAATTATAAGGGCGACAATAATAGCTATAATAGGATCTAAAATACTTATTTCTGTCAATTTTATAATCAATAAACCTGCAAAAACACCTAATGAAGATAACACATCCGTTCTTAAATGTTCTGCATCTGCAAACAAAGATACTGAATCAGCTTTTTTAGCAACTCTAAAAAGTATAAAACTAACAATAATATTTGCTACAACTGAAAAGCCCATCACATAAAGTCCAAGTGTAGTTTCAACGCCTGAATCCTGGCTAAAAAATATTTTTTTCAACGATTCATAAATAATAAATACTGCAGCAAAAATAATTAAACCGCCCTCAATAAAACCTGACATGTCTTCATATTTACCATGCCCGAACGGATGTTTTTTGTCCGCAGGTTCCGCGGATTTTATTACAGAGAAAAATGTCAGTATTGATGCCAAAAAATCACTCATTGAATGAATTGCCTCAGATATAATACTAATACTTCCCGAATACAATCCGACAACCAGTTTTAAAATTATTATTACCGAATTAGAAAAAATTGATAACCCTGCTGCAAATTTTTTTTGACAATCTAAATTCATAACATGAGTAATTATATCAATAATGGAATAAAAATCAAACAGTCAAGATAATGTTCTACTCTAAGCTTCATAATATAAGAACAAAGATAAGATGCTGAAATAAATTCAGCATGACAGATGATGATAGTATCAGAAACTACTCTCAGAATTAATATATTATCATCCTGGACTGACTAGAAAACTAGTTGAGTTTACATCTCACAATTCCAAAACTACCTCGAAGGACTAAAATAAGTTTAAAATTACAAAGTTTGTTAAGCCGGCTATAACCATTTCAGCTATTGAAAATAATATAAAAAAGTGTACAATAACATTTATAACAAAGAAAGGTAATAATATGAAAAAACTATTGTTAACATCAGCTATCATTATTTGTGCTGCAGGATTTACAGCCGCAAATGGCGGAACGTACACCCCTGAATATATAACACACCTCAAAAACTGTTCTGTACATACAGAAAAGTACAATGCAGAAATTCCGACAGATGACCCAAATACTCCTGTTATCCATTTGAAATCCACCGAAACTATTCTTGGCTGGAGAGAAGGAAAATGCTTAACAGAAAGTAAAGTATTTAGTGTTGATATGAATCAAGATATTATATCTACAAAATGTGCATTTTCAGAAAATCAACTTGAATCTATTGTAAAAAAGATGGAAACAGCACAAAAAAGCGGGAAAGCAGATGATAAAAAAGAACTGCATGAAGAAATGACGAAACTGGTTCAAGACTCTTCAACCTGCCAGATTAATAATCTTTTAAAAACAGATTAAAAAGCGTCGAATGAATCATCTTTAATCGGATTTTTGAATTTTGTAATATTGCCTTGGAATAACAGTTTAACGGTACCGACAGGGCCGTTTCTGTGTTTAGCAATAATAATTTCAGATAATCCTTTTGAAGACGCTTTTATATTTTCTTCTTCTTCAGATTCCCCTTTGTTATAATAATCTTCACGGTAGATAAACATTACAATATCAGCGTCCTGCTCAATAGATCCTGATTCACGCAGGTCTGAAAGCATCGGGCGCTTATCATTACGTGATTCTACAGCACGAGATAGCTGAGATAATGTAATAATAGGAACATCAAGTTCTTTTGCTAAGATTTTCAAACCTCTTGAGATTGCAGAAATCTGCTGTAAACGGTCATCTTTTCCGCCGCCTTCCATCAATTGAAGGTAGTCAATTACAATCAAACCCAAATCTTTTTGCTGGGTTTTTAATCTTCTGCACTTTGTACGAATATCTGTCAACGTACAACCTGAAGTATCATCAATATAAATAGGCGCCTGACTAAAATCGTTCATTGCCATTGCTAATTTATCCAAATCCTGTTGCAGCATATTTCCTGTTTTAAGCCGTTGCGCATCAACTTCGGCATATGAACACAACATTCTCTGTACCAACTGAGAAGCAGACATTTCAAGAGAGAATATACAAACAGGAACATTTTCTTTTATTGCTACATTCTGTGCAATATTTAGTGCAAATGCTGTTTTTCCCATAGCAGGACGTGCTGCAAGAATAATCAAATCAGATCTGTGCAGACCACTCATCATAGAATCCAGTTCATAAAAATCAGTTCTTAAACCAGATAATTCATCTTTGTGGTTATAGCGATACTCAATACTGTCCCAGGTATCAAGAACCAAATCCTTTACATGTTTTAAATCAGCTGTGGCCTTACTTGACCCAATTTCAAAAATAAGTTTTTCAGCCTGTTCTAACGAGCGATCACTTGGCTCTAAATCATATCCTTTACTTACAATTTCTGAACCTGCGTTTATTAAAGCTCTTTTTACAGCTTTTTCTTGAATGATTTTTGCATAATATGCAATATTTGATGTCGTGATTGTATTCTCAACTAAATCGTTAATATATGCCCTACCGCCGACAGCTTCAAGCTTGCCGCTATAACTCAAAACATCTGAAACTGAGACAATATCAATATTATCATTATTATTAAACAATTGAAGCATTGCTTCATAAATATGTCTGTGAGCAGGTTTATAAAAACTTGCAGGAAGCAATGAATCAGAAACCTTTGCTAAAGTTTCCGGATTAACAAGAATTGCCCCTAATACAGCTTCTTCCGCTTCGACATTTTGTGGAATTAAACTTTCATCTATTTTTTTTCTATTATCTTTTGATATTGCAGGCATACAACTATTCTCCTAACTACTATATTAGTACATAAAAGATTCTATTACCTGCGAATATTAACAATATTTAAATAATTTTTACAAATAATCCTAAATTGATTTTTCAAATGTCTGCATATTTTTAATTTTAGACATCAAAAGTTCTATATATTCAATACTTCGAGCATCACCACGTTTGAGAAAAATGTTATACGCATTTGTAAGTTTTTTCATTGCATCATTAGGATGCTTTTTCCATGTCAATTTTCCAATTTCAGTTTGAACATACGCAAGCATTTTTTCATAATCTTCTTTACTTGCAGGTTTTCGAATAACACTTCTATAAGTTTCTGTCACAGTTGTATATTTGCTGCTTAATTTTCTCAAGCATTTTTCCTGAGCATACAATGTCTGAATATAATGGTATAATTTATCCGGCTTATCAATATAAACTTTTCGCAAATTATTTAAACGAGCCATCATATGAACATAATCACCATTTTTCTCAGCCACAGCTAAACCTTTTTTAGCATATATTTCAAGCTCTTTTGGAAAGAACTCTGTAAGTTTTGTTAATGCACTATAAATAATTCCGGCAAAATCACCATTTTCTTTTGCAACTAATTCTGTTGCAAACTTGTCCGCTTCCTGACAGAACAGTTCTCTTTGCTTTGCAGTAAGAAAATCTTTTTGTATTTTACCAAATTCTTGGGAAAATTGTTTTGGCGAAATATTACGCCCATTTTCCGAGACAAAATGGGTAAACTTATTAAACATCGGAATTAAATTTTCAGCTTTCGAAACTACAGACATTACTTTCAACCCCTTATATAATATATAAAGGGAAAGAAAACTTTAAAATTGACTATTTCATTAAGTTATATAAACACTTTTACGAATTATCGTATTTTTCAAACTCTTCTAAAAATTTTGCTGGAGAAACTCCTGTAGCTTTTGCAATATTTTCCAAAAAACTTAATTTTATACCTTGTTTTAAATTTTCTACTCTGCATAAAATTGCCGGATCAACATCTGCAAGATTTGCAAACTTATTCAAAGACAATCCAAGCTTTTCTCTTTTTAACCTTATAAATTTCCCTAATTCTGAATATTGCATTTACTGCAATTATGTAGTATAAATGAAAATAAATCATTGAGATTTCTCAATAAAGGAGGATTATGCATAGAAAGGGTTTTACACTTGCAGAAATTTTAATTACACTTGGAATAATTGGAGTTGTTTCAGCAATAACGATACCAACGCTAATAAGTAATTACCAGAAAAGACAAACTGTCACCAGACTAAAAAAAGTGTATAGTATTGTAAATCAGGCAATAAAACTTTCAGAAGAAGAATTTGGTTCTATCGAAAGTTGGGATACAGATTTAAATTCAATAGAATTTTTTAATAAATACCTACGACCACATATGAATGTTTCAAGCGCTATAAAATTAGGAACATATAAACATACTCCACGGTATAAACGCTTAAATGGCACAATAGAAAATACCTACACCCTTTTTGCCAGTAATGCCAATCTTGTCACATTAAACGACGGGAATCTATTATTTTTCGATAGCGATAGTTACAATATTTCACAGTTAAAAAGAAATCCGCTAACTTTAATTTTTGGAGTTGACATAAATGGATTTTCAGGTCCAAATATAATAGGTAAAGATTTCTTTTTGTTTTGCATTATTATTGATTATAGTGGTCAATTTAACTTACCTAAAGTTGTACCTTATGGTGCATACAACACTTCTGATATGCCTTTTGGAGAGTATAAAAGAGAAAATACACAAAAAGGTTCATATGCGTGTATAAAATCTGGACGAGGGCAATTTTGTTCAGCACTTATAATGCTTGATAATTGGCAAATTAGCAATGATTACCCTTGGTAAAATAAACAATAAAATAGTGGCAGAACTATTTTGTCTCGCCACTATTTTATTATACTAATTATTAAATTTATTTTACTGCTTCTGCGCAATCTGCACAAATACCATCTGAATTCAAATCACGGTATTTCCAGCATCTTACGCATTTTTCACCTTGAGCTTTTGTTACCCATACAGTGTAACCGTCTTCATTATGTTCAGCTAAAACTTCAGCTGGAGCAGTATCTGTCAAATACGCTTGAGACACAATATAAATATCTGCTAAATCAGCCTCATTAGCTTTTAATACAGTGTCATCATCAGCTTTAACATATACAGCAACTTCAAGAGAGCTACCAACTTTTTTATCTGCTCTTAATGGTTCTATTGCTCGCGATACAACTTCTCGGGATTTCAAGATTTTTCCAAAATTTTCTTCCAATTCCGGAGCGTTCCATTTTTCATTTACAACAGGCCAATCAGAAAGTAATATACTAATTAATCCTCCGCGTTGAACTTCTGGAATATTTTGCCAAATATCTTCTGCCTGATGTGGCATTACAGGAGCTAAAATTCTTACAAGTGCCATCAAGTTTTCAAATAAAACTGTTTGGCAGGCTCTGCGAGATAAGGATTTTTTACCTGCTGTATACAATCTATCTTTCACAATATCAAGATAGAATGAACTTAAATCAACAGCCGCAAAATTCTGTAATGATTGGAAATATTTATAAAACTCATAATTTTCAAACGATTCTGTAACTTCAGCTATTAACTTGTTCAATTTGTGTAATGCAAACTTATCAATAGCTTTAAGTTCATCATATTGAACATAATCAACTGCAGGATCAAAATCAAACAAGTTACCGATTAAAAATCTTGCTGTATTTCTTGTTTTCTTAAATATCTCTGTCAACTGACCAATAATATTATTACCGATTTTAATATCATTTCGGTAATCTACAGATGCAGCCCAAAGTCTTAATATATCTGCACCATAATTTTTAATAATATCATCCGGTCTAATATAATTTCCTAAAGATTTTGACATCTTACGACCGTCTTCACCAAATACAAACCCGTGAGTTAAAACTTCTTTATAAGGAGCTTTACCCTGAGTTGCGATTGATGTTAACAATGAAGATTGGAACCAGCCTCTATGCTGATCTGAACCTTCCAAATACATATCAACAGGGGTGTGACCAAGTTCTTCAAAGCGTTTATCGACAACAGCTCTCCAAGATATACCTGAATCAAACCACACGTCCATAATGTCTTTTTCTTTTCTAAAGTGATTTTTACCGCATTTAGGGCATACAAAACCTTTTGGTAACAGTTCTTCTGCTGAATATTTTACCCATGCATCTGAACTTTCTTTATCAAAGATAGCTGCAACATTCTCGATAGTTTCATCGGTACAAATAACTTCCCCGCAATCTTCACAATAGAAAATAGGAATAGGAACGCCCCAAGCTCTTTGTCTTGAAATACACCAGTCTGTACGACTTTCAACCATATTCCCTATACGATTTTCACCACTTGCAGGAATCCATTTTACGCCATGTATAGCTTTTAGGGCTGTATCTCTAAATTTATCAACTTTTACAAACCATTGAGGTGTTGCGCGATAAATTACAGGATTTTTACATCTCCAGCAATGAGGGTAACTATGCTGGATATCTTGTTGTTTTAACAATGCTCCACATTTTTGCAGCATTTCAATAACCATTGTATTTCCCTTGTAATAAGGTACTCCAACAAGCTCAGGGATTCCAACAGAATCAGTCCAAATACCCTGACCATCCAACGGAGAAAATACTTCAATATTATATTTACAGCCTACTTCATAGTCTTCAAGACCGTGACCTGGAGCTGTATGAACAGAACCTGTACCAGCGTCTAGAGTAACGTGTTCTCCCAAAATGATAGGAGATTTTCTATCTACAAGCGGATGTTTTGTATTTAGCAATTCTAATTCCTGACCGGAACAAGAGCCCAGAATATCAATTGCTGTTTCATCCCATTCTACATCTTTTAAGAATGATGCAAGCAATTCTTGTGCAACAACATATACATCACCTTTATACGCAAAGAACGTGTAAACAAACCTAGGGTGCATAGAAATTGCCATATTTGATGGAATTGTCCAAGGAGTTGTTGTCCAAATTATTGCATACACATCTTTTCCTTGAGTGTTAACAATATTTTGAATTTTTTTAGAACTATCATCATCAAATTTAAATCTTACATAAATAGAAGTAGATGTATGATCTGCATACTCAACTTCTGCTTCTGCCAGAGCAGTTTCGCAAGATGCACACCAATAAACTGGTTTCATACCTTTTTCTATATAACCTTTTTTGTACATTTCACCGAACACTCTTATCTGTTCTGCTTCATACTCAGGATCTATAGTTAAATATGGTTGTTCCCAATTACCCAAAACGCCAAGACGTTTGAATTCTGATTCTTGACCCTTTAAATTCTTATGAGCAAATTCTCTACATTTACTTCTTAATTCAATTTCCGTAATTGCGTGGCGACCACCTTTGATATTTTTTACAACAGCATTTTCAATAGGCAATCCATGCCCGTCATACCCCGGAACATACGGAGCATAAAAACCTTTTTGAGATTTATACTTAATTAAAATATCCTTTAAAATTTTATTTAACGCTGTACCAACGTGGATTTTTTCAGAACTCAAATATGGAGGACCATCATGAAGTACAAAAGAAATTGTTTTATTCCTGTTATCAATCATTTTTTGATAAATATTATTTTCATTCCAAAATTTTTGAATTTCTAATTCTCTCACAGTTGCATTAGCTCTCATAGCAAGAGTTGTTTGTGGAAGATTCAAAGTATTTTTATACTCAGTTTTAGTAGTTTCTGCCATATTATTTTACCTCTATTTTTTCAGTCACTTTTTCACATATTTTTGCAGAATCAAGACATATTTCCTGATTTTCTCTATCGCACTCTTTTATAAATAATTTCATTTTATCATAATCAAAATCATTTTCCCAACGAGCTATAACTACTGTAGCAACACAATTACCAACAAGATTTACAGTTGTTCTGCCCATATCCAAAATTTGATCAATACCAAGAAGTATAGCCACACCAATTAATGGGATATTGAAACTTGCCAAAGTTCCGGCTAGAACAACAAGAGATACCCTTGGAACACCAGCAATACCTTTACTTGTAAGCATTAAAGCCAACATCATTAATATCTGTTGATTTATATCAAGATTAATACCACAAATCTGCGAAGAAAATATTACTGCCATAGCCAAATACAATGTACTACCATCCAAATTAAAAGTATAACCGGTAGGCATTACAAAACTTACAATATTCTGCGGAACCCCAAACCTTTCCATAATCTCAATAGCCTTAGGGAAAGCAGCCTCTGAACTTGCTGTTGAAAAAGCCAGAATTGCAGGCTCTTGAATAGCCTTTAAAAGATTCCTCAAAGAAATTCTTGCATATTTACAGGCAATAAATAAAACCAACAACACAAATACTGCTAACGCTGTATATAATGAAAAAATTATCTTTGCATAATTTTTCAAAATAGATAAACCGTTCATACCAACAGTTGACGCAATTGCACCAAAAATACCTAAAGGAGCAAAATACATAACATATTCAGTAAATTTAAACATTATCTGCGAGACAGAATGTAACAAATCCATAACCGGTTTTGCTTTTTTACCAACAGCGCAAATAGCAATTGCCATGAATATGGAGAATACGACAATCTGAAGTAAGTTCCCTTCAGACATTGCCTGCACAATACTTGTCGGAAAGATATTCATAACCATTTCAGATATTGAAGTATGAGGAGTTGTAACAGCCATTAAGCCTGCTTCCTTTAGCAATTCAGGATTAGCAACTGTTCCTGTAACAAAACCTCTTCCCGGATTAAAAATATTCCCCATTGTTAACCCGATAATCAAAGCTAGTGTAGTAACAACTTCAAAATAAATTATTGTTTTTACACCTATTTTCCCTAATTGCTTAACATCGCCATGCCCGGCAATACCTGTTACCAGAGTTGCAAACAGCAAAGGTGCGATAATCATTTTTACCATACGTAAAAAGATAACTGCAAAAGTACGCATTTTAACCGCAATATGGGGGCAAAAATGACCAAATACTACACCTAATACTAAGGCTATAAATATCAATAATGTCAGTCGTGAATGTTTCAATCTAACCTCTTAATTGAAATTATAAAACAAACATGCTCAGCTTAATACTGATACTAATTATTTTGTAAAATTTTTTAAAATTTATTGTTCTTTATTAGACTGATTTCTTCTATTTTTATCGTGTTTCATTTCAGCAAATAACAATAAAATCAACAATAAATAATTTAAATTTCGCCACAATGGATTTTTATTAGTAAAGAAAGACATATCGTCAAGTAATTCCATTGTATCTAAATAATCTTGATATTTTTCAACATTTTTAGTATTTACAGGAACTTTTTTCTTACCCTGAACCATATACAATTCGCCGTCGAAATCTCTACCAAAAATATATTTCTTTTCACCATCTTTCAATAGAACTTTAAATTCATCTTTATTATCAGTTGGGAATATAGCTTTATACATTATTGGTTTTGAATTGTTTTCAAGCTTAACTCTACCTTGAATAGTATCTTTATTTGCACCATCTAACTTCATTTCAAGTTTGATATCTTGTTTATCAAATTTTATATCAAGTGAGTATAGATCTTTACCTAGCTTTGTAACCTTAGGTCTATCGATATCATATAACCTATTCAATTGATAAAACGCAGAACTTACTCCCTTGTCTTTTCGAACATTTTGAAAAGAATGGACAAATTCTGTTCTATCCAATTCTTCTTTTGACAATTCATTTGATCTAAAAAAATTTTGAACTACCGGTTCATTTTTCAATGTAATCAATACCAATGTTGCAAGCATAGTTTTTCTCGCCCACTCCGGTAAAGGTTTATTTTCATTTTCTTGATAATTATCACTACGAGGAGGTGTCATTGAAGCTGAGCTTCTAAAATTAATATTATTTGAATATGTTTTATAAGGTAAAAATGTAACTTTCATATTTAATACAAAATACAAAAAAAAATAATTTTGCCAGCTTGAAAAATGAAAAATTATAAACTATAATCAACGTGTAAAATCTGAATGGTGAAAGAAAGGAGAGTTATTATGTGGGAAAAAGATATTAACATCAACGAAGTTAAAGAAATTCGCACAAGAACCAATGTATACTTTGGAGTTGGAGCAATTCAAAAAATAGATTTTATTTTAAAAGATTTAAAATCAAAAGGAATAGATAAAGTTATTGTAATGTCAGGCAGAAATGCTTACAAAGCAACAGGTGCATGGGATGTCGTTGAAAAAGCACTTAAAGATAACGGCGTAGGTTATGTAAACTTTGATCAGGTCACTCCAAACCCGACAACACACCACGTTAATGATGCATTCAAAATGGCAAAAGATTTTGGAGCAAAAGCTGTAATAGCAATAGGCGGCGGCTCACCTACTGATGCAGGGAAATCAGTTGCAATTTTATTAGAAAATTCTGATAAAACAGCAGAAGACATCTACGATTTCACCTTTGCACCAAGCAAAGCCGCTCCAATTGTTTCAATCAACCTAACCCACGGAACAGGTACAGAAACAAACAGATTTGCAGTTGTAACTAATCTTGAAAAAGACTTTAAACCTGCTATAGCTTACGATTGTATCTATCCTACTTATGCAATTGATGATCCACAATTAATGACAAAATTGTCACCAAAACAAACAAGATATGTATCAATTGATGCTGTTAACCACGTTGTAGAAGCAGCTACATCAACTGTTGCTTCTCCATACTCAATCTCACTTGCCAAACAAGTTATTGAACTTGTTGCAAAATATTTACCAAAAGCACTTGCAAACCCTGAAGATTTAGAAGCCAGATATTTCTTAGCTTATGCGGCTATGATGGGCGGTGTAGCATTTGATAACGGTTTATTACACTATACACATGCTCTTGAACACCCTCTAAGTGCTGTAAAACCTGACTTATCTCACGGTTTAGGGCTAGCAATATTATTACCTGCAGTTGTAAAAACTATCTACAAAGATAGAGCTGCAACTCTTGCTGATATTTTAGCACCGATAGTTCCTGGTCTAAAAGGTGAAGATTCTGAAGCCGAAAAAGCTGCAGATGGAGTATATGCATGGTTAAAATCAGTTGATGTACCTGAAAAACTTGAAGATATGGGCTTTAAAGCTGAAGATGTTGAAAGATTAACAGATTTAGCATTTACAACACCATCACTAGACGGCTTAATCAATATAGGACCAAGCGGAAATTCAAGAGAAACTGTTCGTAAAATTTACGAAGATTCTTTAAAAGCTTAGTATACTAAAACTAAATAGTTTAAGCGCACCAAAATTTAAAAATTTTGGTGCGCTTTTTGTAAATATATCGTAAAATACCTTCATTTTTTCGCAAAACATTATATTTAGAAACATTAAAATAAACAAAGAGTAAATTTAAAAGGAACTACTATGCAAATTTCAAAAATTTATCCCAAAACAGTACAATCATTAAATTATAATTCTCAAACTAAATTAAATAATAAACCCCAAGCAGAACAACCAGAATCATCAGAGAATTTACCGTTACCAAGCACTAAACAATATTTGGCATTTACCGGCGGATATAGCTTAAACTTAGCTGAGACCATAACAAACTTAGATAAACTTGCAAACAAATATCCTGACATCTATCCAAAAAATGTCAGAGAATGGGCAGGAATGATTCTAGAAGAGGGAAATAAACAAAAAGATACTCTTATAACAATCCATAAAAAATTATACGAAAATATTAAAGATTGTTTTAATTTAAAAGAATTAAAAGAAAGATTCCCTGAATTTAAAGATGTTAAATCTGCACAAGAAATTGAACCCAGAGGAGGGTCTTTATTAGATGATCTTCAAAAAGGTAACCTTGAGTACTTTAACTCAGAAGAAGATTTAGCACTTCAAATCATTAAACTTTACTGGGGCGAAGGATTTTCATTAAATGATTTAAAACAGTATACCAATGGAAAAGACATTAATTATTTAATGGAAAAATTAAATATTCCAAAAGTTAATCGTCACTACGGGCACGTATTAAAATTCTCTGACCCAGAATATAATGAGCGATTAACTAAACAAATGATTCAAAAAAGAAGGGAAGCCCTGGACATCAAAGCTCAAAAAGCAGATAATGAACCTGTGTATATAAAAAGAGGACCACTTTCTGCAGAACATAAAAAGCATATTTCGGAAGGATTAAAGAAGTACTATCAAGAACATCCTGAAAAAATATTCACAATGTCTGAACGCCAAAAACAATTCTATAGAGATAATCCTGAACAAGCAGAATTAGTACACAGAGTAATGGTAAAAGCTTGGAATATTTTTGGTGCAGACAGAATAAAACAAGCACTTGCAAAATTTATGAAAAGTAAAAACCTTACAGAGATTAACAGTACAGAACTGGAAAGACCATACAATCTTTCGCAGGAAAAATCAAAAGTAATGAAGCAATTTTGGGCAACATACGAATGGGCTAAGAAAAGTTTTTCTAAAAATATGGAATATGCATGGAAAAAAGTCCACGAAGAACAAGAAATGTTTTATATAGTAGACTTAACCCCTAATATATTTAAAAAACGATTCTTTGACTGGGCAGAAAAACAAGGAATCGATACAGACAACTTGACATTTGAAGACTTAAAATATTATCCGCATAAACCTGAACTTAATATTCCAACAGAATCTTCTGTTAGCAAATATACCAGAAAATATATAGATTCATGTCCTGGAGATGAAAGTCAAAAAATGGCTAACACATATCAATTGTCGCTATTAAAATTCGGCAAAGAGTTAAAAACAATCGAGCACTCAAAAGAACCGGATGAGACTAAAAAACTCGCACTTAAACTTAGACGATTCTTAAATGCATCATTATTTGATCAAACAAGAGTTTGCAATGGATTACCGCTTACTCGAAGTTATGATGCACAAGAGATCCAAAGACTTTACGTAATAACATTAGCAGAACTTATGGACAAACATGAAAACAAGCTTATAAAAAAATTAAACCAACTATTAAATGAATCTTTCATTTACCTTGATAAAAATTGGAAATCAGGCCAACCACTAATGTTACCAAATAACGCATCCGATTTTTAATGTCCCAATTCACCATATTAAAATAATATAAAGTATTTCACACTCTGAATGATTTGTATTATAATTGATATAACGGACATTAAGAAAGAGGGTATAAAATGATTGATAAAACAGCTATAATACACCCATCAGCTCAAATTGCAGATGACGCAATTATAGGACCATACGTTGTAATCGGAGAAAATGTAAAAATTGGAAGTGGCACAAGAGTTATATCTAATGCTCACATTGAATTTGCTGAAATTGGAAACAATTGTACTATATCACCATTCGCAACAATAGGTTCAGAACCTCAAGATTTGGGATATAAAGGTGAACCTACAAAAGTCGTAATCGGTGATGAAACAATAATTAAAGAAAACGTAACTATCCACAGAGGAGCAGCATGCGGTGATTTTACCACAAGAATAGGTAATAAATGTCTGTTAATGGTAGGCTCACATGTTGCACATAACTGTGTACTGGCAGACCAGGTTATTTTGGCAAATCTGGTAACATTGGGCGGACATGTTCACGTTGGATTTGGTGCATTTGTTGGCGGTATGAGTGTATTCCACCAAAATATCAGAATTGGAGACATGGCTATCATCAGCGGATTTTCAGCATCTCGCCAGGATATTCTTCCATATTCAAAGGGTGAAGGACGTCCACCTGTTCCACGCGGATTGAATATAGTTGCAATGAAACGCAGAGGAGTGCCGCTAGAAGTTAGAACAGCTACAAACGAAGCATTTAAACTTCTCATTTCAGAAGAATATAACACATCTCAAGCAATAGAAAAAATAAAAGCAGAAATTCCAATGAATGAATACATTGAAAAAATGATAGAATTTATTAAAACCTCTAAACGTGGAGTTTTGTTAAAATCTCACAAGTCAGGTCATGAGAGTTTAGAAGATTAGTAATAAGATAAAAAATAACAAACTTTAAACAGGGTATAAAAGCCCTGTTTTTTTTATATTTCCCCAACATTCCAACAACATTGATAGAGTGCCCTTCGCATCAAATGCTACAACACGGATTTTCTACTAATAATATATACTAAAGTAAACGAAAGGGGCATTCCGAATTTGGTTCGGAATCTGTTAATTATTAGATGCTGAAACAAGTTCAGCATGACAAATTTTGAGTTCAGCATGGTAGATTTCAAATTCAGAACGACAAATAATACAATTAAAAACAAGGCTCTGAATATTCAGAGCCTAAAAATGTAAAGCGTATCAAAGTGATTCGGTATCACTCTGACATTTAAAAGAAAGTCTTTTTTAGATCCTGAAACAAGTTCAGGATGACAGATTTGAAGTTCAGAATGACATCTCGTCAGTTCATTGTGATAAAAAGAAGAGAAGAGTTTATATTCTTCTCTCCTTCAAAAGCTATTAAACTTTTATTAGCAACTAACTATTTAGAAGTTGTTAATACATATTTAGCAGCGTCAGATGCCGGTTCAACAGTTGCATCGTGGAATACGATTGGGAAGATATCTGTCATGTGGTTAGCATCGTTTTTAACGGCACAAGGTGTTTGGACATTCAGTGTAGCTGTACCCGTAGTTCCAGAACCACAATTAACTTCTCTGTTAGGTAATGTTGCACCGTTTACATCGATAAAACCTATACAATTTTCCAACACACCACCTTTGTCTAGTTGGGTAGCAGTCAATTGAATACCAATAGGTAGTTCGCACCCTGAAGCACCCGATTTAAAAGCAACAATAGAACCGTCAGCTAATACATAAGATAAGTAACCAGTTGGTGTGTGTTTACCTTCTGCAAACTTTAAAGCACTGCCAAAGTTTGCAGGTTTAACAACGGCGTAATCTTCTTGTGTGCCATTGTTATTACGTTTGATATTACTTAAATCTCCCATATAAGTTTGACCTGTTAAAGTACCATTCAAAATAGCACAGAATGACATGTCTGAATCCGGACGTTCTGTTGCGCCAGCATTACAAGCCTGAGTAGTACCTGCATAGTCAAAGTCATATTGTGCTTGTGACATCAAACCTGCCTGATTCAATGTAGATAATGTTTTTTTGAATTGTGAACGGAATTTTGCACCGTTAGTATTAGAAATTAATGTTGGGATTGTCATAGCAGCTACTACACCAATGATACCCAAAGTAATCAATACTTCTGCAAGAGTAAAGCCGAATCTTTTTGTCATAATCTTTTCACCTTTCTTTTTATTACTATATTGTATTAACCCAACTTTCAAACTAATACTTGCGGATTAATAACAACTTCCTATATACATGTTGTCATATCATGCCAATTTTGTCAACCCTAATTATTACAAAAAGATATATTTAATTCAAATGATTGAGGTTATCCTATAAATAGAGGACAATATATGGCAATTTTAAGCAAATTACTTGGACAACGAATAAAAGAATTACGAAAACGAAACGGATTTACACAGGCAACTCTTGCCGAAATGATTGGAATGGAAACAACAAACCTTTGCAAGCTTGAAAACGGCGGTCAAATTCCTAAAGAAGAAAATATTGAAAAAATTGCCAAAGCTTTAAAAGTTAACATTAAAGATTTATTTGACTTTGGTCATATGAAATCAAAAACTACACTTCAAGAAGAACTCATACAAATAATTCACGATGCCGGCAGAAAAGAATTAGAACTTTACTATAAACTGATTATGGCTACAAAAGAAATTTAAATAACAATCTCATTATACTTCTACCTGCGGATTTACAACTTAAAATATGTATTATAAAATATTCCAAAGAAGAAAGAGGTATAGTTATGCAAAAAAATATTTGGGACAAATATGCTGAGGTTCTTGTAGATTACTCTACAGACGTGCAAAAAAATGAGCTTGTTATGATTAGAACAGAATCTATTTATGCAAAAGATCTGGTTAGAGCTATCTATAAACGTGTTCTTGAAAAAGGAGCCCATCCTGTTGTTCGCTGCTCATTTGGAGATATGGCGGAATTATTTATAAAAAATGCAACAGATGAACAGCTTGATTACATTGACCCGATGACAAAACTTGAATACGAAATCGTGGACAAATACATATCTATCGGCGCTCCGCTAAACACAAAAAGCATGGCAAAAGCTGATTTAACAAAACTAGCCAGACGAGGTAAAGCAACAAAACCGTTATCAGAACAACTTATGAAACGTTCAGCAGATGGAACAGCTAAATGGGTTATCGCAGATGTTCCAACGCACGCGCTGGCACAGGAAGCTAAAATGTCATTCGATGAATACTCTGAATTTTTATTCAAATCCTGTTATCTGGATTTAGATGACCCTGTTGCAAAATTAAAAGAACTTGACGAAAAACAAACATGTTGGGCAAATTACCTAAATGGAGTAAAAAAATTACACATTGTCGGTGAAAAAACAGACATTACCTTCAATATTGAAGGCCGAAAATGGATTAGTTGCTCAGGACTTAACAACTACCCGGACGGTGAAGTTTTCACTTCACCGGTTGAGGATGGAATTAACGGAGAAATTTACTTCGATTACCCGCAAAACTACCGTGGAAATTCTGCTCACGGGGTTCATCTATGGATTGAAAACGGACAGGTTGTGAAAGCTGAAGCTGAACAAGGACAAGAATTTTTGAATGCAATGCTGAATATGGATGAAGGTTCACACGGAATAGGTGAAATTGCAATCGGAACAAACGATGAAATTCAAGAAATTACAGGAAATATTCTATTCGACGAAAAAATCGGCGGAGCAATCCATATGGCAGTCGGTGCCTCATACCCTGAAACAGGAGGAAAAAATGTTTCCGGTCTGCACTGGGATTTAATTAAAAACATGAAAAACTGCGGCAAAATCTATGCTGACGGAAATCTTATTTACGAAAACGGTAAAATGATTATATAAATATAAATTTATATAGCTATTCCACTAAAAATAGTTAAAATTGGCAATCTAAACTCGTTTTGTAGTTTTGAAGTCTCAAACTACAGATTCCGAACCAAGTTCGGAATCGCGATAGGAGAAATATTTCATAACCCGATTAGATCAAAAATTTGCCACCAGAGTTATAAAAATATAACACTGGTGGCAAATTTTTATTTTACGGGTTTTCATGAAGTTGTAAGGTAACAAATTTAGGAGATATCATGCAAGTATCAAGAATACAAAGCCAATATTTTACAAATTACAACAATAATATTTCAGCGGCGAAAAACCGGACCAATAATATAACAAGCGGCGAAAAACCTGCTCAAACAAAATTTACAACAATCCCTGCAGGATTTAAATATAACGCTAATATTTATTTTGGAGAATTTTTCGACCCGAATAGAACTATTCCTCATATTGACTATGAAGAATATATGGCAATGAAAGAATCTACAAAAAAAAGATTCAGAAAAAAATACAAAAACTTCTTCAATGATCCGGCAATTAATACACAAGAAATGATAGATAAAAACTACCTTGCAATGCCTCTGCAATCAGAAACTCTAATGAATGAATTTTTAAAGACTGCAAAATTTTATTCAAAATTCAAAGACCAAACAATAATCTGTCTTGGCAGAAGCCCAAAATGGTTCCTAAATGCTGCCCTTTGGATGAAAGACGGGATTGAAAACTACAGACCTGTAGCGTTCTCAAAAAATTGGTACCGCTATGATACAGCAGACCAATCACTTATAAGAATAGATTCGATGGCTCCTACTCCGAAAGAAGAAGTAGCCTACAGAAAATATTTAAAACGAATCAAAGCTGACCCGCAAACAATTGTAGATAATATGAAAGAAACAGGCAAAAAAACTGTCATAACAGACTATATATACTCAGGTAAAGGTATGACATCATTCTTGGATGTCATGTCAAAATATGCAGAAGATTTAGGTATTTTAGAAGATTTCTGCAAATCAATACATATCGTAGGAATAGGCTCTAAAAGCTATATGGAAGATATGATGAAGGTAGAAGAAGCCCCTACACCTAAAGTAATAATGCCTGAGAGAATGGTACCATTTGAAAAAACTGGTCTTTGGACTTACAACATTACTCAAGAATTCCATGACATGGATTTATCAATGTTTAAAGAGATGTTAATTAACCAGAATACAAATGAATGTCGCTCCACTTACTATCCTCACGAAACTTGGACTGTCTATAAACCCGACAAATTTAAAACAGGTTTAATCAAAGATATGAAAAAAGTTAAAGAAATGGTCAAAGAATTAAAATCAAGCGGAGAAAAAAGTATGTCTTCTTTCACGCCTGCAATGTATGACTACAGAAACCTATTGAACTTTAGAATTCTAGATGCTCTAAACGAAAGAGGACTTCTTAAACTTATCCATAAATCTAAAGTTTAATTGTACAATATATGAAATATAATAAAAAGGACGAGTATTTATACACTTGTTCTTTTTTATTATATTCCCTAGTCTTTTAATACTCATAAACACAAAAAGACCGGCAATGCCGGTCTTCTTTTGCAATTCTGTATGATATAAAGATTAACGTTTTGAGAATTGGAATCTTTTACGAGCTCTTTTTCTACCATATTTTTTACGTTCCTTAACACGAGGGTCTCTTGTTAATAAACCTTCTAATTTAAGAACGTTTTTGAATTCTTCATTAGATTTAACCAATGCTCTTGAAATACCGTGTCTGATTGCACCACACTGTGATACAACACCACCACCAACAGCTTTCACTCTAACATCATATCTGTCTTGAGTTTCAGTCAATACAAGTGGTCTATATACTAACATTTCAATAGCTGGTCTATTACCGATATAATCAGTTAATTTTTTACCATTAACAAAAATTCTACCGCTTCCTTTAACCAATTTTACAACTGCTATAGAGGTTTTTCTGCGGCCAGTAGCCATAATTTCTTTATCTGCCATTATTTAGCCTCCTTTTCAAGTACAACTGGTTTTTGAGCGGCATGTGGATGTTCTGGTCCAACATAAACTTTTAATTTGTTAAATTGTTCTGCTCCTAATGTATTATGTTGTAACATACCACGAACAGCATGTTCAATAATAACTCTAGGATCTTTTTCCATCAACTCCTTGAAGCTAGCTGATTTCAAACCACCTGGATAACCAGTGTGATGTAAATAAATTTTGTCAGTTTCTTTTTTACCTGTTACTTTCACTTTTTCTGCATTGATAACGATAACAAAATCACCGGTATCAACGTTTGGAGTGTATTCAGGTTTGTTTTTACCTCTCAAAATGTTAGCAATTCTAACAGCAAGACGACCTAATACTTCGCCTTCTGCGTCAATTACATACCATTTTCTTTCAACTTCTAGAGGTTTTGCTGAATATGTTTTCATTGCATTTCTCCGTTTATTATTTTAATACATTACTTTCATCAAAGTTAATCCATAGGGACTAACAGTCATTCCCGCCTTTGTGCGGTCTTTAGCCTCTAAAACATCTTTCATATGCTCTGAAGCTAAATTGTGTCCTTCTATTTCTAAAAGGGTTCCGACAATCGTTCTTACCATATTATAAAGAAATCTGTTCCCGACAATATCAATAAAAACTCTGTCACCGACCTTTGAAACTTTCGCTTCATATATAATGCAAATTTTGCTCGGGTTAAGCGTTCCGGAACTTTTGAAACTTGAAAAATCATGTTCACCTAACAAATAATTTAAAGAATTTTGCATTCTTTCAATATCTGTCTTGAACTTTACTCTCAATAAATCACCATCAAAAGCATTTTTACATCGTCTGTTTATAAATTCAAACCTGTAGTAACGCTTTTTTGCAGATTTTTGAGCATGAAATGATTTATCAACTTCTCGCAAATCAGAGACTGAAATATCATCAGGCAGTATCTCATTTATTGAGTAGAGAAACTTTGAAGCAACAATTGTTTCATCTGTATCAAAATGAACAACCTGACCTAGAGAATTTACACCTTTATCAGTCCTACCGGAAAAAATTGCTTTAATCGGTCGTTTATTATATTTTGCGGGTGTATTGCTTTTGGCTTTACGCCCGCTTAATATCAATGTGCTAAGTGCTTTTTCAAGTTCTCCCTGTATTGTCGGGGTATCTATGAGTTCACCATTTTCAAATTGAATTTGGCTTCCTGAATAGTTTTTACCGATATACTGAA
Source organism: uncultured bacterium (assembly GCA_905211505.1). Classification (GTDB taxonomy): domain Bacteria; phylum Cyanobacteriota; class Vampirovibrionia; order Gastranaerophilales; family Gastranaerophilaceae; genus Zag111. The sequence continues at coordinate 13,253 of CAJMAX010000001.1, read as the reverse complement.
CTGAAATTGCATATCGCATTCTGAATTACACCAATTGAATAAGTGCCATTTCAGAAGCATCACCACGTCTTGGTGGTAAATGGTAAATTCTTGTGTATCCGCCATTCTTTTCAGAATATTGTTTACCAATTACTACAAACAATTTTCTTAAAACTGTTTGAGAAGCTAATTTTTTATCAGCTTGTGGAGCTTCAAAAACTTCTCCTGTAGCTAAATCCATATATTTACCTGTTTCTTTGTTATAAATATATTTTGCTGCTTGGCGAATAGAATTTAAATCACCTTTTTTTGCAAGTGAAATAATCTTTTCAGCATATGGTTTTAATGCCTTAGCACGAGCCAATGTTGTAGTTATTTCACCGTGAACAAAAAGTTCAGTAGCTAAAGAACGCAACAAAGCCTTTCTTTGGTCTTGTGCTTTACCAAGCGTATGTTTTTTTGTTTGGTGTCTCATTTTTTGTATCCTTTACTTAATTAATTTGTGTTATCTAAATTATTATCCGATTAAATCTTCATCTTCTACAGGGCTTGGAGCAAGGTCTAAACCAAAATGATGAAGTCTTTCGATTACTTCATCTGAAGATTTTTTACCGAAATTTTTAATATTTAATAAATCATGTTCTGATTTTTTCAACAATTCAGCCATTGAATTGATGCTTGCTCTTTTCAAGCAATTGTATGCTCTTACAGATAATTCCAATTCTTCAATGGTCATTGTAGGAGTTTCTTCAACTTCACTTTCGGCTTCTTCAATCTGAATTGAAGGTGCAATAGCCGGTTGACCTGTAATTGATGCAATTTGCATAAAGTGTTCAATCAAAAGATTAGAAGCTTGGCTTAATGCATTTTGAACATCAATAGAACCATTTGACCAGATTTCAAGAGTCAATTTATCGAAGTCTAAAGCATCGCCTACACGAGCACTTTCAACATTATAACTTACTCGTTTGATAGGCATAAATGTTGCGTCAATAGGTAAAACATCAATTGATGCATCTTTTGCATCTCTTGGAACATCGTGAGGAACATAACCTTTGCCTGTGTCTACAATAACATCAGCATGGAAAGAACCGCCATCAGCTACTGTACAAATTAGCCAATCAGGGTTTACAACTTTAACCCCTGCTGGTAATTGAATATCACTAGCTAAAACAGGACCAGGTTTGTCCACATCTATTCTTAAATGTTGAGATTCTTTAGATTCAGTTTTTACAACTAATCCTTTTAAATTTAACATAACATCAATTACGTCTTCTAAAACGCCAGGAATTGCTGTATATTCGTGAGTAATACCTTCGATTCTAGTACTTGTAACAGCCGTACCTTCAAGACTAGATAGTAATACACGTCTCAAAGAGTTACCGATTGTTGTACCGAATCCTCTTTCCAACGGCTCGATAACAAACTTACCATATTGAGATCCGTCAGAACTTGTAGCTGTATTAACACATTTAATTTTTAATTCCATTATTTTATTCTCCTAGTTAAAATCTACTCAATTGCTAGTTATTTAAGCTAATGCTTATTTACTTACAATTCCTATTTAGAATAATATTCGATTACAAGTTGTTCCTTGATTTCCGGATCTAATTCTTCTCTTTCAGGAATTCTGTCAAATGTAATTTTTAATGCATCTTTATCAATTGTCATCCAAGCTGGAGCACAAGCCATATCGATCATATTCATTACATCTTGTACATATTTTGAACTTTTTGATTTAACTGTGATAACATCACCAGGTTTTACCAAGTATGATGGAATATCAACTTTTTTATCATTTACAAGAACGTGACCGTGGTTAACGATTTGTCTTGTTTGTTTACGTGTAATACCAAATCCTGCTCTGAATAGAATATTATCTAATCTTGTTTCTAATAATTGAAGCAAAATAGTACCTGTAACACCTTTTCTTCTTGTAGCTTCGTTGTAGTATCTTACGAATTGTTTTTCACTTACCAGGTAAGTAAATCTGATTTTTTGTTTTTCAGCCAAATGAAGCGCATACTCAGAAAGTTTTTTTCTAACAGCACCGTGTTGGCCAGAAGCTGTTTGTCTCATAGATGAAGTTAATTTTCTATTTGACAAATCTTTTACTTTTTTATTTCTAAATAATTTATTTGTAGGTCCTGTATATCTTGACATTTCTTTAATTTCTCCTTTATCTTTGTGCGGGGCATCTATGGTTTGCGCTTGGACTAATACGCAAGCCCCCGCGGTTCTACTTAATAGTGAATTAACATTAAATTAATTAATATATCAATTCAAATTTCAAATCCTAAAAGCCGAGATTATACTCTACGTTTTTTAGGAGGACGACATCCATTGTGAGGAATTGGAGTTACATCTTTAATTAAAGTAATTTCCAAACCTGCAGCCTGAATTGCTCTGATTGCAGTTTCTCTACCTGAACCAGGTCCTTTGATATGAACTTCAACTTTTTTCATACCTTGATCAATTGATTTTTTAGCAACCATTTCAGCTGCAGATTGAGCTGCAAATGGAGTACCTTTTCTAGCTCCTTTGAAACCAGAAGCACCAGCTGTTGCCCAAGCAATAGCATTACCTTGAGTATCAGTTGAAGTTACAATTGTATTGTTAAAAGTAGATTGAATGTGAACAACCCCTTGCAATACATTTTTCTTTTCTTTTTTCTTAGTTTTTTGTGGTCTTGCCATTTCTTTATCCTTTTTCTTTATTACTTTTGATTATCATAAGGGGGAACCCCCTACACTCGAATTTCTAAATTATTCTTCTTTAAGAAACTCATCTCTTTACAGAGAATCATAATTACTTAAAGACTATTTCTTTTTAGAAACCGGGCCAGTTTTTTTACCGCGTTGAGTTCTAGCATTTGTTTTAGTTCTTTGACCGCGGCATGGAAGTTTACGTTTATGTCTCATTCCTCTGAAAGAGCCAATTTCTTGTAAACGTTTAATATTCATTGTAATTTCACGTCTCAAATCACCTTCAATGTGATAATTTGAAAGTTCATTACGTAATAATTTAATATCTTCATCTGTCAAATCGTCTGTTCTTAAGTCTGGTGAAATGCCTGTAGCTTCAAGAATTTTTTTACATCTAGCAGGTCCAATACCATAGATGTAAGTTAGAGCTACTTCCATTCTTTTGTTACGAGGTAAATCTACCCCTACTAATCTTGCCATTTATTCATTCTCCTTTGTTTCTGTTGTTAGATTTTTTTATGTATGAGGCTTAAATGCTTCCTCACCAATCACTCTTTTACACCTTTGATTCAGGTATTATTACAAAAACTAACCTTGTCTTTGTTTGTGTTTAGGGTTTTCACAAATTACTGCGATTCTGCCTTTTCTTTTAATACATTTGCATTTTTCACAAATTTTCTTTACTGATGATCTAACTTTCATTTTTGTTTCCTTTATATTTGTCTTGTACGTGAGATTTTTAATATTTTTAACTACTTAAGTCTGAATGTAATACGACCTTTTGATAAATCATACGGAGTCATTTCAACCTTAACTCTGTCGCCAGGTAAAATTCTTATAAAATTTTTTCTAATCTTGCCTGAAATATGTGCCAAAATTTCATGATCGTTCTCAAGTTTTACTTTAAACATTGCATTTGGCATAGATTCAATAATCGTACCTTCTAATTCTATAACGTCTTTTGCCATTGTGTCCTCATTTTCGGCTTGGTAAACTTCGCATTCTACATGCGATTATAATTAATAATACTTGTTAAATATTTGTTTGCAAGCAATTTAGTAAGGGTTTTAAGGTATATTAAGCAAAATTCCATAAATTGTTTTTATAAAAATAGAACACAACCAGTAAAATCCAAAAGTTTGTAAACACTTATAATCCTGCACTTTTAAGTTATTTGTAAAATTTTATTAAGAGTTTTAATATGCATATATTTAAATAAACAAATTATAAAATATATAACACTTCTTGCTAACACATGCTCATCGTGATATTATTAAAATATGCAAAAACAATCAGAGTGTATAACAATTAAACGAATGACCCCTGAAGATATTGACGGGGTAATTTCAATAGAAGAGCAAGCTTACGGAGACCATCACTGGTCAAAAGATTCTTTCATGAACGAATTAAACAATGAGCTGGCTAGATATTATTCACTTTTCAATGAAAACAATGAATTATGCGGCTATGCAGGCTGCTGGCACATTTTAGACGAAGCTCATGTCACTAACATAGCAATCTCCGCGAATCATAGAAGAAAAAAATATGGTGAAGCCTTACTAAAGAGAATCATAGATGATTGTTATCTAGAAAAAATAAAATATATAACTCTTGAAGTCAGAGTAAGCAATCAAGCTGCTATAAATCTATACACAAAATATGGATTCACCTCATTTGGCACAAGAAAAGGTTATTATCAAAACAACAATGAAGACGCTCTTATTATGTGGACAAAAAACATTTTCTTTGATGAGTTCAAAAATCCATATGAAAAAATCACACAAGAACTAGAGGGTGCAATAGAAATAAAATGACAGAAGATGTCCTGATTCCAAAAATGAAAAGACTAGAAAAGAAACAAAGGAAAATAAAAATTCCTTTGTTAAATATTGTTTTAATCTTATTTTGCACACTACTAATAATTGGTTCAACATTTATAAATATTGATTTAAAACATTATTATCTTCCTTTAGAAATATTTTCAAATAAATCTCTCACTACAGAAGACTTTATATACAATTTTAACATAATTCCGCAAATACCTGTAATAATGTTTATTTGCGCAACCCTCGGGAAAAGAATGGCTATAACAAGCACAGTTATATATATTTTACTCGGCTTATGTTCTTTACCTTTATTTGCACTTGGAGGAGGTATAAGATATATAGCTCAATTTGGATTTGGTTATATACTTGCATACATTCCGGCAGTAGCAATTGCTGGCAACATCATACAAAAGAAATACTCATTTAAGAATATGATAATCGCAACATTCTGCGGAGTTTTAACAATACACCTTTGCGGAATAATTTACATGTCTATCATAGCTTTAATGAAACATGAAGGCGCTGCATTTATATATAGTTGGATATGTGCGCAAAGCGGACTTAAAATCCTTTACGATATTGCATTAAGCTTTATTTGCATACTAATAGGAAAGTATCTTCACTCAGCTATAAAATTTATTTTGGAATAACTATTTGCCTGTTTGGTGAAAATATGCTATAATACCCAGCAAGGATGGTAATTTATGGATATAACAAAAGTTATTACAGATATACCAATATTAATTGTTGTAATTGTTTTTGTATCTTCAACAATTTATTGTTATTCTAAGTATGTAGCAACAGGCAAAAATTTAAAAATATTAATAGATTTTATGTCTGCATTTAAGAAAAATGATCTTAATTTCAGATTTAAAGAAATTGATGAATGGATGAACTCAAATCCTTATGTATCAGCAATATGGTCAGAGTTTAAAAACACCTTGGTCTTTTCTGAATCCGTAGCGCTAAAAACAACGGGAGAAGACTTCAAATATCAGAACATATCTTCAACAGTCCAAAATATTCAAACCACTGTTGACCCGTTATACTTTTTTAACGAAGAAACTCTGGTTACATCAAAATTCAATTTTAAAATGATACAAACAATACCAACCGTATTAACAGGTTTTGGACCATTGTTTACATTTTTGAATATTGCAATCGCATTTGGTAGAATCGATTTTTCAACTCAAGAAAAAACAATAGCATCAGTATCAAGCTTCATGGTAAGCATGCAGACAGCAGCGTTAGTATCAGTTATTGCAGTAGGTTCATCTCTTGTATACCTTATGATTGAAAGAATCCTATATAACAAGATATGCAAAATCCGCCTAAACAAAATTCAAGAAATTATGGGCTCCCTATTTGCAAGCATATCATCAGAAAAATTCCTGTACGAACTTTTAAGAGAAACAAAAATACAAAATAACTCTGCAGCAAACTTGATGAGCACAATGCCAAACCAATTTAAAACAGCATTCAACGCAAGTATGGCAACCAACCTTGTTCCATACTTGGAAAACTTAATATTCGGACTAAACCAGCTTAATAAACAATTAAAAGAGACTGCAAAATCTGGCAAGTCAGATGTTGTAGATGAATTATTCTAAGGATTCATATGGCGATAATGTACAGAGGAAAACAGAATAGTGAGGAAGATAGCGGAAATATCTTTTGGGTTACAATGGCAGACTTACTGCTGGGATTAGCTATTATTTTCATTACGCTATTTGTACTTGCTATGACAGGTTTTTCTCAAGAAACAGTTCAACAACAAAAAGTTCAAATGGAAGTTTCTGAAAAAATCAGCGAAGGATTAAAGGAATCTAACATTGCTGCCGATATAGATAAAATGACAGGAGACTTAAAAATTTCTGACGTCGAACTTTTTGAATTGAATAGTTATGTACTTTCTGATAACGGGAAAAAGCTGCTTGATAAACTTGCTCCAATTTATATAAACACAATTTTTGCAGACAAAGAACTCGCAGGACAAATTGGAAGTATAATTATCCAGGGACACACAGATTCACAAATGTTTGCTGGAGTAACCTCAAAAGATGAACAGTTTTTAAAAAATATGGATTTGAGTTTAAAAAGAGCAAACGCAGTAGCCGAATATATTTTCAAAACAAATTATGATAAAAAATACGCAGAACAATTCAGAAAGATACTTGTAGTTGAAGGAAAAAGCTTTAACGAGCCAGTTCTGGTTAACGGAAAAGAAGATTATGACAAAAGCAGACGCGTTGAACTGAAATTAAAAGTAAAAGACTGGAATGTATCTACAGCTTTAGGATTAAGGAAAGAATAAAATGATTGACGAACAAAATATACTAGAAACCATTGATATGATAAGATTATACAACCTTGATATCAGAACAGTGACACTGGCACTGAGTCTTAGAGATTGTATTTCCGAAGATATAGATAAAGTTTGTGATAATATCTATAACAAAATAAAAAAATATGCCAAAAATCTTGTAGAATATGCAGATGAACTAGCAGATGAATATTCTATACCAATTATTAACAAAAGAATTGCAGTTACCCCTATTTCACTTATCGGCGAAGCCTGCAAAAATCCTGATTACGTAAGAATCGCACAAACTCTGGATAAAGCCGCAAAAGAAGTTGGCGTAAACTTTGTCGGTGGATTTTCAGCATTAGTTGAAAAAGGATGCACAAAGGGCGATAAACTTTTAATTGAAAGTATTCCTGAAGCTCTGGCAAAAACAGAACGCGTTTGTTCTTCTGTTAATGTTGCCTCATCTAAAGCCGGAATAAATATGGATGCTGTTTTAAAAATGTCAGAAATAATCAAAAAAGCAGCAGAATTAACCAAAGACAGAGATGGTATAGGAGCAGCAAAACTTGTAGTGTTCTGTAACGTACCTGGAGACAATCCATTTATGGCCGGAGCATTCTGCGGAATGGGAGAACCAGAATGTGCCCTAAATGTTGGAGTTTCTGGGCCTGGCGTAGTTAGAGCTGCAGTCGAAGCACTGCCAGATGATGCTGATATGTCAGAACTTGCTAATAAAATCAAAGAAATAGCTTATAAAATAACTTCCACTGGAGAACTTGTAGGCAGAAAATTAGCAAAAAAATTAGATATACCTTTTGGCGTAATAGATTTATCACTAGCACCAACACCAGCACCTGGAGACAGCGTTGCAGGTATATTTCAAGCAATGGGTCTGGAACATGCCGGTGCTCATGGCACAACAGCGGCACTTGCAATGCTTAACGACGCAGTAAAAAAAGGCGGAATTATGGCAAGTTCTCATGTTGGAGGATTATCAGGTGCATTTATTCCTGTATCAGAAGATGCAGGAATGATAGAAGCGGCAACAGAAGGCTATCTAAAATTTGATAAATTGGAAGCAATGACTTCAGTTTGTTCTGTTGGGTTAGATATGATTGCAATCCCAGGAAAAACTTCTGCAGACACAATTGCAGGTATTATCGCAGATGAAATGGCTATTGGAATGATTAACAAAAAAACTACTGCAGTTAGAATTATTCCGGCAGCAGGAAAAGATGTAGGAGACAAAATTTCATACGGCGGATTATTGGGAGAAGCTCCTATTATGCCGATTAATGAACTTTCTTCTACTAAATTCGTTAAAAGAGGTGGTAGAATTCCAGCACCTATACATAGCTTAAATAATTAATATAAGGATAATTAATAATGAAAGCAAATTCTATAGCTAAATTCGACAACAGTTTAACTGACTTTTTGATTAATGCCTTAGCAGATAAACATACTGATGCAAAATCTTATGCCTATAAATATAATAATTTAAAAGTATTTATGGATCCAAGAAAAGTTGATGAACCACATTTTTTTGTCCAAATCGGAATATCAGAAGCATGTTTTAGCATAAAAGACGGAAGTAAACTTGAAGGCGGATTAGGCAACGAAGACGGCTATGTAAAGAGATGGGCGGCCAGATATAACATTCACAAAGAATTAGAAGCTCATTGGAAACTCATTAAAGAAGCGATTAAGGACGATGATGAAACTGATCCGTCTAAAAAATCAACAACTTCTGCTATGGATAAATTAAGAAGAGCTGAAAAAAGTGATGAAAAAATCGAAGTAGATATGACATCAACAGGTATTGACAGGCAAAAACGAAACTTTGCTGCAGACAAAAGAAAGAGATTTGCTGGAATGAAAAAAGAACTTAAAAAGAATAAAATGCTATAAAAAAGGAGGCTCAGATGAAAACTCTTCATGAAATGGCCGTAAAATTACAAGAATCAATTATTGCACAGCAAGAAGACGCTCACAACTCTACAACTCTGAATGTAACAAAGTACAATAATTTGAAACTAAAAATGAGTACCAAATATACTTACCCGCACGTAATTATCACAATTGGAATTTCCGAAGCAATATTTAATATTGCAGATGGCACCAAAACCGATGGAGGTTTGGGGCCTGATGAAAAATATGTAAAAAAATGGCTTGGTACAAGTACTGTTATTGCGGATTTGAAAGAAATCTATATATCCGTCGGAGACTTAGTTAGAGCCGGCGAAGAAAACAAAGCTGTCTCACAAGAAGGTGAAGCTGATGAAGTAAAACGCCAAGCTCCAAAAAAGAAAAAAGCGTTCAAAGATCTTATTGAAATGGCTATGCCTTTAAATGGAGCTATTGATACAGTGAATGACGAAAATGATGAAATTATAAGCGAAGTTGAAGATAATCGCCCAAAACCAAAAGATACAGATGATCCGGAAGTTGAAACTGTCGAAGAGATTAAAAAAGATTTAAAATCATATCTCAAAGCAATGTTTAAACCTCGCCATTAATCTAAGATATACTTTTTTTAGAACGAAGCTTTCTATGATAAGTAATAGCAAATCTGTGTGCCTCATCTCTGATTCTTTGAATCAAAAACAGAGCACTGGATTCTCTCGGCAAAAGAATTGACTTAGACGTGTGTGGTAAAAATACTTCTTCCTGTCTTTTTGCAAGACTGACAAAGTCAATACCTGAGATACCCATATCTTCAACAATTTGCATAACACTTGATAACTGACCTTTACCACCGTCAATAATAATCAAATCAGGTTTATCCCAACCTTTTTCACCTAATCTTGAAAGTCTTCGTGTCAAAACCTCTTTCATTGACATAAAGTCATCAGGTTTACCCTCTGTTGATTTAACCTTAAATTTTCTATACTCTGACTTTTTACTCAATCCGTTTATAAAAGTTACCATAGATGCTACTGTATTAGTCCCTTGAATATGAGAAATATCATAACACTCCATTCTATACGGAAAATTATTGAGTTTTAATTTTTCTTTAAGATATGAACCAATATTGTTAAAATCATCCCTAATTTTAGACATTTTAGAAAGCTTTGCATTATCCAAAATCACTTTAGCATTCTTATCTGCAAGACTTTGTAACTCTTTACCCTGCGGAGTTTTACCATAACTAATTTTGACTTTTTTACCTGAAATTATATTAAGCCACTCTTCATAAAGAGGCTTATCCCCCACGGATTCCAGCTCATTTGAAACTATGCGGTCAGGGAACTCCAATGACAAAGTATTATAGTATTCTTTAAAGAATGTTGCAAAAAATTCAGTCTTATCCTCTTCTTCAACATCATAAGTGAAATCTTTTTTGTCAATCAGACGCCCTTCTCTAATCATCATAATCACAATAGCTAAAATACCATCTTCATGCTGTAGAGAAATAACATCTTCATTTAATTTTGTATTTTCATAAACAACTTTTTGTTTTTCAAGAGTTTTTTGTAAATCAAAATAACTATCTCTGAGTCTTGCAGCCTTTTCAAATTGTTCAGCTTCAGAATACTTTTGAATCTGATCCATTAACTGTTTCATCAATTCGGACTGTTTGCCTGACAAAAACAATTCCGCCTGATGAACAATAGCTTTATACTCTTCACTCGTCACCATATTTTGACATGGAGCAAGACATTTCCCTATATGATAATATAGGCAGGGTCTATTTTTAAATTTTGGAGTTTTACATTGCCTTAAAGGGAAAATCTTTTTCAAAAAATCAAGAGTAGAATGCATTGCCCGAATATTTGTATAAGGTCCGTAGTATCTTCCTTTTTCTTGATTTATATTTCGCTTACGAACTATAGATATTCTAGGAAAATCCTCATCAGTAATCAGAAAATACGGATATTTTTTATCATCTTTTAATAAAATATTATACTTCGGTTTATGTTTTTTTATCAGATGACTTTCTAAGATTAAAGCCTCTACTTCAGTATTTGTTATAATATATTCCAAATGATCAATTTGAGAAACTAATACATTAACCTTAACACTATCGTGTTTCCTGTTAAAATAAGATTTCACACGGCGTTTTAAAATTTTTGCTTTACCGACATAAATTATTTCATTATCTGAATTGTAATATAAATAACAACCCGGTAACGATGGCAATAGTTTTAAACTTTCTTTTAATTTCTCATTCATACAGTAATTATAACATATTTAGTCAATATTTAAAATTTTACAAAATTGATAACATTAAAAATTTTTGATATTTTATAAATAAGAAAAGGATTATAAATCAGTGGAAACAAATATATATGCAATCACAGACTCTCATCAGGAAAGCAGTAACCTCAGCCGATTACTGAGCGGAATTTACAGATACGAAAAAAATAATACTAAACCTTTTCTGCTTTTTGACAGCGGAGATTTGTTTAAAGGAATTTATGATAGAGACCTGTCTGTCAATGCGTATCTAAAGCTCAAAGAACTGCTCCCGCAGGCTGAAATATTTATAACCCTTGGGAATAACGATTTTGGATTTAAAAAAGAGGATTTTGAATACCTAAAATCAACGATAAATAAATTTGAACAAGCAGGAATAAATATTATTTGTTCAAATTTGAAAGACGCAAAAACTTCTAAATACACCGACTGGGTATCTAGCTATAAAATAATTGAAATAAACGAACAAAAATTTTTAATAACCGGATTTTGTGTAAACAATTCATGCGTAAAAAAGTTTGGTCTGGAATTAATACAGCCGGAACTTGCATTTACGGATCTCATAAACTCAATCAATGAACCTTATGATAAAATTATAATCCTGAATCACCACTGGTACACATACAGTAAAGCATTGAAAGATTACACAAAAAATAAAGGAATAAATATAGATTTAATAATCGGTGGTCATGAACATTCTCCAATAAAACCTGATTATGACAACAATATTTTCTACCCGCTGGCATTTGCAAGAACACTGTACAAAATGACCATTGATAATGAAATTAAAAATATTGAAGAAATTTCATTAACCCAAATAGATTTTATATCAGAATTTGAACAACCGATAAAAGAATACGAAACAAAAACACAATTAAAAACACCAGTTGCCAAAAGAGTTTTAAATCTTACAAAGTGCTACTCTGATGCCTGCCCGCTGGGAACATTTATTTCTGACAAGATGAAAGAAGCTGGGAACACGGATATAGCATTTCATTCAACAGGTTTTACAATGTACCCGCTTCGCCTTGAAGACAGTGATGTTATTACTAAATATGATTTACAGCGAGTAATGTGTGCGACTTCCACAATAGAAAAAATTGATATTTCAGTAGAACAATTAAAAAAAGTTTTTGAAAACGCAACTCTAAATAGAATGTATAAATCACAAGGAAACTCAAAATTTGTTCAATGCTCGCAGAATATAACAGTTACAGGAAAAGGAAATCCCGAAGATAAAACTTACAAAATTCTACAAATAGAAATTAATGGAGAAAAACTATTAGATGAAAACCAAAATCCAATAGATAAAAACAGGACATTCAGTTGCACAATTGATCCATATATCGGTGCAGGAGAACAGGGGTTTGAGGTATTAAAAAACATTCCAAAAACAAAAATACTAATCGACGGAAAAGAAATTAAAATTAATGATTTATTTTATCAAGCAATAAAAAATGCACCAAAAGAGTTTTCAAACCAATCAGAATACCCCAGCTTCAAAATAACAGATTTATGAGGTAAGAGCTTTTACTATTTTATAAATATCACGAATTTTCTCAGGATTTGAATTTATCATTTCAAAAGTTAATTCTTTCAAATTTTGCGAAGTTTGCAAATGCTCAAAATCAAAAAGTTCAACAGCAGGAATATCAAAAACTTCTATTATTTTTTCCAAAGTTGCCATAGAAGGAAAACTGTTACCAGTCTCAATTTTACCCAGAGACCTTACACCAATATTTAACTTTTCTGCCAACTGCTCCTGAGTATATTTTTTTGATTTTCTCAGTTCTTTAACTCTGGCGCCAAATTTATTTTGAAAACTCGTCATAAACCATCCTATTTGTAAATATTATATTTAGTCTTTACATAATAAAAAAGGTACCCATGCTGCCAATTGACACAAAAATCAGTACTAACATATCATGTTTAGGAATTAAGAATACCGAATATTAGATAAAGCTGAACTAAAATAGCAGGAAAGAGGGATTATGTGCGCAGAAAACACAGCAATAAAAACAAAAGAACGATTCCAAAATGTAGATTTTTTGAGATTTATATTTTCTATTGATATTCTTTTATATCATTTTTATGTAGTATTCAATAAAATCTTATCAAGTCAGACACTAGATACTCCTACAATATACCAATATGTATTTAGAAATTTTAGATATGGATTTATTTGCGTAGATTTTTTCTTTATAATATCAGGTTTTTTCTTATTTAAAAATATAAACA